>NZ_CP194516.1:302925-605850 GCF_050931845.1 Poriferisphaera sp. WC338
TTCGCATATCCTGTTACTCATGGAAGTTCACCCAGACGCCAAACATTCTGATCCTTACGCATCTGACGATCCGCGCCGTGTGGTCTATGTGTTTGCCAATCCATTCAGCGGCAGCGGTGAAAACAGACGACATGTGGATGAACTCGAATCCGCGCTTGGTGAACGCGCTTTTGATGTGCGTGTTGTTTGGGATCTTGAGCAGCGCCGTGAAGTTCTCGGTAGCCGTAGCCTTGCTGATGAATGTCGTTGTATCGTCAGTGCTGGTGGCGATGGTTCTCTCGGCGATGTTGTCAACGAACTGGCGTGGTCTGGCACACTCGCCAAAATTCCTATTGCCATGCTTCCTATGGGTAATGAAAATCTCTTTGCCAAAGAATACGCTTTCTCACAAGAAGGCTATCGTCTTGCGAAGGCCATTGTTCGCGGTAAATCTCGACAAATCGATGTGGGTGAAGTTAACGGCAAGCTCTTTACACTCATGATGAGTGCAGGACTTGATGCCGCCGTAGTTCACGAACTCGATGCTTGGCGCAAAGAAGGCGGTGAAGCCGCCAAAAAGCGAGTCAAGCGTCTGACCTATGCACGGCCGATTTTCAAAGTCGCCCGTCAATACGACTATCCCGAGATGGAAATCGAAGTTGACAGTCAAGATGGTTCGCCGCCGCAAACCATTCGTGGTGCACACGTCTTTGTTTTCTCACTCAAGCAATATGCGATGGGTCTTCCAATTGGCGGTGAAGTTCTTGATGATGATGGCTTGCTCGACTGGGTCGTTCTGACTAAAAGAGGACTTCTACGCCTCCTTCAATACGGCGTTAGCATTTGGCGTCGTAAACACCTAGAACGTGAAGACGTCATCCACGGCCGTGCCAAGCACGTCGTTATCCGTAAATTGCAATCTCGCCCCCAAGACCCCGAACCGAAGCCCGACAAGATTGACCCGCCAGCCACCACCGATGCTTCAGGCAAACCTGTCCCCGTTCAGGTTGATGGGGATGTTGGTGGGCAAACACCCATCGAAGTTCGTGTTCTTGAAAAGGCCATGTGCGTCTTGGATATGACTGGCTTGTGACCGATATAATCTAGTGTGTTGTGCACAAACATCGTACAAAGCAATATTTGCAGTTGGGATCTATCAGCAAAACCTTGGTGCTTGAATGGCCAGACATGACGTCAAGAATGAAAACTTGTGATAGATTTTGAAATAATTTAGAATATTTTCTTATGAAAGTGTCACTCTTCATAACGTGTCTTACTGACCAGTACTACCCCCGTGTAGGTATTGCTTTGGTCAAGGTGCTCGAAAAGCTTGGCTGCGAGATAGACTTCCCGCAAGAGCAAACCTGCTGTGGCCAGCCCATGTGGAACAACGGCTTTGCCGATGAAACCCGCGCTCTTGCCAAACGCATGATCGAAATCTTCGAAAATGCCGAATACGTCGTTACCCCCTCAGGCTCATGCTGCGCCATGGTCCGTGACTACTACGAAGATGCACTCAAAGACGAACCCGACTGGCTGCCACGCGCCAAAAAACTCGCTGGTAAAACGTACGAGTTCGTCGAATTCCTCACCAAGGTCCTTAAGTTCGATCCCAAAGAGCACGCCGTCAGTTGGAACGGGGATGTCACCTATCATTATTCCTGCCACCTCCGCGGTATCGGCATGACCGACGAAGCCTCAAATCTCCTCCAGCAAATCTCCGGACTTGGCTATCACCCACTCGATAAAAAAGAACAATGCTGTGGCTTCGGCGGAACCTTCAGCATGAAATACCCGCAAATCTCCGGTGAAATGGCCCGTGATAAAACCGCATGCATCGACAAAACCGGCGCCGACACCGTCGTCATCAACGACGCCGGTTGCGCCATGAACATCGAAGGTACCTGTCGCCGCGAAGGTGTTCAAAAACAATTCACCAGTGTTGCCGAAATCCTCGCCGAAGGTATGGGCCTCCTCGAACCTGGAGGTGACAAATGAGCGACACACCTGCGAATCAACAGTTAGATCAGCCCAAACACGACGCGCACGAAACCCTGTTCCCCAAGCTCCCCTACAACATGAAGCCTCGTGCAGATGAAGCCGTCAAAAACATTCAGCTTCAACAATTCGTCAACAGCACCACCGTCCTCAAAGACAACTCCCGTAAGCAAACCCTCGAGAAAACATTCGGTCATAAAACTACCGCCGTCCGCGATCTCGCCGGCAAGATCAAACAACACACCCTCGATCATCTCGACCACTACCTCGAGCAATTTATCGAAAACGCTGAAAAAACAGGCATTAAAGTTCACTTCGCCAAAGACGCCAAGCAAGCCCGCGACATCGGAGCCGCAATCGCCAAATCTATCGATGCCAAGCTCTGCGTCAAAAGCAAAAGCATGGTCACCGAAGAGATTCAACTCTTGGACGCGCTCGAATCCGTCGGCTGCACTACCGTCGAAACCGATCTCGGCGAGTTCATCATCCAACTCGACAACGACGCGCCCTCCCACATTGTCACGCCCATGATCCACAAGAACCGCGTTTCCGTCGCCAAAGCATTCGAACGTGAACTCGGTGCCGAGTACACTGAAGATCCCGAAACACTCACTAAAATCGCCCGTGAACACCTCCGCAGCAAATACCACCAAGCTGACCTCGGTATCTCCGGTGGTAACTTTCTCGTTGCCGAAACCGGCAGCGTTGTTATTTGCACCAACGAAGGTAACGGTCGCCTCTCAACCTCCGCACCCAAAACACATATTGCCTTCGTCGGTATCGAGAAACTCATTCCCAGACAAGAACACCTTGCCGTTATGCTCAAAGTCCTCACACGATCAAGCACTGGCCAGCCCCTCACCTGTTACACCCATATCATGACTGGTCCTAAACGCCCCGAGGAACTCGACGGGCCGGAAGACATGCACATTGTCCTCGTCGATAACGGACGTACCGAAGTTCTTAAACCCGAGAACCGTGAAATGCTCCGCTGCATCCGCTGTGGCGCCTGTCTCAACGCATGTCCCGTCTACCGTAAAGTCGGTGGACACGCCTACGGCTCGGTCTACCCCGGCCCCATCGGGGCACTGCTTACCCCTGTTTTTAAAGGCTTAAACAACTACCCCGATCTCCCTAACGCCTCCTCTCTCTGCGGTGCTTGCTACGAAGCATGCCCCGTTCGCATCAACATCCCTCGCCACCTCATCCGCCTCCGCGAAGAAATGGTCAAGCGTAATATTGCCAAAAAGGGTGAGCGATTCCTCATGCGGCAATGGGCCAAAGCACTCCGTTCGCCATTCAAATACAAACTCAGCAACACCGCACAGCGTTTCATGCTCCGCCTCAAAGGCAAAGCATCGCAATCCAATAACGTCTACCAAAACCGCAAGTGGCTTCACAAAGCTCCCGGTCCTGCAAAAGGCTGGACCTCACAAAAAGACCTCCCTTCGCCCACGAGCAAAGATTTTCGTAATTGGTGGAACAGCCAAAATCGTAAATAACGTGCACGAAAGTACATTGTCTAATCATTGATTAGGCGCATTGAGACCAACCATGGCCAATCAGCAAACAATACTCGGCGAATCACGTGACGCTTTCTTCAATCGTGTTCGTACATCATTAGAGCGAAGCGACGACACCACCCAAACGCTCCCCCCAGAAGAAGATGCACCTGTCGTCGACGAATCGCTTGTCCGTCTCGCCGCACCCGATGACGATCTTGCCCAGCGCTTCACGCAAGGTGCAACTGCCGTTGGCATGAAGCTCACTACCACCGCTGGCCCAGACTTCTGGACCGTGCTCAAAACAATCCTCACTAAACACCAAGCTAAAAAAGTCGTCCTGAACGCCGATGAACTTGGCAAAGATTTTGAGATCAAAGGCATGCTTCGGGGGATGGGCATCGACGTGTTTGAGCCTGCAGGGGAAGCGAATTTCGATGGGCAGTACGACGCGCAGTGCGGCATCACCAACGTCGCCGCCGCCCTCGCTGAAACCGGCACGCTTGTTATCGAATCCAACCCCACGCAATCTCGCGGCTCATCCCTCGTCCCCGAGACCCACATCGCTCTGGTCAAACAATCTGACATTCTTCCCGACATGATCGACTACCTCGCCCGCTTCAAAAATACGCCAAGTGCCGATCAGCCCAGTAGCAAATGCTTCATTACCGGCCCCAGTAAAACCGCCGACATCGAAGGCGTCCTCATCACCGGCGTCCACGGCCCCGCCGCCGTTGAAATCATCCTCATCAAAGACATTTAATTCACCCAATACCACCTCTTCTGGGGCCAAGCCGTGGGGATGTCTTATTAATCAACAATACAACACGCCCAGCTCGCTTTTTGTTATCTTGCCTTTGTGCCCATATCGAATCATCCGAATGAAATCGAAGTGCCTTTAACCGGTGGCAGGTATACCGAAGGCATCGTGCGCGTGGGTAACACGGTGCGCAGGCCAGCATCTGAAACCTCCCCGTTCTGGTCTCGTGTGTTACGCCATTGTGAGTTGCAAGATTGTACCGTCGTACCGCGTTATCTGGATACAGATGAACGTGGCCGTGATGTGCTGCAGTTCATTCCCGGATGGGTTCCGCTTAAATTTCAATTGTTTGAGGATTGGCAGATTGCAGAAGCGGGTAGGTTACTGCGAGTATTCCATGATGCGACGTGCGGGAGTGACCTTGCCGGTGAATGTGCCGTGGTTTGTCATCACGATCCGGGACCGAACAACACGGTATTTCAAGAGGAGAAGCCGATCGCCTTTATCGATTTTGATTTTTGCAAGCCGGGCGATCCATTGGAAGATATGGCTTACATGGCTTGGACATGGTGCATCTCCTCCAAGCCGTCGCGCGGGCCGCTGGCGGTACAAACACATCAGGTTCGCGTGTTTGCTGATGCTTACGGGCTTGATGTTCTGCAGCGCCAAGGCTTGATGGATGCAGTCTTAAAACGGCAGCAGAAGAACATTGCGTTCTGGCTCCAGCAAGCAGAAGTGCTAACCTGTAAGCCAACTGATCCAGGGGAGATTCAGGCTCGCATTCAGTGGTCTAAGTGTGAATTTACGTTTGTGCAGCAAAACCTTGCCGCATTTCAAACGGCGCTCGTCACTTAAAGATATGTATATATGCAGCTGTCTCGTGTTTAGAGCAAACCTTCCGCCCGATACCATTCCACTGACCGCCGGCAACCTTCCTCAATATCAATCGCAGGTTTGTACCCCAACTCCCGCTTTGCCTTCTCGATTGACCATCCACGATTCGTCCTAAACCACGCCAATCTCCGGCGGAAAATTGGCGGATCAATCTTTAGCGGTCGGCAAACAGATTCCACCGCCCATGCCACCAAATACAACGGTGTGTAAAACGGGAACCGCTTAAACTTCGGCTCAATCCCTTGTGCTTTCGCCATCGCCGCCGTCAATTCATTCAGCGTCACATACCGCTCATCACCAATGATGTACGTCTGCCCCACGGCCTCTTTTACATGCGACGCCAGCATCAGCGCCTGAATCAAGTTATCGATATACACCGGGTGATTGTGCGTGTTCCCCGACCCCACCATGAAGAACTTCCCATCGCGGATCATCTTGAAAATCTTCAAGAACCCAAACGTCACGCCCGGCCCATAAATCGATGATGGCCGCAAAATCACCAGCGGCAATCCCTTCTCGATGTATTCTTTACACACAGATTCTGCTTCAAGCTTCGCCTTGCAATACAAATCCAGTGGCCCAAACGGCGCACTCTCATCCTGTGGCACCTTATCTGTATGCCCATGCACACCCTGTGTTGACGTATGCACCACCCTTGGAATGTTATGCCGCAAACACGCATCTAAAACATTCCGCGTGCCTTCAACATCAACCTCACGATAAAACTCTTCCGAAGCAAAAATCTCACGGAACGCAGACGCCAAATGGAAAACAAGATCCTGTCCCGTTACCACCTTCTCAACATCATCCTTGTTTGTGATCGATCCCGTTACCATATTCGCGCCTTGCTCGCGCAACGCCTGTGCTTCTTTGCCGTCATGCAAGTCGAGCGAAGTCACTTCATGCCCTTCTTTAAGAAGGTGCCTGACCAAATGTAAGCCGGTAAAGCCGGTGCCGCCGGTAACAAGAACTTTCATCCTGATCCATCCCTTGTAGGTAGTCGCGTTTCCCTGAGCGTGACCGCATCATCACGTTGGCGAGTATCATAGCAAGTGCTAGCTAATTCACATGCTCGCGCAGCGCAAACCATCGCCTGCCATGGATATCGGAACGATGAGGTGGCGGGTGAAGCACCGTATTTTGATTTCTTTCTTGGCGGAAACTTGTGATCGTACGGGAGTTTGGTTATCGGGCAAAAATGAGATTGAGCAGGTGTGAATATGCAGTATTGAGAAAATCATGAACTGCTCGCCAACATGTGGCGTATGGGGTTATAACGAATCAGAAACTCGTGTTGGTGGTTTATGCTCCGTCATCACTCGCACAAAAAAGGAGGTACACATGCTCATCGATCTGAACATCATCTTTGGATGGGTATGGATGCTCGCTGGTATTTTCGTCGGTGGTATTGTTGGTATGTTCTTTGCCAAGGAAGATTTCATGGGCGGTTACAACAGTTGGCGTCGTCGACTGGTTCGACTCGGACATATCGCCTTCATCGGTATGGCGATCGTCAACATCGGCTTTGCTCTCTGCATTAAAACCTACAACATTCATGGTTTTGCAGCGGATATTGCCAGCATCGGTTTCTTCATCGGTGGTGTGGGTATGCCTGTGATCTGTCTGTTATCAGCGTGGAAACAAAAACTTCGTCACGCATTCGCTATTCCTGTAGCGGGTGTCAGTATCGGCAGTGCTTTAACCATATGGATGATCATCAAGGTTGTACTTGAAACGCACAGCTAGTATGTACATCAGTTTTCCGGAAAGGGTCCAGAGATGAAAGTCGGATTGATCGCTATGAGTGGCGTGCGCGCCTGTGACCAAGAACTTCTCGCACTTGGGCTAACATTGCCCGGTTTTGTCGAACGCAGTGAAACCGTTGCCTCTCTTCCAAGCTTGGGTCTTATTACTCTCGCAGGCATGACACCCGACTGGTGCGATGTGACCTATCACGAAGTGGATCAGGTTGACGATTTTGTGATCGGGCAGGGCGATTGGGATCTAGTCGCCATTAGCACTTTCACCGCACAAGCAAAAGAAGCTTACGATCTCGCAATGCGATTGAAGGTTGTTGGAGTAAAGCATGTGGTTATGGGTGGTTTACATGTAACGGCTTTGCCAGATGAGGCGCTGCGGCACTGTGATAGTGTGATTGTCGGTGAAGGTGAACCAGTCTGGCAACAAATGCTTTGTGATGCACGCGAGGGGAATCTTAAACCAAAGTACAAAGCAACTTATGAATTCGATCTTTCAGATGCGCCAATGCCAGCATATGAGTTGCTGGACATTGACAAATACAATCGCATTACTGTGCAAACCTCGCGTGGTTGTCCCTTCAAATGTGAGTTCTGCGCGAGTTCGATCTTGCTGACGGACAAATATAAGCAGAAGCCGATGGAAAAGGTACTCGCCGAGGTCGATCGTATCTGTGAGCTTTGGCCGCGACCTTTCATCGAGTTTGCCGACGATAATAGCTTCATCAATCGACGATATTGGAAGCAGTTTCTACCTGAGCTCAAAAAACGTCGTGTGAAATGGTTTACTGAAACAGATCTAAATGTTGCATGGGATGACGAATTACTCCACCTTATGCGTGCTAGTGGTTGTGCCCAAGTTCTTATTGGTTTGGAAAGTCCCGAACCAGCAGGTCTTTCAGGCCTCGAACTCGTTGGGGATTGGAAAATCAAGCAGTTTTCTAAGTATAAAGATGCTGTTAGGCGCATCCAATCCGCGGGCATCAGAGTTAATGGCTGTTTTGTCCTCGGGCTTGATGGTCACGATCCTGATATCTTTGATCGCGTTGAAGCCTTTGCTCGTGAACTTGAGCTTTATGACGTACAGATTACCTACATGACCCCTTTCCCCGGAACGCCGCTTTACACACGCCTCAAACACGAAGAACGACTGCTTGAAGAAAGTGCGTGGGAAAAATGCACTCTCTTCGACATCCTCTTTAAACCCAAGGGCATGAGTATTGCTCAGCTTCGCACTGGTTTTCATAGTCTTGCCACACGTATCTATGACGATGTCAGCACCAAATGGCGCAGAGATATCTTCAAATCCAAATATCGTCGTTCAATTGTCGGCACGTAACCCCCGTACGAAATGAACATAGCAGATTGGTATCTTTATCCAAATCATCTAGTCATCGCGTTGACATCAATTATCCGGGTGTTCGTATCCAACCACCTTCGCCCACTTTTTCGGATGTTCTCCAATCCACGTTTGTAATAGCGCTTTGCACGTTGGGTCATCTACAACTTCAAACAAGATACCATGCTGGGCAAGTGCATGTTGTGCGCCAGGCACTGTCGTGTCATCACCAATCACAATCCGTGGGATCTGATAGAACGTGATTAGCCCACTGCACATCAAGCACGGCGAAAGTGTTGTAGCTAGCGTCAACGTCTGCCAATCATCCCGTACCCCTGCTTGACGAGCCGCATTCATTTCTGCATGTGAAGTCGGATCATTTGTTTGGAGAATAAGATTGTGTCCGCTGGAAACCAGCTCGCCCTGCGCATCCATGATCGCAGCACCAATAGGTAACCCACCTTCTGATAAGCCGAGTTCTGCTTCCTTGATCGCGATGTCTAGCAGTTTGCGTTCATTCATGCCATCCTCCTCGAACAGAATTGATCTCAGTATTGTACACCCGGAGATCACAGCGAATAAAGGATCAATATCGATGGCACGGATCTTTCTTGTTGCTACATTTCCATCTCTTCGAGCTGTTTGCCTTTGGTTTCTCGCACCCAGATAACTACGAAGAATAGCGATGCTAACGAGAAGATTGTGTACAGCGAGTATGAGCCGGACAAGCCAATTGCTGCCAGTAATGGTGGGAATGTAAATGTTACGATGAAGTTTGCTATCCACTGCGCAGATGCGCCTACTGCAATCGCTGCCGCGCGTATCTTGTTCGGGAACATTTCGCCAAGCAGCACCCAGACCACTGGCCCCCACGACACACCAAAGAAGAACACATACAAATTAATCACCGTTAAACCGACAATCGCTTGATTTCGTGACAACATCAATTGTCCATGTTCATCAAGATGTGCTAATGAAAAGATTGTGGTCAGGATTGCCAAATTCACAAACATCCCTACTGATCCGATTGCCAGCAATGGCTTTCGTCCAATTTTGTCAATCAATAAGATTGCCACAATGGTTGCGGATACATTGACTGCCCCCGAAAGAAGATTGGTCTGCAGCGCTTGTGCTTCTGTGAAGCCGGCCGCTTCCCAAAGATATGCACCGTAATAAATCACAACATTGATGCCGACAAATTGTTGAAAGAACGATAGCACAATTCCAATGACGACGATCGGATACAGCCGTCCCGATTTTATGCTGATCAAGTCCGCATATCGTGGTGGCCGGTCGCCGTGCAGCGATTTTGTAATCTGCTTGATAAGTTTTTGTACGTTCCCGCCGCGTGTTTTCATGAAGATCAGATGAGCTCGTTGATGATGACCTTTCGCAACAAGGTGTCGTGGTGACTCTGGGATAAATAATGATCCAACAAAGAATGCCAACGATGGCACGCCTTCCATCCAAAACATCCATCGCCAGGCTTCATAACCAAACAACCACGGTTGTTCAGCATTACCTGCTACTTTTGCAATGAGATAATTAGATAAGAACGCCATAAAGATGCCCAACACAATGGCGAGCTGTTGCAACGATCCAAGTCCGCCGCGGATATGCTTTGGCGCGATCTCAGCGATATACGCAGGTGAGATCACTGATGCGGCCCCAACCGCAAAGCCGCCAAGAATTCTCGAAATTGAAAACACTACCGAATTATTGGCAGCACCTGAACCAAGTGCAGAGATTAGAAACGCAAGTGCAGTTATCAGCATTGTTGGCTTGCGGCCATACTTATCAGCACATCCACCTGCAATCAACGCACCGATTGCGCATCCAATCAAAATGGATGCGACATTAAAACCAGTACCAGTTGAATGGGTGCCGAATGCTTTTTGAATCGCTTGCACCGTGCCGTTGATCACGCCTGAGTCGTAGCCAAAAAGGAAGCCGCCAATTGCTGCAACGCATGCCAACACGATGACGTACCAGATCTTTCCTTCAAATTGATCTTCAAAAATCTCTGGCTGATCGTCGCCGCTCGGGCTTATTTCTTTATCTTTTGGCATGTTCAGGGTCCCGTGCAAGCCTGCCTATACAGACAGATCGATACATAGTCGCTGGACCCCGCTTGATTCATCATCGGTTGCCGCCGTAAATGAGGATGATTGATCGGGGTAGGGGTGGGGATGATCTGTAGTTTCAGGATTGTGGACCGATAGCAATTAAGTTTGTGACCAAGGGGTGCATGGCTATTTTGATGTGGCCGTATGCATATTGATTAGGTGATCGGTGACATTGCCAAAGCCCACGAGCATGAACTGGACCGCCATCGCGACGAGGATCAGTCCGAATAGCCGTGTGCAGATCTCCATACCCAGCTTGCCAAGCACGCGCTGAAAACCTGCGGAGGTTAGCAGGATCACAATCGTCAGTACCCCGACTACTACAATCGCCGAGAGTGCGCCGAACCGTACTGCCCATGATGCTGGGTACTGCGACGATAGTATGATTGCTGTTGAGATACTGCCTGGTCCGACGAATATCGGAAACACCAGTGGGATGAAAATTGATTGGAACTGTGAAGTTGCCTGTTTGATTGCGGATTGCCGCACCATCGGGGCTGCTTTATGCGTAATGTCCGAGTGCATCCCGCCGAGCATCTTGACCCCGGTTAGCAGTAGCACAATCCCGCCAGCAATTCGGAACGCCGGAAGCGAAATTTCGAAAAATGATAGGATTGCCGTTCCAGCCAGATAAAAAACTCCCAGCCCGAGGATGATGAACACACCCATCATGATTGCGATCACATTCCGCACCCGATTCTTGTCCTGCTCTGTGCACGCAATAAACACTGGTAAGCACCCGATCGGGTTCACAATCGAGAATAACGCCACAAAGCAGGTTACGAAATGAGTCAGATGCACAGCTGTCCCCGTAAACATCGCCCCAGCCCCGATACCTCATCCAAAGATCCGGCTTATTTCGATGACTGTGATGCTTGGCCTTGACTCATGATCGGTTGCGATAGCTTCGGAAGATAAGATCTCAAGTTTACAAAAACGGGATTTCGGGTAAACCCTAGTGGCCCGGGGAAGGCGTCTTGTATAGCGTGATCCATGAAAACCTGGGGTGGAGAAGCAACGGCGGCCGATGTTGGAAGTCGGTGGATAAATCGTTTGATAAAGATGGCAGACTTGTGAAAAAGGGGTGGAAAATATACAACATGAAAGATAATTGAGCGAAGCGTCAGCCACTACAGGCAAAAACCGGACCAAAATCGCAAATTTTGGGAAGGCGATGTCTGTCGGGCTTGTAGGCATGTGAAGCATCCTATATACTGTTTCGTTCGCGGCGTGGAAACGGTACGGATCGGGGCTGTAAAACCCTGTCACGTATGAACTTAGAGATCCCTTTCCCAGAGGACATCGATGCAGCTTAACTCTGTGCGCGATTACTCCAAGCGCGGTGATGCTCTCCCAATCCCTAATCTTGTACGCGTGCAGCAAGCAGCTTATGCGCGTTTCTTACAAGAGGGTGGTGAGCATGACGAGCGCGATAAAACCATTGGCCTGGAATCACTTCTCAATGAGGTGTTTCCCATTGTCTCGTATGACGGGAACATGCAGCTTGAATATTTATATTACAAGCTGGATGAGCCTCGCTATACCGCGGATGAATGTCGGGAGCTACGGCTCACCTTCGGCATGCCGTTCCGCGTTGGCGTCCGTCTAGTCCGTAAGGACGTCCCCGAGATTCCCGAAGAAGAAATTTATTTGGGTGAAATCCCCGTCCTCATGGGCGGTGGCGAGTTCATCATTAATGGTGCAGAACGCGTCATTGTGAACCAACTCCACCGATCACCCGGTGTGGACTTCTCTATCGCTTCCGCAGAGGCTGACCGCCCACTGCACTCCGCTCGTATCATCCCCGAGCGTGGCTCGTGGATAGAGCTGGAAGTGACCAAGAAAGACGTCCTCACCATGAGGATCGACCAGTCCACCAAGATCCCAGCCACCACGTTCTTGCGTGCGCTGGATGAGAAATATGCGACCACCGATTCGCTTCTTCGTCTCTTCTACAATGTCGAAACCATCAAGGTCACCGACCTTAAGCCCGACCACTACGTCGCGGCTCCGGTCATCGACACCGAGACCGGCGAAGAGATCCTCCCCACCTGCGGGCAGGTCGGCGAAAACGTTGAGCGCATCATCGGTTCTTCTCTCAAGAAGATCGACGTTGTCACCAATGCCAGTGACATGCTCATCCTCAACACCATCGCTGAAGAAAAACAGATGCAACTCGAAGGCCTTCAGGTCTCCGAGCACGAAGCGGCTTTGCTCGCTTTGTATGCACGTCTTCGTCCCGGCAACCCACCGCAGGTCGACAAGGCGCAGCAGCTCTTCGCAGAAAAATTCCTCGACGACAACCGCTACCGTCTCGGTAAGGTCGGTCGTTTCCGTATCAACCGCAAGTTTAATCTTGAGGTTGATGAAGACATCATGCAGATCCGCGGCGACGACTTCCTCGAAGTCATCAAATACATGCTGGATCTCCGCAGCAACCGCAACAAAGCACACATCGACGACATCGACCACCTCGGGAACCGCCGTCTGCGTACCCTCGATGAACTTGCTGTCGAAGAAATGCGCAAGGGCTTCCTGAAGCTCCGCCGTACCGTGCAGGAACGTATGTCCGTGAAAGATCCGGACGAGCTTTCCAAGATTGCGGATCTGATCAACAGTAAATCAATCAGCAGCGCTATCGACCACTTCTTTGGTCGTGGTGAGTTGTCACAGGTCGTCGACCAGACCAACCCACTTTCGCAGTTGACCCATGAACGTCGTCTTTCAGCGCTTGGCCCCGGCGGTTTGAACCGTAAGCGTGCCGGCTTCGAAGTCCGCGACGTTCACATCTCACACTACGGCCGTGTGTGCCCGATTGAAACACCTGAAGGCACGAACATCGGCCTCATCTGTTCGCTTGGTCTCTACAGCCGCGTTGATGAGTACGGCTTCCTCCTCACGCCTTACCGTAAGTGTGAGAAGGGGAAGGTTGTCGAAGGCGAAGCAGGTATCGAGTACCTCCGAGCCGACGAAGAAATGAAAGCGACGCTTGGGCCCACCGATGCGATCAAGCCCGATGGCAAGCTTGTGGATGGTAACATTCTTGCTCGTGTTGACGGTGAAGTCGCGCAGGTCACTTCCAAGGAACTGAACTACCTCGACGTTTCGCCCAAGCAGATCGTTGGTGTTTCCGCAGCACTCATTCCATTCCTTGAGCACGACGATGCAAACCGCGCCCTCATGGGTTCCAACATGCAACGTCAGGCCGTCCCGCTGATCCGTACACAAGCACCTTGCGTTGCCACGGGTATGGAAAAGGAAATTCCGAAGTACTCCGGCATGTTGATCCGTGCGAAGAATGCCGGCACCGTTACCTATGTTGATGCGAAAACCATCATCATTGACAACGCGGATGAGTACGACCTCCGCAAGTTTGTTGGCCTTAACGAACGTACATGTTTGAACCAGAAGCCCATTGTCCGTCTCGGCGACTATGTCGAAGAAGGCCAGATTATGGCCGACGGTGCTGCGACCCAGCAGGGTGAGCTTGCCCTCGGCAAAAACTGTCTGGTCGCCTTCAATACCTTCGATGGCTACAACTTTGAGGATGCGATCGTTATCAGCGAACGCCTCGTCAAAGACGATGTTTTCACCTCCATCCACATCGACGAGTTCGACGTGGAAATCCGTGAGACAAAGCTTGGCCGTGAAGAGTTTACCTGCGACATCCCCAACGTGAGCGAAAAACAACTCTCACGTCTCGATGAGCAAGGCATTATCCGTATCGGCTCACACGTGCGGCCTGGCGACATTCTTGTCGGTAAAGTTTCGCCGAAGAGCAAGAGCGAACTCACCCCAGAAGAAAAACTCCTGCACGCCATCTTTGGCCGTGCCGGTGAAGATGTGAAGAACGATTCGCTCGAAGTACCCGCGGGTACCGAAGGTATCGTCATCGGTGCAAACCGTTTCTCACGTCGTATGCACCTCAATGATGATCAGAAGAAGCAACTCAAACGCGAAATGCGTGAATATGAGATGCACATGGACGAGCGAGCCGCCGAACTTTTCCGCCAGATGGTTGAAAAGATTAATGAAACCACCGGCACGCCGATGATCGACCCGTCGACCCGTCAGAAGGTTGCCGCGTCGGACATCTCCGAAATTATCCTTGAACAGATCGAATCCTTTGACATCAAATGGATCAAGGGTAACAAGGAAGTTCAGGAAGAAGCCAAGAAAATCCACAAAGCTTTCTGGCCACGTATTCAAGCAATCGAAAAAGAGAAGCAACGTCGCCTTGCTCACATGAAACGCGGCGATGAATTGCCTTCAGGCGTGCTTGAAATGGTGAAGATCTACATCGCCACCAAACGACCGCTCTCCGTCGGTGACAAGATGGCTGGCCGTCACGGTAACAAGGGTGTGATCGCCCGTATCGTGCCGATCGAAGACATGCCCTTCATGGACGACGGCACCCCAGTCGACATCTTGCTTAATCCACTCGGCGTGCCTTCACGTATGAACGTCGGACAGATCCTCGAGACCCACCTCGGTTGGGCATGTGGCGTGCTTGGTTTCCAAGCAAAAACACCCGTCTTCGATGGTGCGACCGAACAGGAAATCTGGGACGTCATCAGCGAGGCCAATCAGTACTGCGACGACCGCTGGACAAGCACCGCTGCTGAAGGTGGCGCCCCCGGTGACCGTGAAATCCTCGCCAAGATGCCGCTTGATGGCAAGATTCAACTTTTCGATGGCCGCACCGGCGAGCCGTTTGACGAGAAGACCACTGTCGGTCATATGTACTTGCTGAAACTACATCACTTGGTTGATGACAAGATTCACGCACGTGCAACCGGCCCGTACTCACTCATCACTCAGCAACCGCTCGGTGGTAAAGCTCGTACTGGCGGTCAGCGATTCGGCGAGATGGAAGTTTGGGCGCTGGAAGCTTATGGCGCTGCGTACATCCTCCAAGAATTGCTCACCGTGAAGTCCGACGATGTTGAAGGCCGCACCAAGATTTACGAATCCATGGTCAAGGGCACCAACAAACTCGAAGCCGGCATGCCGGTGGCTTTCGATGTGCTGTGCAACGAAGTGAAGGGTCTCGGCTTGAACATCGGGCTCGAAAAGGTCGAACTCGAAGGCGGCTCCATCTTCTAATCAACGATTAGATCGTTCTCCGCCAGAGTTTCTCACTGTGTTGTATGTAACTGATAAAAAATAGACGCTCAAAACTGGAGTGTTTTCTGATATGGCTGATATGACCTACGACCGCGTGAATGATTATGCCTCGGTGAAAATCACCCTCGCCAGCCCGAACGATATCCGTTCGTGGTCCTTTGGCGAAGTGAAGAAGCCTGAGACAATCAACTACCGCACCTACCGTCCTGAAAAGGACGGCCTGTTCTGCGAACGCATCTTTGGCCCCGAACGCGACTACGAGTGCGCGTGTGGCAAGTACAAAGGCACCAAGTTCAAAGGTATCATCTGCGACCGTTGTGGTGTAAAGGTGACTCACAGCCGTGTACGCCGTAAGCGTATGGGCCACATCAACCTTGCTGCACCTATCGTCCACATCTGGTTCTTCAAAGCGATTCCATCGCACTTGGGCAACTTGCTTGGGATGAAGACCAGCGACATTGAGAAGGTCGTTTACTTCCAAGATTATGTTGTAACCGACCCCGGCGACACGCCCCTCAAGCCACAACAGGTCCTTACTGAAGAAGAATACCGTCAAGCATACGACTCCTACGGCGCCGGCTTCCAAGCCATGATGGGTGCCGAGGCGGTCAAAGAACTGCTCAATCGTATGGATCTGCACGCTGTCGCTGCAGAACTCCGCATGGACCTTGGTAACACCAAGTCGAAGCAGAAGATCAAAGATCTTTCGAAGCGATTGAAGATTGTTGAGCAGATTCGATTCAGCGAAAACGATCCAACTTGGATGGTCATGGATGTCGTTCCCGTCATTCCGCCAGACCTGCGTCCTTTGGTGCTGCTTGAAAGCGGTAATTTTGCGACCTCAGACCTTAACGATCTGTATCGCCGCATCATCAACCGTAACAACCGTTTGAAGAAGCTGATCGACCTGAACGCGCCGGAAGTTATTATTCGTAACGAAAAGCGTATGTTGCAGCAGTCGGTTGATGCACTGTTTGATAACGGCCGCTGCCGCCGTCCAGTGCTCGGGTCTTCGAGCCGTCCGCTCAAGTCTTTGACCGACATGATTAAGGGTAAGCAGGGGCGCTTCCGTGAGAACCTTCTCGGTAAGCGTGTTGACTACTCTGCTCGTTCAGTGATTGTGGTTGGTCCATCACTCAAACTACATCAGTGTGGTCTGCCTAAGAAGATTGCGCTCGAACTTTATCAGCCGTTCATTATTCGCAAGCTCAAAGAGCACGGTCTGGTCGACACGATCAAGTCTGCGAAGAAGATGCTTGAACGCCGCGATCCAGAGGTCTGGGATATTCTTGAAGAAGTGATTCACGAGCATCCGGTGCTTTTGAACCGTGCTCCGACGCTTCACCGTATGGGTATTCAAGCTTTTGAGCCGGTGCTTGTTGAAGGTAACGCGATCCGCGTGCACCCACTGGTGTGTACCGGTTTTAACGCTGACTTCGATGGTGACCAGATGGCGGTTCACCTGCCGCTTTCTGTGGAAGCACAAGCTGAAGCTTCACTGCTCATGCTCTCACCGCACAACATTTTCTCACCTGCAAACGGCAATCCAATTATCTCGCCTTCGCAGGACATCCTTCTTGGTGCATACTACCTCACCATGAAGCACGGCGGTGAAGAACCCAACGAAGAAACGATGCCGAAGTTCAGCGATCCGCATGAAGCGATCCTTCAATACGATCTCGGCAAGATCAAGATGCATGACTGGATTATGGTGCGTATTCCAGAAGGTCGCTGGGGCAGCATTGTTCCAGATCAGAAGGAACAGCCAGAGCCATTCCCGAAGAATCACCGAATTGTGACGACAGTTGGTCGTTTGTTCTTCAACGAGATTCTTCATGAAGGCATGAACTTCTACAACTGTGCATTAGGTTCCAAGGGCTGTAGCCGTGTGATTGATGATACGTATGCCGTGTCCGGTCGTCCTGCGACGATTGATCTGCTCGACAACATGAAGAACCTCGGGTTTAAACACTCGACGACTTCCGGTTTGTCGTTCGGTTTGACTGACCTGCGTATCCCAGCGAAGAAGAAAGAGCTCATCGACAAGACGCAGAAGAAGGTTGATCGTGTCGAGAAGGCATTCATGGCCGGTGCGATTACCGAGCGTGAACGCTACAACCAGCTCCTTGACCTTTGGACGCACTGTCGTGAAGCGGTTACCAAGGAACTTCTTAAGGAACTCCGCAACGACCGTCGTGACGAAGAAGGGAACATGGTTCCCGCTGACGGCACCGAAGGTAAGATCTACACCAATCCCGTGTACGTCATGTCGAAGGACGCTTCTGGTGCTCGTGGTAACGTTTCACAGGTTCAGCAGCTCGCAGGTATGCGTGGCCTAATGTCCAAGCCTTCTGGTGAGATTATTGAGACGCCGATTAAGGCGAATGCTCGTGAAGGTCTTTCCGTCCTCGAGTACTTCTCCTCAACACACGGTGCTCGTAAGGGCTTGGCCGACACCGCGCTTAAGACCGCGGACTCCGGCTACCTCACACGTAAGCTTGCAGACGTTGCACAAAACGTCTTCATCGTTGACCGTGACTGCGGCTCCAAGAAGGGCGTGACCAAGAAAGCGATCTACAAGGGTGAAGAAATCGACATTCACCTTTCACAGCAGATTGTTGGCCGCACCGCCCGCGAAACCATTCGCAACATGATCACCGATCAACTGATCGTGGAAGAAAATGAAGTCATCACTGAAGACGCCGCACGTGCTATCGAAGCACTCGGCATCGAATCCGTGATGGTTCGTTCGCCGCTAACTTGTGACGCGCCGCAAGGTATCTGTGGTAACTGCTACGGCCGCGACCTCTCAACAGGCCGTCAGGTCGAAGAGGGCCTCGCCGTCGGCATCATCGCAGCACAGTCCATTGGTGAACCGGGCACGCAGCTCACTATGCGTACTTTCCATACCGGAGGTGTCGCGACTACGGCAACGATCGACAACAGCTTTGTCGCATCGACGCCGGGTAAGATTGTCATTCGTGATGCGAACGCTGTTGAATCACAAGATGATGATGGCAACCCATGTCTCGTCGCTCTTAAGCGCAACGGTGAAGTGATCGTCGTTGACGACAAGAACCGTGAACTTGAGAAGTTCAAAGTCCAATACGGTTCATACATTCAGGTTCGTGAAGGCGATGAAGTCAAACGTGGCCAAGTACTGGTCAAGTGGGACCCACACCGTACTGTGATTCTCGCAGAGAAACAGGGTGTGATTCGCTTTGAAGATATAGTCATTGGCGAAACCGTGCGTCCTGAAAAGGCACCGGGTAGCGAAGGCGAAGAGCAGTTGGTCGTCATTGAGCATAAGGGCGAAATGCACCCGCGTATCGTCATCGAAGACACCGACGGTAAGATCCTCGACTTCCATTACCTGCCTGCGAAGGCGCGTATCGACGTCAAGGAGGGCGATGCTGTGACCGCTGGCCAGATGCTCGCGCGTCAGCCACGTGAAGCTACCGGTTCTGCTGACATCGTTGGTGGTCTGCCACGGGTGACCGAGATCTTTGAAGCGCGTAAGCCGAAGGAAGCAGCCGTCATGGCTGAAATGTCCGGTACGGTTGAGCTTCGTTCTGATCGCCGTCGCGGTAAGATGACGGTCATCGTTCGCTCTGGCGATCTTGAACACGAACATCACGTTCCGCAGGACAAGCATATGCTCGTCCACACCGGTGACTACATCGAAGCCGGTGATCCATTGATTGATGGTCCACTGATCCCACAGGATATCCTTCGGGTTAAGGGTGAAGAAGCACTCTTCGCTTACCTCATCGACGAAGTCCAGAACGTGTACCGTGCTCAGGGCGTGCCTATCGACGACAAACACATTGAGATCATCGTGTCTCAGATGCTCCGTAAGATTCGCGTCGACAACCCCGGTGACACCGATCTCCTGCCCAACGAAGTGGTCGACAAGCACCGCTTCCGCAGCGAGAACAATGTTGTCACCACCCACGTCAAGATCAAAGACCCCGGCGACTGCAACCATCAAGTCGGGACCAAGGTCAGCAAGGAAGAACTCAAGGAGATCAACGCTGAGCTTGAAGCCGATGGCAAAGAGCCCGCGACATCGACCAAGTGTCGTCCGTCCTCCGGCCAGACCCTGCTCCTCGGCATCACCAAGGCGTCGCTCCAGTCCGAGTCTTTCCTCTCCGGTGCGTCCTTCCAGGAAACCACCAAGGTGCTCACCGAAGCCGCACTTGCCGGCAAGCATGACACGCTCGTCGGGCTCAAGGAAAACGTCCTGCTCGGCCACCTTATCCCTGTCGGTACTGGTTTCACCAAGTACACCTCACTGGATGTGGTAAAGCTCGCAGAGCCACCATCACAGCAGGAATTGTCACAAGAGGAGGAGCTCGAAGTGGCAGCTGCACTCGCTGAAGCCGCCGGTGCTGTGGTCCCAGACCAAATCAAGACCACTGTTGGCGAGTCTCGCCTCGTTGCTCAGATGCTCGGCGAAGACAACAAGAAAAAGAACTAACCCCCGGAAGTGAAGCCACCGGCCAACTGTTAGTTTGCAATCATTGATCCCCCCAACCCCCGGCTGTTTTAGTCGGGGGTTTTTTCATGCACTGTGAAACAAAATGTGATGGTCTGCGTCTTAGTCATAGCAGTCTGATGTTGATGTGGTTCATTTTTAGTACTTTGGCACGTCAGCCTCCGGAGAACGACATGTTGCGAAATCAGGTACTGTTTCTTCTCTCGTTTTGTCTGCTCATCAGTTTCGCACAAGCCACCCCGCCCAAGGTTGCGGAGCTATCCATCAAGAACGGCTCGAAAAATGTAGACTCTGACCTGAAGCAGATCGAGATCACGTTTGATCAGCCGATGCAGAAGGGGTTTGCAATCGTGAAGGTTGGCGGCAACTTTCCCGGCAGCGGCGAGAGGGGCTCATGGAAGGATGACAAAACCTTCATCTTCCACGTCAAGCTCGTGCCCGAAAAGTCATATCGCTTTGCGATTAACTACAAGCAATACAACACGTTTCGCAATCTGCAAGGCGAGCCAGCCAAGTCGCTGTGGGTGAGATTTCGTACCAATAAATCAAACGGAACAACTGCAGTACAAGCCACGCCCAATGTGCCCAAGGTCATTTCAATCACACCAAAGAACGGGGCAACTGATGTCGATCCCAATCTTGCTGAGATTGTTGTGAAATTTGACCAACCCATGAGCGGTGGCCGATCCATGACTGGTGGTGGCAAGACATTCCCCGAAGTCACAAAGATCTATTGGCGTGACAACAAAACCTTTGTTGCCAAGGTCAAGCTCTTTGCCGACCATCAATATTACTTCGGCATTAACAGCCCCTCGCACCGAAACTTTCGTGGCAAGAACGGCGTCTCCGTCGATCCGATCCGCGTTTCATTCAAAACCCGCAAGGCCAAGCCCGGTGAAGACGCCAACGTCATGCCAGCCACACCGCCCAAGGTCGTTTCGATCACACCCAAAGACGGATCGCTCGGCGTCGATCCAAACCTCAAGGCCATCACCATTACGTTTGATCAGCCCATGTCCGGCGGTCGATCCATTACCGGCGGTGGTGAATCCTTCCCTGAGATCATCAATAAAATCCAGTGGAAAGACAGCAAAACCATCGTGATCCCCGTGAAGCTCAAACCGAATCATGAATACCGTTTTGGTATCAATAGCCCATCACACAAGAACTTCAAAAGCAGGTATGGCAACCCTGTGAAATGGCGCCGTGTTACTTTCAAAACCCGTGGGTTTAACGAGCAAGAAGTTGACGAACACTATATCGCCATCGGCTCTATGAGGATCGTCTCCGCAATCGAACAAAAACAAGCATGGCGCAAACTCGGTGAACTGCTTACCACGAAATATGCTTACCAGGATCGCCAAAACTTCGATTGGCAAAATATATGTGAATCCATGGCCACCAAGGCAACTGCACCTCGTACTGCTGAACTACTCGTTGCTAAAATGCAATGGCTTCTTGCGCACGCACAGGACCCTCATCTCGGTATCGTTCTTGACGGCGAATCTTCCGGTACCTACATCAGCTCCACTGAAGGCAATGCCAACATCCAAGCAGTCCTCAAATCAATGAGCCGTAATCAATCCCATGGAAAACATATTATTTCCGCTAAAACCTCTGATAATATAGGCTACATCCTTGTCTCTACGCTTTCCGGTAACACCGGGCAACTTGAAAAACACTTCTTTGAAGCACTCAATGAAGTCAAGGATAGCCACGCGATCATCCTTGATCTCCGTACCAACAGTGGTGGGGACGAACAGCTTGCGCGTAAGATCGCAGGTTGCTTCATCAAGGGACAAGCCGCCTATGCCAAACACATCACTGTGGATCCTACTTCTGATACTGGTTTCTCTCCCGTCCGAACCCGATACTTTAACCAGAACGACCTTGGCCCATCATACACAGGTAATATCGCCGTTCTTATGGGCAACCGTTGCATGAGCTCCTGCGAAGCGCTACTGCTCATGATGAAGCAAGCTCCCAATGCGACACTCATTGGCACGCCATCCCGCGGTTCCTCCGGCAATCCACATCGACATCAAATCATTGATGGTATTCAAGTTTCTCTTCCTTCATGGCAAGCGATGACTCTCGAAGGGGTTGTTTTTGAAGGCATTGGTATTCAGCCTGATGTTTTGATCGAAACCAAACTCAAGGATTTCAAAGATGCCGATCCAGTCTTTGAAGCGGCTATTAAATTTTTGCAACAATGATGATGTACACTGCAAAAGGAAGAACTCAAGCCCTTTTAAATGAAGAAATTTTATAGCTTAGCTATATTCATGGTCATCTGTATACATCCAGATGTGATTTGAGGGCAGGCGAGGGAAGTTTTTGGAGATCTATCCGATGTATCAGTTCATACTTGGATCGTTCGGCACAATGTTCGGGTTTTGAATCATTTGTGCTTGTGTGGGATTGATTGTTTTCAAAATTTCTATCCACTGATTAGACGGATCATCATCAAACACAAGTTCTGGTGTTGCATCAGTTGTCATCCATGAGCCTAGTTCTAGCTCATCTTCTAGCTGCATTGGTCCCCAACCTGCATATCCCGCAAAGCACCGGATATTCTCCGGCACATGCTCTACCAACCACCGCACATCTTCTTGCTCTGTACAAAAATATAATCCTTCCATCACGGTCAATTGAGCATAACTAATATTGCTATGCAGCAACATCACCGGCCCTTCGCATGGTCCACCTAGCAACAAAGCTCCGCTATACTCGCACGGCGACTCCGATACTTTAACCCATGCTTCGCTGAACGAAATCTCAAGTGGCCGATTTAGCGTTAAGCCCAATGCGCCATCTTCATTATGCTGCACAATCAGTGTTACCGTCTGATGAAAATTCGGATCAAGCAGATCGGTTGAACTAATCAGTAACTGTCCTTGACGTGATTCCATACAGCCTTTCAGGGTCTCTTTGATGCATGTAAATCAATAAAGTTTTAACACTTTATGCATTATATCCGCCGGGTAGATTGTGACGGAGAGGCACTGAAATGTATACACACCTAAGGTATTAGCCCCATTGTCGCATGTCGTATAAATAAATTTAAGACAACAACTTAGGTTAGGCGGGTTATAGGGCAAGAAAAAAAGACTAAATTATCTTAAAATATCTGTTTGCCATAGGAACGGATTCATCTCTGGCTTAGATCAAGTAGTTTTAAAGGAGTGCAGCAGTTGTTTAGATCATTTGTTACCGTCTTGGTTTTTAGCATTGTTTCATTTTTGTTCACTCAAACGGTCAACGCAGAAGAGAGTATTGCCCTTAAAAATGAAATTGCACAAATCAATAGTCGCATCTCTCAATTGGAAAGACAGCATGGCGGCGATAGTTTGACAGACAGACAAGTGAAGGCGGTCAAAGATTTGATGCGCGAGATTTTCAATGATGCGGCTACTCGAGATTCGTTACTAAGTGACCCAGTGATGGCCGGTTGCAAAGACGGCAAGTTTTTCATCGCTTCATCAGACAACCAATTCAAGTTGAACTTTAACGCGCAATTTCAATTCCGATACTACTACAGTCAGATGGATAATCGGCCTAGCACCATCGGGGAATCAATCATCGATGAGTTTCAGTTCCGTCGCGCAAGGATCTGCTTCATAGGCCACGCTTTTGACCCCAAGCTAAAATTTCGTTTTGATTTCGGCACGCATCCGTATGATGGGAACACTGCACTCGAGCTTGCCTATCTCAAATATGAGTTCAATGATCAGCTCACTTTGCTCGCAGGTCAGTGGCCGTTGCCATTCCTCCGAGGTGAACTCACTAGCCTCACCCGACAACTTGCTGTAGCTCGTTCCTCAATCACCGAATATTTCACGCTCGACGCTTCCACTGGGGTTCAAACTTACTATAAGCCAAGCGATCAATGGAAGTTCTCTGCTGCTGTCAGTAACGGCCAATATCAAAAATACCCAATGGACTATGCCGATTTTGGCAAGAATGTTTTTGATCTCGTCATCACTAGCCGTGCAGATCTAAAACTTGATGGCGAGTGGAAGCAAAGCGGTGGCTACGTTGCTTGGAGAGATGAAAAACCTGCAGCATTCATTGGTGTGGCGATCAATTATATGACAGGCTTCCAAGCGGATGTCGATATCCCGGACGATTTGGATTATCTCGCGTGGACAGCTGATGTACTCTATAAAAATAGTGGTTTTATGACTTCGGCGGCTTTTACTGGTTCGCATACACTCTATCAGGACAAGAAACAACTCGATTCTTTCGGCCTTGAGTTGCAATCTGCTTATAATATCACCAATAAGTTTCAACCTTTTGTTCGCTATGAGTGGTTTAAGCAGAACACCATTGACGAAAACGATATGCAGGGTGTTACTGTTGGTGCCAACTATTTCTTCAAGAAGCATAATCTCAAACTGACATGTGACGCAGTTTATTTTTTTGATGGTACGGTTCCTACAAACAACCCTTTTGGTTGTGCACCATTCAGCGGTGCACTTGGGCTTGGTGCTGCGGCTGGGGATGATTTTTCAAAGAATCAGCTTCTTTCATTCCGTACGCAGCTGCAATTCATCTTTTAAGAACGTTCAGAATATATAAAAAAAGATCCCTACACTATATAATATAGCGAGGGTTCTTTTATTTATATCCATACGTTGCTTAAGCGGTTTGTGGTGAGCCTATCAATGAGCCAATCCGAGACACAAAAAACTCATGAAGCTTTTGTGCAATCGGATAAACGTCTGCAAGGGCACAGTTTTCGGTATAAGCGCCGACGTTCTGTCCGTCAATCTTGGTAACTGCGGTCACATGTGTTGTTGTGCCCGACAGGAAGACTTCATCTGCGTCGAGAAATTGTTCGGTGGTGAGTGCGGTTTCGTTGACGGTAAAGCCGTTCTCACGGGCAAGTCTGATGACGGTTGCTCGCGTGATGCCGTGCAAAATGTGATTGTCTGCCGGGTGGGTGAAAAGCTCACCGTTTTTAATTGCGAAGGCATTGGCAGCGGTACCTTCTGTCACGATTTTGTTTCGGTGCATCAGGGCGTCATCTGCACCAAGGGCAGTTGCCTGGTTGCCTGCTGCGATGTTTGGCATGAGCATGATGGTCTTTGTATCGCACATATGCCAGCGGATATCTGGAACGAGTGCCAGTGTCTTGCTTGGCATGTCTGCGGCTTCATCAAAAGTAGTTGTTGGATATACTACGACCAGTGTGTTGGGGACTAATCCTTCGTAGCTTCGCACGGTACGTGGCCCCGCTCCGCGAGTGATTTGAATATACACTAGCGATTCCGGCAGGTTGTTTTCCGCAACCAGCTTTTCGGAAATAGCGGTAAGTTGATCCAAATCTTTCGGTGCAGTCATCCCTGTCTTATTTAATGATCGTTGAAGACGATCAAGGTGCGGTTGCATCTCATACAGTTGCCCCGCATAAGTACGAACAACCTCATAAACGCCCTCCGCAAAGAGCAACCCTCGCTCTTCTACCGGCAGTGTGGCTTGTGATTTTGGTAGATACTTACCGCTCAAATAACAAATGGAATCTTGGCTCATTTCGTGCTGCTTTCAATGCAAAAACATGGTGAGCAAAAAACTTATGTAACAGTGACCCACAAGCTAGAGGATTATATCGCAATGATCAGTTGGAAACGAACTGGTGATCACACAACAAACAACCAGCTTGAGCATAATGCTTCAAGCTAGTAATACGAGATTCGTATGTGTGGAGTAGCAACTTATTCAGTTAGCAGACTGTGTTGGCAGTTTTAACTCACGCGCTCCTGCAGCAGATTTAGTGATGAAGGCTGACGGCTTAATGCCTAGTTTTGCTTCATATACTTCAGTGATCGCCTTTTGCACTTCCTCTGCATGTGCAGTTTTAACCAATGTAACGGTGCATCCGCCGAATCCGCCGCCGGTCATACGTGATCCGTACAGTTTGCCTTCTTTTGCCAGCGGTTTAGCCAATTCCACCAGCAGATCAAGCTCCGGCGTGCTCACCTGGAAGTCGTTTGAAAGTGACTCATGCGACGCAAACATCAATTCGCCTACCGTGTTGTAATCACCTGTATCAAATGCATCAGCCGCTTTCACTGTGCGATCAATTTCCGTAATGACATGGTGTGCTCGACGGAAGGTAAGGTCATCCAGCCCGTCCTTCGCAGCGACCAATTGTTCAATCGTCGCATCGCGAAGCGCTTTTACGCCCAGTGCTGTGGCACCCGCTTCGCACTGTGCTCGTCTTTCAGCGTATTCACCGCCGGTGAGTTCGTGGGATTTGTTCGAGTTGATGATCAGGATCGACACAGACGGGTCGTCTAATTTGACTTGCCGCGTTTCATAGCTTCGGCAATCAATCAGGAGTGCAGCTCCTTCATGTCCCAGTGCCGAGATGAATTGGTCCATAATGCCGCATGGGCACCCGGCAAAATTATGCTCCGCTTTTTGACACAGCAATGCTTTTTCAACAGGGTCAAGTTTCTTGTCAGCAAGCACTTCGCAGAGGGTTGCCGTAGCGACTTCCAGCGAGGCTGACGAAGACAACCCGCCGCCTGCCGGAACCGTGGATTCGAGCAGCGCATCAAACCCGCCAGGATTCACACCTTTTTCCAGACTGTAGGCCACCGCACCGCGGATGTAATTTGACCAGCTCGGCTCTCCTTTGCCCAAGCTCGGCTCAACCGCAAAAACCGCCACATCATCAAATGCAGTGGATTTTACGTGGGCCTCGCTATCGTCCCGTTTGGCTGCCAGCACGATCGTATGCCGTTCTATGGCCATAGGAAGCACGAATCCATCGTTGTAATCAGTATGTTCCCCTATAAGGTTAACACGTCCTGGTGCAATTGCAGCGTGTGTTGGCTTGCGGCCAAATTGCTGCTCGAAGGAGTTCGTCAGACCCTGAACTTGTTCGATAATCATTCTGCCACTCATGAGAGACATAATATCGTATCCCCGGCAATGTTGCGTGTTCCTCGGGGTGTGGATAAACTCGCTGACTTACAAAAACCCGCTGAAACATGCGATAATAGGGATAAGGCCTTGCGATTTACACTCATCGATCGTGTGATCGACCAAGACAGCTCGACGATACAGGCTGCGAAAGCCGTCACTAGTGCAGAGGAGTACCTTGGAGATCACTTCCCGGGTTTCCCAGTTCTGCCCGGCGTGATGATGCTCGAGACACTTGTGCAGGCCGCACGCACGCTAGCTCAAGGTCAGGATCAGCCCCCGCGTATGCCCCTGATCGTGACCGAAGTGCGGAATATAAAGTATGGCAATATGGTTCGGCCGGGTCAGACACTTGAAGTCAAAGTGGACCTCAAAGGCCGAGAAGACAATACCTTTGATTTTACAGGCGTCGGCACCGTCGATGGACAGGTCGCCGTCAAAGGACGCTTTAAGCTCACAGAGCTCGCGCAGGCCTGAAAACAAACCGCCTTCCGCGGGTGGACCTAGTGGAGACATACCTCATGACACAGGACGAAATTTTCGAAAAAGTACAGGAAGTGCTCGAAGACGCGCTCGGCGTAGATGAAGATGAAGTGACTTCCGAAGCCACGCTTGTCGGCGATCTCGGTGCAGAATCAATCGACTTCCTCGACATCGTCTTCCGCCTTGAAAAAGCGTTCAGCATCAAAATCGATCAGAGCGAGCTGTTTCCGGATAGTGTGCTCAACGATCCGCAATATGTGCAAGATGGTAAGGTTACCGATGCAGGTATGGCCACGCTTCGTGAACGTCTCCCACATGCAAATCTCGACGAGTTTGATGCGAGTCGCAACGTAGAAGATTTCTCGAATGTCTTCACAGTTGATGCGATTGTGAAGTTTGTTGAGAGCAAGCTTGCTGCCTGATTCCTATTTGCCACAACGATGCAAGATTCATGATGAGTTACATCATGAATCTTGTGCATTCCTGCCCTGTGTTTGCTGTTTCAAAATACCTTCTTAATTAAAGGCTTCACCCAGCCATGCGATGGATCTGGATTGACCGCATTGTTGAGATCGAAAAAGGTGAAAGGTGTGTCACGATCAAGAACGTGAGCGCTGCCGAAGAGGTGTTGCACGATCATTTTGAAGCAACCGCTGATCACTCCGCAATGCCGATCCTACCCAATACGCTCATTATCGAAGGCATGGCTCAGACCGCCGGTATCATGGTCGGACATGCTGCGGACTTCAAAGAAAAAGTCCTGCTCGCCAAGATCACCAAGGCCACCTTTACCAAACCCGTCACCCCCGGTTACACCATCCGTTATACTGCCCACATGGAGAACTTCGGCAAGTCCGGGGCGTCTACCAAAGGCACCGTCGAACTGCTCGACCCCGCAACGGGTGATGCTAAAACCATAGGTGAGATTAGCCTCATGTTCAGCCACATTGATCACAATATGGCCGGCCTCGAATTTCCCGACCACAACTTCGTCTTCACCGGCATGTTCATCGACCTGCTCAAACGCTCCGGTGTCGAAATCGCTGACGACGCGGTGGTCTAACCATCAAATAGATTCGCTTCTCACATATCACGCAGTCCGCCTTGCTGCGTGGCCATTATCTGCCGCGCTCGCAAAGCCGATCTCTCGAGACAATTCACCCATTTCTCACGTTGCCCAAGATAATGCTTATCAGGCCAGTTTGTTCATATTAAAATAGTCATCGCACAAAGCGCACATGGGATCAAGTGGCAGAGCAGGGGTGCCCCGCAGCGCGCCGGCGCGGAACCGTCAGGAGGGGCCGGATTGTGTTTTCATCCACCTTCAGGAAAGGTCATCCCTTGTCCACCGCCCCATTGGCCGTATCCAATCAACTCCGTTCGCCAGACACCGGCCGATTTTCTGATCGCATCCTTTCGCTTGATGCCGTCCGCGGTTTCACCATCCTCGCAATGATCTTCGTCAATGACGTTTCTGCGGTCACCAATGTTCCCGACTGGATGAAACACTTCAAACCAGTGCTTGGCGACGGCATGACTTTTGTTGATGTGGTCTTTCCAGCCTTTCTTTTTATTGTTGGTATGTCCATTCCGATGGCGTTCTCTAAACGACTCGAATCGCAAAGCATCCCCAAGCTACTCGGTCATATATTTATTCGTGCTTTTGCGCTGATCCTCCTTGGCATGCTCCGTGTGCGTCATCCGTCCAACGATGAGATTGGTTGGTACCCAGGCACTTGGCTTATAGCAATGTACTGTGCCGTTTTTATGGTTTGGCACCATGTTCGCTACAAGTCAACGCGAGCCAAACATCTCGGTCTCGCGATCCGTTTGATCGGTGCGGTAATGCTGATCTATCTTATGGTGATCTTCCGCCGCGATGGCGCCTATATCCAACCCTACTGGGGCGGTATTCTCGCACTCATCGGCTATGCCTACCTCATCTCCGCACTCTTCTATCTCATGGTTAGAAACAATCGCCTGATGCTGCTGGCCGGTGTGGTCATCCTCTACTGTGTCTACATCCTCTTCCGAACTCGCGGCGTGCCCTGGGACATCACCCCCTACTGGAACGGCGCACGCCTGTTCTGGTTCGACTATAAAATCACCGGTGAAACCATCGGCTCTCAAGCCGCCATCACACTCACCGGCGTCCTGCTCGGCACACTCTTTACCAAAGATTCTGATATCAGAACCCCTTGGAAACGTGTGAAATTCACCCTCATTCTTGCCGCGATGCTTACCTTTGCCGGCTATCTTCTCGATCCGCTCTATGGCATCAACAAACCCACCGCTACGTTGACTTGGTGCCTTTATTGCTCTGCGATTACCGCCACGCTTTGGGCCGCCATGTATATCCTTATTGACATCTATCACATCAAGAAATGGTCGGTCATTTTTTCACCTGCTGGATCGAACCCTCTTTTTGCCTACCTACTTGCGCCCTTCATCGGGTCATTTATCATCATCATCGATACCTTCACAGAACAGCATTGGCAAACACTCATCTCACTGACTGCATTGAATAGCATGGATCCCATGCCATACATCGGTATTGCCAAGTCAATTATTTTTGCGTTCTTTATTGTTGGTATCACCGGACTAAGTGCCCGTATTGGTTTTCGACTTAAGCTCTAATCATCGATTAGACCGTACTCTCAAACCCGATGAATCCGCCACTTAGGTGATGCTCTTTCATATGCGTGGTTAGCATTCCGATATAGCTTGCCTTAATCAGCGGTTTATCCGCCATTCCCAGCTTCTCGCGCACCGACATTACAACATCATCATGTGGTCCTTCGATCTCGATGAAATCTCCTAATAGTGGCATTGTATCTAACTCCACCCGACAACCGTCCATTTCCCACCGCTGTCGTTTTTTCTCAAAACTCAACACCGGCACATATCCTAGCGCACTTAGCAAATCAGCCGCCTCACGTGCATCCACAACTTCGGCTTCACTTTCGCTCCGACTTTTTAGCCGTCCATGTGCTCGTGGTCCTTTGTGTGTGATAACCGCTTTCACACCACCATCGCCATGATCTTCCACACGAATCCGTAAACCCTGATCGCTGGTTTTTAAATCATCCATTTGCGTGTCAAAATATGTATTCGTTTCGGAGATATCACACACGTACTTGGCACCAATATCGCGTAACATTGCTTCGATCGCGCCTCGATCTTCCAGCCGCATCTTTGCTTCAATCTCAATATTCACACGAGATCCCTTTATCCTGATCGGCGATTACACACAGCGCGATCTTTATTGTTTTGGTTGACCCAACACCTACCGCTATAGCTGTTTTATCCTACAATAACACGTCGCAGCCATCTTTCTAGCTTGCTTTGGACATTATCGGTTGACGAGCCGCTATACTCTCATGCGAATCATAAAATACCTTCTTCCCCACATGATCAATTACCTGCATTACCTTGTCATGTTTTTTTACAGGAATTTGTTGCAAGTAAACTTCAGTCCATGCCCGCATCGTTCCTCGTGCCATGAGCATTGCGAGTGGCTCTCCAAAACCTGTTGTTTTAGCAATTCGACGCACCATCAGCAGTTCTCGCCAACTCAATCCTACCCCGCGTCCCACTTTAACAAACACCATTCCTGGCATCGAATACTCCCCACGATGCCGCCACCAGCGAAACATACTCAGTGCTGCAAAGATTACCAGTACCACACCTGCTGCAAGCAGAATCCCATCCACAGGGATTTGTGAGCCCGCTTCGCCATCTCTAAATTTTTCAGAGATCTCGCTCGGCTTTGCACGTTCGGAAATTCGTGTGATCCCCGATGTTGCTTTTTGTGCCAATATCATCATCTGCATCAAAATACAGTCTCCAGAATCATCGTGATCCATGTAGCATTAGTCTGCTACTTTGTTTCCTTCACTCATCAGTTTCATCAGCTCTTGGATGACCCGGTCTGCGCGGTTCTTTACTTTTGCATCCGGATCACTGATTGATAATTCCGCGACATCTCGTGATGCCTGCACTAATCCCAACGTTTCTACCAGCCAAAGTGCACTGGTTCGATGTGCTTTTCGTGGATCATTCAGCATTTTCTTCAGTTCACCCATCGCACCGTCCGGATCATGTTGCATGAGTACGCCTATCGCATTGGCACGGGCTCGATTACCATCATCCGCGGCAAGATCACGCAATTTTTCTACCACTGTATCTGTTTGGTAGGCTGCGATAGCTTCAATGGCATTTGCTCGGACACGATCATTTTCACTGCTAAGCGCTTGCTCAATCGCACGGATTGCCTCGCGCGATTGTCCTTCACCAAGTGCTTTGACTGCTGTTGCGCGAACTCGCTCATCCATGTGATAGGTTAGCTGCACGAGCTGTTTTTCGAAAAACTCACCTTGGTTCAGCACATCAATCATCGATACCGCACGCAGTCGGCTGTTCACATCGCGTTCCGAAAGCTTCTCGCTGAGTTCATGATGAAAGTTAAGCGAAATTTTTAAAAGTGCACGTCCTGCCGCCATCCGTTTATCTTGGGCCATGTTTTCCCATTGATCCCACAACCGTTTAAAGCCAAGCGGAGCCAGATGTTTGCCCGCGAGTGTTCGTATTTGTTCATGTTCACTGTTAACCAGCGTGGCAAGTACCTTTGCTAGCCCTTTATATTTCACCCGATGTAAATACCACAGCGCAATTCTCGCGATTTCTACTACCGGATCAGCTGCAAATTGTGCAATCGCATCATCGATCGTGTCCTGCCTCTGTTCTTTAGTAAGAGAGAGCAAGCCTCGTAGTGCAAACAATCGAACACAATCATCTTCGTGGCTTTTCATCTCCACCAGCAGGTCTGCTTTCTCCTGGCCACGGATCGGTAATGAATCCAACCATACCACTGCGCCGCGTCGGGCATGCTGTTGCATCTGTGCGACTCGACTCGCTCCCGGCCAAAGTGCATGGCCTTGCCGTAAGGAATTAAGATGCCCGTATACTGCATTTGTCTTTAGCATGCTCCAATTCGATAAGCAATCTTCAAACCGCCCCATGGCAATACTTTGGCGAAGACCATCAAGTGCTGCGCTAAACATGGTAGGCAGCCCCAGTAAGATCATCATCGCTCGGCGGATCTCAATCTCATCTGCCTGTCGAGCCAAACTTTGTAATGGGCTCACCGCCGAGTGGTGTTCTTGTTTAATGGCATGCAGCGCTTCTCGCATCGGTTTTGGTAGTAGTGCGCAAAGTGCGAGCAAGATCCCTGGATGCATATGTGTGTCGTACATCACGACTGCTTCATCCACGGTTTTTTCAAGATATGTACTGTTAAGAGGATCGACGCATTGCGTGACCGTAGGCATATCCTCCGTCATTCCCGATGATGTCTCCACCGCATCCGAGGTATTGCAGGCATGTGCTAAACTCAAAAAGCAATATGCCGCAGCATCACGGAGTTCATCTGTTCCGTGCCGCAGTTGTTCAGCAATCAGATAGGACAGTCGCGTTGTCTGGCTCTGTTCAACGATCCGCACCACATTCGCAGGGCCTTCGGTGTTCCGTTTGCTTGCAGCTTGACGCAATGGGCTGAACAGATCTCCTACTTGCTCCAGAATTGTCTGGCGAATGTCCACCGGCAGCAGGTGGAAATGTAAAATCAGCCCCGTCATGCCTTCCATCGTTCGGCGGCTTAACAGTGTCGCACAGATGCCATCTAGCTCGTCTCCCTCGGCGGTCCCCAGCGCATCAGACATGGCTCGATCAACGACAACGTCATCAATCTGCATCACCCGATCAAGAATGGCGGCATTCATTGATTTCAAGGACCCGCCCCAGGCAATTTGCCTAGCAGCTAACATGGATCAAACTTCTCACGATCTATCCCCGCCCGGTACAGATTTATCCCATTGCGGCCATACGACTGCCGTTACTTGGGAGACAGAAAAGACTTTTCCACAAATCGTATCAGACTTAGATTCACCTCATAGTCACAAAACCGTACGCTCGCAAAAGGTTAGCCCATTCAAGACTCTTGCGATTATAGTGGTTCTTTCCTATCTGCCCTCTGTTCACAGGACTGCACATTTTATCGGCCAGAAACCACCAGAATGGGCACTTTCGACCTCATAATCCGTTTGGAACCTAAAAAACGTCAGAAAATGGCATAAAAGGGGGTTCTCATGGGACCGCCCATCACTATAATGCGACTCGTACATGAAAAGAATCAGTAGTGACAAACTGATAAGCAATGTCAGACCCCTCTGAGTGTGGCCCTTCTGTAAAGAGGCGATAGTGACGGTCTGGCAGCCCCGCCAGGTCATTCGTCCGGCCTGATATCAAAATAGAATAATTTTTTGCATGCAATTTTTCGAGGCGACTCGCTGTTTTGCATGGAAACCTTTTGAAAGAAGGATTGTTATGAGTGCTAGTCATAAGACATCCAGCGCGCAGGTTTTTCGCCTGATGCTCTACCGCAGACCCATGCACCCCGAACTTTTTAATCTCCACGCACGTCGCACCGAGCGGCACGGGGATTATGAAGTTGAGTCATGGATCACCAACTACGGCCACGTCGTCCGTTTCCAGTACGACGATCAGTTGCTCTCAGAAGTTATCGTCGATCGTGGCGATCACTTGCCTGAGCACGGTTTGGTGCATGCGATCCCCTGTATTGGTGAGAAGGACTATGAACGTGATGCTGACGATGCTGGTATTGGTTATGTCACCACGATTCAGACCGAATCGCTGACCGAGAACCTGTACATTGCCACTATGCGTGAGATGGAAGATTTCGCCCGCGAGACTGGTGCGATCTCCCACAAGTTTGCTGCCCCGAATGGCACACCTTGTCTCACTGTCGTAGACACACAGAAGTATCGCAAAGAGTTCCATGTTCAGAGTTACCACATGCTCGGTTCAAATACGACGATCTTGCGTACGCAGTCGATCTTCGAAATCACCGAAGCGTAATGGCTTGATTGAACCATGTATCTGTGCTGGTGCTGATCCTTCACCAACAATGCGCAGATGTTAAAGGGTATTCTGCACAATAGCCGCGGTTTCAAAACAATCTATAAACGATAAAAGAAAAAACGCTGTCCTCATCGAGGCAGCGTTTTTTCTTTTATTTGATTGTGTGCAGTTAATGATGGACGATAAACAGAATCATTTGCTCCGCGACAATGGCAGCACGAGATTCAATCAGTTTCGTGATACTTGTTCGTAGCAACAAGTGAGTCGTTGGATTTCATGAAATTAGAGAAGCTGTATTTTGGATTAGACATCAACAGATTAGTCTTTGGTATATAGCTCGCCCGTACTCTTGTCGATGTATACCATCCGATAGAAACTGGGGTGGCTAGATCTTTCTTTAATATCTGTAATCGTCAATCCCGGCATAACCGTGTTTTTGGTCGTACTTGTAACGGTATTATTTCTTTCTGCAGTATTGTCTAGGAATGAGTATTCCAATCCATTAAATGAGCCGAGTTTTGATATCCGCACGTTACTGTGCTGAGTCGATCCCATAAATACGACTCCTTTGGGATTTGTCACATTATAGTTTTGCAAGCTTGTGCTAAGCATGAGGCCGTGACAATCTTGAAGCTCAACGGCGGTATCTAGAAAATGGCCGGCTACAAAATTTGCAATGGCGACATTGGCGCATTCTTCAAGTACCATTCCTTTTGAATTTAACACGGCCGTATTTTCTCTTGCTTGTGCCGTGAGATTGGTAAACATAGATTTGTTTACATGTTGAAGATAATACCCAATCCAGTTTCCTGTGTATGGATTGTTGTCACCATCCTTATGCCGATTAACAAAACTGTTTGAAAAATTTACGCGTGTGATTTCCTGGAAATGTACACCATACTTTTGAGCATTAATGGCAGCATTATCTATGAATATTTCAGAGTAAATCAGTTCAGGAACGATCGCTGCTGCATTTGTGTTATGAATACCCACCCATGATCTTGCAATATCAACATCTTGAATGAAGGCGAATGTTCTTGCCCCGAGTTCTATTCCATACTTGCATGAGGTTATATATAGACCACGAAGGCGGGGGTTTAAAACAGCAGTGGAGTTTCCTGTGGGGTTACGCGCATCCATATAAATACCGGTTGAATCAAATTGGCTTTGCTCTGATTGTTCAGGGCGATAATTGCCACGAATGTAAATATTCTCCATTGATACACCTTGGCAACTGCGTAGCGCGATATACTTTGACCATGCATGGGTTGTGTAATTATTGAAACCGAATTTATGGCTTTGCCAATCATAGAATGACAGGTTCTTGAATACATACTTTATTTGCTGGTGGAAATACTCGCTCATTTGAGATGCTGTGTTCAAGCAAACCCCACCATTGTTTCCCTTGATTAAAATGGTGGCATCAGAAATGCCGACTTGCACATGTTTTTTACCATCAGATCCAAAGGTCATGCCTTTTGCATTGCCGCTAAAGACATCGAATCTGTTGTCGAATACCAATATTGTGCGACCCATGCCGTCGCCAATAATTTCTGTATAAGCGTTAATGTGTTGTTCAATAACATACGTACCGGCCGGTATATACACCTTCTGTTGAGTCGTTCTTGCAATGTTGAGTGCTGTTTGAATCGCGTCTCGTGAGAATGTTGCACCTGTGGGGTCTGCCCCATGATCAAGCACGTTAATGGGTTCGCCAAATGTGGTTGTTGATAAAGCGATGAAGAAAACTAAGGATAGCCATAACCGAGGAGTAGACGATGAAGTGATAGGCATACTATTTTCCTGTAAGCAAAGTATATAGCATGGCAGCTGACCTGCGGTCATACTGAGTTCATGCGGGTAAGATCGTGTTAGAAACTAAGTGTCAAATTCAAAAATGTGAGTTACAAGATGATGATGGTTACTTCCAACATGCCTATTATGCTAGACATTGCTGCATCCTTAATCAATAACATTCAATAGGATGATCTACGCTATCTATAGCACAATACTTTGATGATTGGTTCTATTGTTATGTGCGCAGTTGGAGTTGCCATAGATGGCGGCAAGAATCGTGAACAAAATAAGTGAAGATAAGTTGAGGATAAGGTGTCAGGGACCTTTACTCCCCAATTGGCAGGACGATGACGAAGTCGGTTCCTTTGCCTACTTCGGCGTGTACATCCATGTGTCCGCCATGTTCTTCAACGATTCGACGTGATGTAGGTAGCCCCAAGCCAGTGCCGCCTTTCTTTGTCGAAAAGTACGGCTGGAAAATCTTTTCCTTTGATTCTTTGCTGATACCAGGGCCGGTGTCTATCACATGGATAGATAGGGTGTTTTGGCCCATCTCTTTCTCACAGTCGGTGCGGATAATGAGTTCGCTGGCACCGCCGTGGGGCATGTTTTTTTCGCGGGCTTCGACCATGGCCTGCACCGCGTTGATCATGAGGTTGAGCAGTGATTGTTTGAGTAGCGGGCCGTCGATTTTGATGCGGCTGGGGTTGGCGGCCAATTGCGTGCGAAGATTGACTTCAGCTTCGGAGGCTTGAGGTGCGAAGAAGTCGATCAGTTCACCAATGAGTTCGTGGATGTCGGTAATTTTTGGGTCGAGCTGGACGCGACCAGCAAAGCGGAGGAAATCCTCGAGGATGTCTTTGAGGCGTTGTGTTTCTCGGCCGAGTGATCCAAACCTGCGCTGTACGCGAGCGATTTCTTCGTCTGTTTGGCTGCCGGTTTCGGCGTTGCGGGGTAGACGTTTGATAATCTCGTCCAGATCTTCATGGAGAAGCTGGATGTTCAGTCCGACGGTTGAGAGCGGGTTTTTTATCTCGTGGGCGAGGCCGCTTGTCATGGTGCCAAGTTCAGCAAGACGTTCGCTGCGCCGCGCAGCCTGTGCGAGGACGCGCATACGCCTTTCGATCTTGCGGCTCCACCACCAAGCGGCGGGGACTGTTGCAGCGATACCAATCGCTATACCAATGAAAAAAGCAGTCAACATATCCAAAGAATACATAGGTGGATGCTGCACGTCATATCTTGCTGTGCTTATCGTCGAGGCGATGAGCACAGGTACTTGGCTCTGGCCATGGTGTTGCGGCGGGTTTACGCATGCAAAACCGTCGCTTCGTAAAGCGAAATGCACCATCTGGTTTAATTGTAGAAGCTTGAATCAAAGGAAGGGTTTACGCCCGGGTAGCCCGAAATCGGAGAGGATCATAAAAAACCGGCAACACATTAGCTGTGCAATAAAAAAGCAATGGATGCCGCTGGTCGTTCCCGCAATCTTGGCGGGCGGTCAGCCCCACCGGCTATGCTTTTGATTGCACAGCACCACATGGTGGAATGACTCGCACTCACAACATCAGATGTCATAGCAAAACGATGGCCGCCAGCTATGCAGTAGCGGTCTTTTCTTTGACGCGTTCAACAGTACGTGCTTGCCAGCCTTTGTCGGACTCAACAAGCTCGTAATCTACAGATTCACCATCTTTAAGTGAGCGGAAGCCATCACCTTGGATTTGACTGTAGTGAACAAAAACGTCCTGACCCTCAGGGCCGGTAATAAAACCATACCCTTTTTTAGGATCAAACCATTTAACCTGACCACGAGTTGACATAGCAGAGTCTCCTCATGAAAACACAGGTCACTTCATGATGACGAAGTACTTGAGAGATGATGGTGCTCTTAGAGCCCCATGCTCAAAAAATGCGTCCCCGATCAATTAGCAGACCGTACATGATCAATCTGTGAAATGTTGACGACATGCAACCCACTAAATTTGTCACTAACGACTCAAGTACCACACCAAAACATGAACCCATGTCTCGAAAGAATCGCTGGTATCGACATGAACCAACGACATCCCCCTCGGGAGAGGGAATCCCCGCGCTCATCAACACCGGCTGAGCGCATGAGCCTGCGTGAGCCCTTACCCACGACTTAAAGGACGCGTTTCGACTGTAACAATATACTTAATTGTGCGCTTAAACGAAAGCTTTATTTTGTGGCTTCTTGCTCATCAAGCATCGCAGCTTTTCTTGACAGCTTCACACGGCCTTGCTCGTCGATGTTGATGACTTTGACGCGAACTTTGTCGCCGACCTTGACGACGTCCTGCACGTTTTCCACAAAACCATCTGCCAATTCTGAAATGTGGCAGAGCCCGTCCTGTCCGGGGATGACTTCGATGAATGCGCCGAAGTCACGAACGCTGCTGACGGTACCGTTATAAAGCTGGCCAACCTTTACTTCTTCGCAAAGCTTCTCGACTTCTTCGAGTGCTTTCTCAGCTTTGCCGCCGCCGACAGCACTGATCAGAACAGTACCGTCTTCTTCGATTTCGATCGTGGCACCGGTGTCTGCTTCGAGACCGCGGATCGTCTTACCGCCAGGACCAATCAACTTACCGATCTTGTCCGGATGGATTTTCGTTGAAAGCAGGCGTGGTGCGTATTGTGAAAGTTCAGCTGGCTCAGGTTGTGCCGCTTCGATCTTCTCGATGATCTCGATGCGGTTCTTTTTCGCTAATTCAAATGTCTTAGCAATTTGTTCCATGTTCAGGCCACGGATCTTCAGGTCGAGTTGGATTGCTGTGATACCTTCACGTGAACCAGTCACTTTAAAGTCCATGTCGCCGAAGTGATCTTCTTCACCTTGAATATCGGTCAAGAAGATATCTTCCTGCCCGTCTTCATCGGCTTGGATCATGCCAATAGAAATACCTGCAACCGTTGCTGTCAGTGGTACACCAGCATTCAGCAGGGCAAGGCAGCCACCGCAAGCTGAAGCCATAGAGCTTGAACCGTTAGATTCCATAATGTCTGAAACCAAACGCACGGTGTATGGGAAGTCCTCGACTTCAGGCATCACAGGCATGAGTGCTTTTTGTGCAAGCATGCCGTGACCGATTTCGCGGCGGCCCGGACCCATGATGCGCTTTGCTTCACCAACTGAGAATGGCGGGAAGTTGTAGTGCAGATAGAATTTTTCGCTGTATTCTTCACCAAGACCATCAACGATTTGCTCGTTCTTGGTTGTGCCGAGTGTTGCAGTCACGAGTGCTTGTGTTTCGCCACGTGAGAATAGGCCAGAGCCGTGAACACGTGGGAGCAAGCCCGTTTCGCAACCAATGTCACGCAGTTCATCAAAGCTGCGGCCGTCAGTACGTGAACCGCTGCGAATGATCACACGAGTAATATCTTCTTCGAGATCGTGAATGGCATTCTTTGCCATCTTGAAATCGTTCTTCCACTTGTTAAACACACCAACACCAGCATCTTCAGCAGGCTCTGGGAAGTTTTCTTCAAGGAACTTCTTGGTTGCTTCTTTCACTGCAGTAGAACGGAGAGCCTTATCGCCTTCAGTGGTTTTCGCTGCACGTAGTGGGTCTGCAAACTTTGCAACGATTTCGCGAACTTCATCACTGATGTTTGGTTCTGGAGTAATCTTTTCTTTGCCGCACTTCGCAACGAGTTCATCGATCAGGCCGACAACTTGCTTGACATGCTCGTAGCCGAATTCAATCGCCTTAAGCATTTCATCTTCAGGAATTTCATAGCTGCCCACTTCGATCATGTTCAAGCCGTCATTGTGACCGCAGAGAAGCATATCAAGGTCACTGTACTCGTCTTGAGCAACAGTTGGCATGATGACGAAATCATCTTCGATACGTCCCACACGCACATTACCAACTGGACCTTGGAAAGGAACCGAGCTGATGGAAAGTGCCGCACTCGCAGCAATACCTGCGAGCACATCTGGTTCGTTTTGGCCGTCGTATGCGAGTACCCAGCACTGAATTTGAACTTCATCAAAGTAGCCCTTCGGGAACAGCGGCCGAATTGGACGGTCGATGTTACGCATCGTTAGGATTTCTTTTTGGTTCGGTGCGCCTTCACGCTTTCGGAAACCGCCCGGGAATTTACCCGCTGCTGTTAGCTTTTCGCGGTAATCCACAGTGAGTGGGAAGAAGTCGATACCTTCACGTGGTTCAGCATGAACAGCTGTGCCCAAGACGACTGTCTCGCCATATTGCACCAGTACCGCGCCATCGGCCTGTTTCGCGATTTTCCCCGTTTCAATACTCAGCGTACGTCCACCGATTTCTAGTTCAACGCGGTGCTCTGCCATGATAATATTCCTTGTTTTTTTACCTGTATATTTTCTGCTTGATGATTTTAAAGGGCTGACATCAATCCTGTTTGTTTTGCGGCCGGGCTCTTACACCGACTCCTGTTGTGCAGAACATGGGCGTCTCAGAATGATCCGCCGCGAGGATGACTTCATATTGCTTATGAATACTTTAGTTCGTGCCCCTGAGGTTGTGTCTTCTTGAAAGAAGCAGAGGACAGGAGGCTTGCTGTACGAACGCGCCGAATAAAAGTGAGAAATCACGTCACAGGTCAAAAAATTTAGCTTACATAAACTTTTTCAATCACGTAGTGATTCGTGCTTCGATTCTATCTGGTGCGCAGCCGGTACAGTCAGCCAGCTGTCGTCTACTCCCCGAACGGGTCCAACCTGCGCCTGACCCGTTCTACGCGGCCTTGCGTTTATTGCAGCTTCGCCACAAATATACCGCAGGCACGCGGTAAAACGTCTAGATCTGCATCGTCTGAATTACTTACGCAGGCCTAATTTTGCAATTAAATCACGGTAGGCTGCATAATCATTCTTTTCAACGTAACGCAGCAAACGGTTTCGCTTGGAAACCATGCCTAGCAGGCCCTTGCGGGTTGCAAAGTCATGCTTGTGTTCACGCATGTGCTCGGTCAAGTTGTTGATGCGCTCTGTCAGCACGGCAACTTGAACCTGCGGCGATCCACAATCGTTCTCACCTTGCTTAAATTCGCTAATCACGGACTGCTTTTTCTCAGCGGTAATCGACATAAGGTCTGTCTCTTCACTAGTTTCGGGTTTCGGGAAAAAAGTGCGCTTGCAATTTCGTCGCCAGCCAATCTGGTAACGATCGCGCAGATTTCTCGCCAAAGGAATCTGGTAGTGTATCAATCCATCTCGCGCAAGGCAATCTGCGCCCAGCCCATTTCAGGCCAGCTCATCCGTGAGCACCGTATCATAGCAAAGACACCCATTCATCGCTCATCTGCAGGAAATATCCGTAACCCTTCACACTTCAAGCATCATTCTTCGGTAATGACAGATGCCTCAGCCATTGCAACTTGGTACACTTCCCTTCATGAGTGAAATTACAACCACGGATCAAGCTTCCAGATACGCAAAGTCATTAGAAGCAAATACTTGGGCGCAAGAAATTATGCCTGGTGGGGTTTCTTCACCCGTTAGAGCCTATAAAGCTGTCGGACGCATCCCCGTCACCATCAAATCTGGCGATAAAGCGACCGTAACTGACATAGATGGCAATATTTACATTGATTATGTACTCTCATACGGCCCGCTTATCCTCGGACACACTCCCGAACCTGCTGCTGCAGCAATGTCTAAAGTGTTGCGTTCTGGATGGTCTTTTGGCATGCCCACCGAACTTGAATCACAACTCGCGCAAACTATTGTGGATGCAGTGCCTGCGATCGATTTGGTTCGATTTGTAAACTCCGGCACTGAAGCCGTGATGTCTGCGATCCGCCTCGCTCGTGCCGCCACAGTTCGAGACAAGATCATCAAATGTACTGGCTGCTACCACGGCCACTCCGATTCACTGCTCGTCCAGGCAGGCTCCGGTGCCACCACCCTTGGCGTTCCCTCATCCCCCGGTGTCCCCGCACAAATCACTGCCGGCACAGTGCTTATTCCGTTCAATGACATCCCCACAGCCGAAAAAGCGCTCGCCGAAAACGATATTGCCGCACTGGTCATAGAGCCAATTGCTGGCAACATGGGCTGCATCCCACCACAAGAAAACTACCTCCAGACTCTCCGCGATCTCTGCGATAAGCACGGCACGCTTCTCATTTTTGACGAAGTTATGACCGGATTCCGCGTCGCTAAAGGTTGTGCACAATCTATTTATAACATTACCCCAGACCTGACCTGCCTCGGCAAAGTTGTTGGCGGTGGTTTGCCCTGTGCTGCTTACGGTGGTCGTGAAGATCTCATGCGCAAAGTTGCTCCGGATGGCCCCGTCTATCAAGCCGGCACACTCTCCGGAAACCCACTCGCTATGGCCGCGGGGCTTTCCACACTCGAAACACTTTTCAGCACAGATGCCTATGCAAAGCTCGAATCAATTGGCAACGCGCTCGAAATCGGCCTCAAGAAAATAGCCTCCGATGCTGGCGTTCCCGTGTACACCACACGTGTCGGCTCCATGATTGGCCTTTTCTTCTCTGACTCGCCAGTGCATAACTATGAAGATGCTGTGGCCTGTGATACCGCAAAGTACTCCACATTCTTCTCCGTTATGCTCGATCAGGGTGTGATTCTCGCTCCTTCCGCATTCGAAACCTGGTTTGTTTCTACCGAACATGATCAAGCCGCTCTCGATGTGACTTTCGCCGCAGCCGCCAAAGCTTTTGCCGCTGTCGCCGCGATGTAATCAAAGATTGCAAAAACGAGAAATGCGTTAAACACACAAGACATCATCCTGTGCGTTTCCTTCAGGCCGCGCATCTCGGTACAATGCCCCATTCACAATTTAATACCAGAAGCTTTGTGACCGCCCGGCAATCGTTCGCCGAATCACGGTCTTATTTTCCCTCATTCACCCTCCACGAATCGGAGCAATCAAATGAGCACTTCTACTTTTCGTGTCCTCGCGGCTGACAAGCTTGCGCAGGAAGGTCTGGACTTCATCACCGATCAGTCAGACTGCGAACTTGTTAACAAACCCGGTCTTTCAGAAGAAGAATACGCAACCCTCATTCAGGATTGCGACGCGATGATCGTGCGTTCCGGCATCAAGGTCACAGCGAAAATTCTCGAGAACCCCGGCAAACTTAAAGTCATCGCTCGAGCAGGTGTCGGTGTCGATAACATCGACCTTAAAGCCGCTACTGAAAAGGGCATCCTCGTCGTTAACACCGCTGCTGCATCAACCATTACCACAGCCGAACACGCCTTCGCACTGATGATGTCACTCTTGCGTAATGTTGGCCCTGCTTACAAAGGCATGACCGAAGGCAAGTGGGACCGTAACAAATTCACGGGTCGTCAACTTCATGGTAAGTCAGTTGGTGTTGTTGGTTTCGGCCGCATCGGTCAAACATTCGCAGAGCGTGCGCTCGCATTCGGCATGGATGTGGTTGCATACGATCCATTCATCAATGCAGAAACCATGCTTGATGGCCGCGTGAAAATGTTCAAAAACTTCGAAGACATTCTGCCGCACGCAGACATTCTTTCATTCCACGTGCCGCTTAATGATGCAACTCGTAGCATGCTCAACAAAGAAACCTACAAGCTCTGCCGTGATGGTTTATATGTCGTCAATGCCGCACGCGGTGGTGTTGTCGATGAAGCTGATTTACTCGAGGCTGTTGAGTCGGGCAAGGTTGCCGCGGCGGCGCTTGATGTGTTCACAAGTGAACCACCCGCTGAAGATGACCCACTGCGCAACCACCCACAAATCTTGATCACACCGCACCTCGGGGCTTCAACCAAAGAAGCGCAGCAGGCGGTTTCTGTCGACGCAGCTGAAAACTGTCTGACTTACCTTCGTGGTGATGGTATCGTCGGCGCTGTGAATGCGGGGAATCTCAAGATCAACCTCAGCGATCTGCAAGAGAAGTATGTTGACCTTGCCGGTCGCATGGCCAAGCTTATTAGCCCCATGATCACGCGTGGTATCTCCGAAGTTTCCATCGGTCTCACCGGTAAAGAGCTTGCCGCAGCGTCATCGATGATCGAACGCACCGCACTCGTCGGGATCTTTGAAAACCATCTCACCGACCCCGTCAACATCATCAACGTCAACCAAGTCGCTGAGGCTCGCAGCATCAAAGTCACGACGACACTTTGTGATGATGAAAAAGTGCAGCCCGGTCTAACCTTTGAAATTAAAGGCCCACAAGGCGCTGTTGATTCAGAAACCAAAGAAGGTGATAAAGTCCGCCGCATCACCGGCCGTGTTTATGATGACCTTAAGCCGCGTATAGTCGAGATCAACGGTTACTTCATGGATATGATCCCCGAAGGTCCAATGGTCATCCTGCTTAACGAAGACCGCCCCGGCATGATTGGTCTCGTCGGCACAACCTTTGGCGGTGAAAACGTCAACATCGCCGACATGGCCATCTCTCGTCGTGATACCACCGCCATGATGGTGCTTAAAGTCGATAGCGAGCCTACCGAAGCACAGCTTGATGCCATCAAATCTAAAGATGGCATCCTCAAGACTGCAGCAATTAATTTGCCTGCAACCAATGGCACATAAGCCAAGATCAAGATCACATTCAAAAAACCCATAGGCACCAGCTTGTGGGTTTTTCTTTGGGATATTGCCAACAGAGAAAATCGTGACATCACCATAAGATTGCACGATAAAGAAAGAACATCGGCCACCCCGGTCCAATAATCTAGTATGGAGCCACTGATGAAGAAGAACACAAACGCATTGACCTCAGCCCCAATCTCCCGCCGCGCGCTCATCGGGGCGCTTGGTGCTGGTGCGCTTGCAGTGACAAGTTTGCCAAACATACTCCGAGCCCAGGCCGCCAAACAAGAAACGCCCGAAACAATGACCGACAACCACCAAGGTGCCGGCTTCTATCAATTCAGGATTGGCATCTACCACCTCACACTTATTTCAGACGGTGGTGGCCAAGCAGAGCCATCATTCCTTTTTCCTAAAGTACCTACAGATGAATTAAACACGGCGCTGCATGACCAATTTATGAATCAGGGCAAAGTGCCTCTGCAAATCAATGCACTTTTGATACGCGGGAACGGCCGAACTATTCTTGTTGATACAGGTGTGGGGCCAGATGGTTTGCCTAACCTCGGGCTTGTGGCAAGGCATTTAAAAAGACTCGATCTTGATGAAACACAAATCGATACTGTATTCATTACGCACATGCACGGGGACCATATCGGTGGCCTACTTAATGCAGAAGGGGGAATCGCATATCCAAACGCAAAAGTTTTGATTAACGAAAGAGAATACGATTTCTGGAACGGCAATCCTGATCTTAGTCAGACTGGCATTCCCGAAGTTGCACGCAAAAACACAATTGCCAAGGCGCAAAATGTAAGCAAAGTATATGAAGGACGCTGGGAATTTTTGAATGATGATGCGGAGATCGCGCCGGGTATCAAACTGATTTTCGCGCCGGGGCACACACCCGGGCATAGCGGTTTGGAAATCAGTAGCCGGGAAGAAAAAATGATCTACATTGCCGACACAGTTCATGTGGTGCAATTGCAGGCACCGCATCCGAACTGGCACATCGCATTTGATACATTCCCTGTTCAAGCCGCGAAGACAAGAAATGCGATCTTAAAGCGCGCCGCCGATGAGCGTTTATACACCTCCGGTTCGCACTTGCCGTTCCCGGCAAACGGTCACTTCCGCGCAGTTGGCGATGCCTATCAATGGCAACCGATCATTTGGCGATGGGTCGTGCCATCATAACCCTGCGATTGCGTGTTGAATTTTAGATTTGCCTTGAAGTGTTAGAAATCACCAATGATGATCGATCATGCTCTTCTTCTGTTTAGTAATAATCCGCCAAGGCCAAGCAACATGATTGATGTTGGTTCGGGCATGGGATTTAGTGCATCCGCAAAAGCAAGTGCGAATGATTCACCGAGTTCAGTGTAGTAAGACTGATCGCGGTTTAAGCCGAACATGGTTTCGAATGTCATATCGAATTCCGCGCCAAGTTGCCAATCGCCAAAGTTTGCGCTGGTCCAACCTGTGGAAGATGAATCGGTTGATTTAAGATCAGGTTCAAGTGCGGTGAGTGCAATCCAGAATGGATCATCACGATGACCTTTTTCATATTCAATAAAACCAAAGTCGGCTTGTGCACCGGTGGGGATAGTCGAGTGGAAATCAATGAAGTAATCAACATCAGAGCCGGTGTCAGCGATCATGGCGTCACCGGATACACGAATGTCTTCATGTGCATCATAGTTATCAGGATTCCAATCGCGGTTTGGGTCTTCATCAATATTTTCAACCGTTGAGCGGTTTAATCCTGCAAAACGACCATCCGGATTCAGCATTGGGTACACAAAAAATTCTGCGTGTTTGCGAAGCGTTTGCATACGCGGATCATCGCTGAGTAGGAAGTCGATCATGCCTTCGAGTGTGTGGTTGCCAAGCACTTCATTGGCATGTAAACCTGAGGCAAGAACAATTTTCTTTTTCGGCGCGCTGGATGATGTGTCGGTGATTTTGTAGCCGAACATGTCGCGCGGCGCGATGGTGCGACCGATGTCATCGATGCCGCCAGGTGATTGACCGATGATAAGATTACTGTTGGATGAATTCGTGGCGTGGACATAAGGATTGTTTTTAATGGAAGCGGTGTGCTGCGCTGCGCGGCCGTAGGAATAGGGAAAAGCGTATGCGACGTAGACGTTGTCTTGTGTGAAGTTGGTGTTGTTTGAGAATTCGTAGCCGCCGCTGCCATCGCGGCCGTTGTTGTCGAAGTAGAACCAGTTGTTCTGATCGTAGGAGTAGACCATTTGGTGATCGTTGAGTCTGGAAGATCCGCCAGCGAAGTCATCTGAGATCCAGAAGTTAGGCGTCAGGTTTTGTACGCCTGAGACTTTGAAGTTGAGCCAGCGCCATTCATTTGAACTGAAATAGTTGTTGCGGCCTTGGAGGATGTAGTCGCCTGAGATACCGGAGACGAAACCAAATTTGAGGGAGCCGTGATCGAAATTGGCGTCGAAAGTTATTTGAGCGGAGAGATTGGTGGTCGCGAGTGAGAATGTAGTGATAACCGTTAAAAATAGATATGGTAATGCGTTACGCCTCATGAATACTCTCCCAAAGCTCCGGAACGGTGCTTGAATCGTCATCTCAAAACAGATAGATATAGAAGTGCCAAGTAATCTGGCTGTTTAATTATATAACAATATTTGACTCAAGCGAGATAATTTTTGGGGAGAAAGCAGGCGTATTGCCAGATATGGAATAGGGCTGGTGGCGATTTGATCACAGGGAAGGAGAGAAGAATGTGGTTTTAGGGTTGGAGGTAGTTACGGAGGACGGTTTCAGCGGGCTTACCTTGGATGCTGTAGCCGGTATCGGTGGGGCCGCCATTGGAGAAGACATCCCATTTGAAGAAGAAGACACCGGCGAAAGGTTGTTGTTTGTTATATTGATAATTTTGTTGCCGATTAAGATCGGCTGCGAAAGCAGTGAGGAATGATTGATAGCCTTGGGCTTGGGCGGCGGTGTTGGCTGGGATGTTGTCGGTATTGATGTAGTTCCAAGGTTTGGACAGCGCCCAAGGGAGGGTGGGGTAGCCAACTTCGGTAAAGAGGATGGGGCGTTGGGTTTGGGTTGAGAATTGGATGAGGGATTGCTTGATGTCTAACCATCGATTAGATAACGCAGTTGGGTCATCTTGTTTGTCGGCGGGTAGGTTGGCGGTGAGATCCCAGTAGCCGTTGATGCCGATGTAGTCGAGGTCGTGCCAGAATGGAGGAGCGTGGTAGTGATCCCAGTTGGTGGAGTAGTAGAGCTTGCCAGTGAATTGGGCTCGGGCACGGGCGATGGTGGCTCGCCAGTCAGACAGGAAGGTGGGTTTTTCAGTCGTGAGTAGTTCGGAGCCGACAGCAAAGAGGTCGGTGTTTGTATTGGATGCAATCTGTAGAAAATGTTTTTGTGTTTGGCGATAGGATTGCCACCAAGGCTCCCAGCGTTCAGGGTGGATCTTGCCGCGCCATTCATTGCCGCGTGGTTTGTAGAGATCGATTTGCGGCATGAGGGCAGTGATGAGATCTTTAGATTTAGCATGGTTCAGGACTGCGGTTAGATGTTGGGCGGTTGGGCCAAAGCCAGGGCCGGTCTTAAGTTCGATGGTGGGAGAAGAAGAGTTCTCCATAAACACAGGGGTATTAATTTGGATGGCGTTACAGCCGAGTGCATGGATCTGATCGATGGCGCGGATATAAATGCCGACATCATCGGTGTGGTACATGTTGAGGGTGAAACCGCGGAGGGTGGGAAGGGATTTTAATGTGGTGTTATTCGGTTGCTGCGGTTCGCGATGACCGGGGATTTGAGTGTTGGGTGTTGTTGTGTCTGAGATAAAGCTCTCACCCGTTGAGTGAATGGGCTTAGAGGGAGAAGATGTGATGTGTGTTAGTGCGATGAGTACATTCGCAAGTACGATGAGCAAGGTGAGGACAAGGAGTAGGCGGATCATGGTGTTTAATGTATCGAGGTAAGAAAGAGAGTGCTAGGGTTTTTGGGCATGTGGGATCATTGTGTGATGAAAAGAAAAACCCACACCGACGGCGGTGTGGGTTTGAAATTGCGTTGTTGATTGAGCGTATTACTGAATTAATAGTAAGGTGCGGGTGGGGCTTGGCCGGGCTCGCCTTCTGGGCCACCCATGCCAGGGCCTTGCTGCTGCATTTGTTGGAAGGTGTTGACGGTGTCGACGACGAACTTGATGTTGTCAGCAGGGATGAACAGGACGGTTGCGGTGGAGTTGTCTTGGATTCCCATGCCCATAGCGATGGGTGAGAGGTCGGCAGGTGCAGCGATGGGTGGTGCACCCATCATGGGTAGCCACATGTTGGCGACTTCTGCGATGCCACCGAGAGATATATAGCCTTCCATCACAGGGTTTTCCGGAAGGAACTTGTTACGGATGTTGGCGAGTAGTGGCTGAGCGCCGAGACCGCCACCTTTGCCGAGTGAGTTCAGAGCTGCGTTGAGTTGTGCCTGATCGAGCGAAGTGGTTTGCACGATGTAGTCACCCTTAGCGGCGATGTAGCCGTTGTAGTTAGGATTCATCATCATGGCCATGGGGCCCATTTGCTGCATCATTTCAGGAGGCATGACCATGGTCATGGAATATTGAGCAACGGTTGCGCCGTCGAGTTCAAGTGCGTTGTCACGCCAAGTGGTTTGGAAGGACATCTCGCCTCCGCCCATTCCTTCTTCTTGATTTGCACCGGGTTGAGGGAACTCGATGTTGCCGAGAGCAGCCATGTAATTCTTAATGTCTTCGAGTGATTTTTTGCTGTCCTTGGTTTTATAAATCTGCACCTGATTGACCATCGCTTGTGCCATCATGTTCGGTGGATAGAGCACGGAAGCTGATGCGTCGATGTTTTTGATCATGGGGATCGCATCACGGTAGAGCTTGCCCATACCCGGCATCATGTCACCCATTGTGTCATCCATGACGTTGGCCGTGAACTCGACGACTTTGACCATGTTGATGGCTTTCGTGTCGGTTGCGAAGGCAAAGAGATAGGGTGATGCGGGGAGGTCTGCCAAGATAGCAGTTGCTTGTGATTTGCCACCGGGGAGGTATTCGCTGATTTTGCCGCCGGGTTTATATCCGAGGGAGTATGAACCGAGGACGCCTGCGGGCTCAACTTTAGCGGAGAGGACAAATGCTTCAGCTTCTTCTTCGACGGTCTTGAGAACTGTTTGAGCGAGCTGCATCATTTTTTGTTCAGTACCAACGGCCTCTTCGCCTTCAAGGCCTTCGGCGACTGCTTGTTGCATCTTTCGTTGCATTTCGTCAAGGATTTTCGGGCCGACAAAATTAGCGACAGCTGCGGCGTCGATATAAACGAAAATATCTGCGTTTTCGAGGTCGGCTTTGCCAAGTGCACCGGCACGCTTGAGGAGCGCGGCACCTTCGTCACCAGCTTTATAGTTGATGACGGCATCGGCAGATGGGCTGATTAGCGCGTAGTCACCGACTTTGCGGGCAAATGCGTCGCCGGGTTCGTCCATAGCGATTTCGGCGACTTCATCTTTGGGGTTGCCGTCTTTTGCTTTGATGAACGCATCGTAGTCAGTGACGGGGATCATGAGGAAGACCGTGTCTTCATCTGGACCATCTTCGGTGAGTGTACCGACGACGAAGATGAGCGAGCCATTGTCGTTCATTGCAGTGTCGAGACGCGATTCGCTTTTAAAGATTTGTAAGAGATTGGTGGTTTCTGGTGCAAGGGCAGCCAATCCTGTGGATTCTGATAGATTGGCGATCTTGTCGTTAAGGTCTGCCAGGTTGGGGACCGCGATGAACATGCTGCTGTCTTTGGGGATCATGTTCAGCATCTTCTCGTCTGCACGAGCGGTGGTACTGATAAGCATGGTCAGGATGGTCAGCAGGCAGATGGCCAGCGGTTTATGTTTCGGCCGGGTTGTCATCTTGTGGGACTCCTTGTCTCTGAATATTGCCGGAAAAGATGCGGGTGGGTCATGTTGCACGCGCGTCCGGCGGCTTGATGGTAATATATTCGCCTTCGCCATGGCGTATCGGCTAAAATTCCTTAAGGATTACCCAAAAATGGGAAAGAACCTCATCGGAACAGGCAAAAAAGTGCTTGTCGCCATGTCAGGCGGCGTGGACAGCTCTGTGACCGCGGCACTTCTGAAGTCAGAAGGGTACGAAGTGGTCGGCTGTTTTATGCGCCTGGGATCGGATGATTCCGTGGAGGCGGCTCATGGGTATGATAACCTGTACGACGCGTCTTGCGACCCCAAGAAGATTAAAATTGGGCATCAGGGGTGTTGCTCATTGAATGATGCGTCTGATGCTCGGCATGTGGCGGCGATTTTGGGGGTGCCGTTCTATGTGATGAATTTCAAGAAGGATTTCGGGCGGGTGATTGATTATTTCGTGGATGAGTATAACGCGGGGCGGACGCCGAACCCATGTGTGCGATGTAATGATTGGTTGAAGTTTGGGAAGCTGCACGACTATGCGAAGTCGATCGATGCGGACTTTATCGCGTCGGGGCATTATGCACGGATTGGCCGTGATGGGAATGGTCGAGCGCAGCTCTTGCGGGGGAAGGATCATAAGAAGGATCAATCATATGTGCTGTTTGGTTCGCCGCGGGATCGGCTGGATGAGATGATGTTGCCGATTGGTGACATGGAGAAGGACGTGGTGCGGCAGATTGCGGATGACTATGACTTGCCGGTGTTTGATAAGCCAGATTCGCAGGAGATCTGTTTTGTGCCGGACAATGATTATGCACGGCTGGTGAAAATGCGGTCGCCGGAGCAGTTTGCCGAAGGGGATATAGTGGATGAAGAGGGGAAGGTTGTAGGGAAACATCAGGGGCATCAGCACTTCACAATCGGTCAAAGAAGAGGGACGGGCGTAGCGCTGGGTTATCCGATCTATGTGACGGGCCGCGATCCGGAAACGAATGTAGTGACGGTGGGTAAGAAGGATGCACTACTGTCGGGTGGGTGTGAGGCTGACCAGATTAACTGGCTTACAGATGAAGTGCCGAATGATTGGATAACCTGTGAGGCTAAGATTCGGTACAACAGTTTGCCGAAGGGGGCGAAGTGCCGTGTAATGGGGGATAAGTTGGAAGTGAAGTTTGATGAGCCGCAGGAAGCGGTGACGCCGGGGCAGGCGGTGGTGTGCTTTGCTGGAGATGTGGTGTTAGGCGGGGGATGGATCATGAAGGCAATGGGCGAAGCGGAGTAATTGAGATGCGTGCGATCGGATTGATCATGATTGTTGTTGGGGTGGTGATGATGTTTATTGGTGGGGTGATGTTTGTGTTTTCTGCGAGGATTGGGAGGGGGAAGAAGAAGGATCATCTGCCGGGCGAAGGGATGATCGGCGCGGATGGTCAGGCCGATGCGATGATTGCGAGTGATAAGTTGTTTGTGATTGGTTTAATACTGGCGATTATAGGGGTGGTGCTTTTGATGAAGTAAATTTTGTGTTTGATTGCTGAAGGGAGTATGGTCGATGGGTCGGAATTCAAAGCGATTTGTATTAGGTTGTACGGCAGCTTGTTTGTTTAATGGTATGGGTGAGGTTGACGCGGCGGAGCGGCCGAATGTGATTTATATTCTGGCGGACGATTTGGGGTATGGTGATATTGGCCGTCTGGGGCAGAAAGAAATTTTGACGCCGAGTTTAGATCGGATGGTGGATGAAGGTTTGTTGTTTACGCAGCATTATGCGGGTGGTCCTGTTTGTGGGCCATCGCGAGCATGTTTGATGACGGGGATGAGTCAGGCGGTGGGGCATATCAAAGGGAATGCGGGAAGGCTGCAAGAGCGCGAGAACCTGCGTGATGAAGATGTGACGATCGCAGAGAAATTAAAAGAGGCGGGATATCAGACGGCATGTTTTGGGAAGTGGGGAATGGGGCCAATGGGCATGTCAGGTTATCCGCTCAACCAAGGGTTTGATATGTTTGTGGGTTATGACACACATAAGTCGGCCCATGATTATTATCCTGAACAGTTGCGGAAGGATGGGGGTGTGCTTGCATTAGCGGAGGGAACATATAGCCATGATGTTTTCACGGATGAGGCGCTTAAGTATTTGAGGGAGGATCATGGGAAGCCGTTTTTTATGTATTTGGCGTATACGATACCGCATGGGCCGTATAACCCGCCGGATGTGAAGCCTTATGAAAAGAAGGATTGGCCTGATAAGCATAAGAAGTATGCGGCAATGATCACGCGGATGGATCGTGATATTGGGCGGTTGCTGGATCTGCTTGTTGCGCGCGGGATGGCGGAAAATACGCTTGTGATTTTTGCGAGTGATAATGGGCCGCAGTCTGAATTCGGTAGAGGGCCGAATGCGATGACGAAATTTTTTAAGAGCAGTGGGGGCTTGCGTGGGATAAAGCGTGATGTGTTTGAAGGTGGGGTTCGGGTTCCGATGATTGCGTGGTGGCCTGGTCGTGTGAAAGTGGGTGTGACGGATCATGTTTCTGGCTTTCAGGATTTGATGCCGACGTTGTGTGAGTTGGTGGGTGCTGACGTACCGAAGGGTTCGGATGGGATTTCGATGTTGCCGACTTTGATTGGAAAAAAAGGGACGCAGACGAAGCACGATTACTTGTATTGGGAATTCATCAATATGGGGAAAGGTGCCGGTGGACGGCAGGGCGTGTTGTTTGTGGATGAGAATGTGAAGGCAGTGCGTTTTGGATTGCATGATGATGTACGGCTGTATGATTTGGAGAATGATCTTGGGGAGGCGCGAGATATCAGCGATCAGGATTCGCCGCTTGCAGAGCGGCTCGGCCATTATATGGATGAAGTGCGAAGTGAGAGCGTGCTCTGGCCACGGGAGATGTTGGAGAAGGGCTGGCGGAAGCCGAAATAGTCTTGTTTTTCAGATGAAAATGTGCGGCTGTTTTGTCAAACAATTCGAGTTCATCGTACAATCTGGGTATGACATGGACGTATGAAAAAGAGTTAAGGGATTGGCTGCCAGGGATTGGTTGCGATGTTGAATGGGATACTGACTTGGGAGCGAGGACGTGGTATGCCGTGGGGGGAAAGTGCGCGGCATTGGCGCATCCGAAAGATGAGGTGCAGTTAGAGATGGTGGTGCAGGGGGCACATGAGCGGGGCGTGCCGATGTATGTACTAGGGTCGGGTGCGAATTTGTTGGTGCTATCAAAGGGAGTGGATGGTGTGGTGGTGCTGCTGGATGATGAGTATTGGCAGGAGTATGAGATCAAGGTTGATGAGGTTGTGGCACGTGGTGGTTGTGACTTGATGAAGTTGGTGCGTGAGACGGCGAAGGCGGGACAGGCCGGTTTGGAAGTTTTGGCGGGGATACCGGCGAGTGTTGGAGGCGCGGTGCGGATGAATGCAGGGGGCGCATTTGGTGAGATTGGTTCAAGTGTGAAGTGGGTGCGCGTGATGGATGTGCGGGGTGAGGTGCGGGTAATTGATCGGGATGAGTTATGTTTTTCATATCGTCATACAAATGTGGTTGAGCCGTTGATTTTGGAGGTAGGGTTTGAATTGGCGGGTGGCGATGCGACGGCGCTAATGCAAAGGGTGAAAGAGATTTTTTTGTATAAGAAGAATTCGCAGCCGATGGGCGCGAACTCAGCTGGCTGTGCGTTTAAGAATCCATCCTCTTCCTCGGAAGGCGAAGCAAAGGGAGCGGGACAATTGATTGATGAGGCTGGGTTGAAGGGTTACCGGATTGGGCGGGCGCAGGTGTCGGAGGTGCATGCGAATTTTATTACCGCGGATAAGAAGGATGATGATCCGAAGGTGGCGGATGAGGTGTTCGCTGTGATGTGTCATGCACAGGAAGTTGTGCATGAACGATTTGGGATTGAATTGGTGCGGGAAGTGGTGGTGTGGCCGGCTCCTCGCTGATCGCCATGATGATGTGTTTGCCTGTTTTGTTACATGCGGGGATGGTGAAATTATTTGGGCAGGGGATGGGGGTATGCCGATGTATTGAGTTGTGTGGGTGGGTCCATTTCTTTGTGTTGTTCTATGTGTTGCGTTTGTGTTTATACGGATGCGCTTACGTGTGATTACCGAGGTGCATGGTGTGAATGTTCTATTGATGCGGCGTCATGGATGATGGCGGCTGCGAGGATTCGGAGTTAGCGCATGGAATGGGATGTCGTCTTATTGTCTCGCTTGCAATTTGCACTGACGATCATGTTTCATTATCTGTTTCCACCACTCACGATTGGTCTTGGCGGGCTCATCGTGATTTATGAAACGTATTATTTAACGACCAAAAATACGTTGTGGAAGAGTGCGAACATCTTCTGGATTAAAGTCTTTGCGGTGACGTTTGCGGTAGGTGTGGCGACGGGGATTGTGATGGAGTTTGAGTTCGGCACGAATTGGGCAAATTATTCGCGGTTTGTGGGTGATGTGTTTGGTTCGGCTTTGGCGGCGGAAGGGATATTTGCGTTCTTTCTCGAATCGGGCTTCCTGGCGGTGCTTGTATTTGGACGAGATCGTGTGGGGAAGAAGTTTTATTACTTCTCAACATGGATGGTGTTTCTGGGTTCTGTGTTCTCGTCGATATGGATTGTGATCGCGAATTCGTGGATGCAAACGCCGGGTGGATCTCACATCACGCAGATGATGGTGGAGGGTCAGCCGTGGTTTATTGATGGTGAGCCGGTGATGCGGGCGGAGATGACGAGTTTTTGGGGAGTGGTGTTTAATATTTCCTCAGTAAATCGGCTGACACATGTGTGGTCGGGTTGCATCATTATGGGTGGTTTTTTTGTGCTTTCGATCTGCGCGTGGTACATCATGCGGAACAAGCACCTGGAGGTGGCGACGAAGTGTTTTAAAGTGGCGTTGGTATATTCATTTGTGGGTGTGATCGCGGCAGTGGTGACAGGGGATTCGAATGCGCGGATGGTTGCGTTCCATCAGCCTGCGAAGTTGGCCGCGATGGAAGGGATTTATCATACGAGTGAGGGGCCGACGGGAATTCATTTGTTTGGCGTTCCTGATTCGAAGACGGAGACGGTGAAGATGTCGGTGGTGTTGCCGGATGCACTTTCGATTTTGGTCTATCGAGATTTACCGCCGACGAAGCCTGTGCCGGGGTTGGATCAGATCGCACCGGAAGATCGCCCGCCAGTGTTTATACCGTTTGTTGCGTTTCATACGATGGTGGGGATTGGATTTGGTTTGTTGGGATTGATGTTGTTAGCGTTTTGGTTCTGGTGGAGGGGGTCGTTGTTTAAGAAGAAGTGGATGATGTTTTTGTTCGTGATTTCGGTGTTGGGTGCGGTTGCTGCGAATGAACTAGGATGGGTGACCGCGGAAGTGGGGCGGCAGCCGTGGATTGTGGTGCCGCCGGTGGTTGTTGATGAACAGGGAGAGTTTGTACGGAATGCAGATGGCTACATTCAGTATCAAAAAGTTGAATATCCAACCGAATCAGGGCAACCGGGTAAAGTCATGCCGATGGGGATGCGAACTTCGGATGGCCATTCGAAGATTGTGACGGCGGGGCAGGTGGTGTTTTCGATCATCATGTTTGGGGCGATTTATATTTTGCTGTTTTTTGTATGGGTGTTTGTGTTGAATAGCAAGATTCAGAAAGGGCCGGTATTGACGGGAGAATCGACATCGGCGCCGGAAGGATTTTTGCGGACAGCTGGCGAGCATGCGCATGGTCATAAGGCGTCACTTGCTGAAGAGCATGACAATGCGGGTGAAAGTGATCCGTCGAAGTCTCCGCCATCTGATCCACCACCACCGCACACGCATGATAATGGTGATTTGGATGACCCGCCTCCGCCGCCAAGTCCCAACACGTAAGTTATGTGTCTAATCGTATATTAGACCGGACGATTGAATTTTATATTGGTTTTGCCAGGACAATCATCATGGATTTAAACCTGTTATGGTTCATTCTCGTTGGTGTATTAATGACGGGATATGCTATTTTGGATGGCTTTGATCTGGGCGTAGGGATTTTGCATCTGACGGTGCGAGATGATACGCAGCGGCGGATTCATTTGAATTCGATCGGGCCGTTGTGGGATGGGAATGAGGTTTGGTTGGTGGTGTTTGGTGGGGCGCTGTTCGCCGCGTTTCCAGAGTCGTATGCGACGATCTTCTCCGCGTTTTATGTGCCGTTTATGTTATTACTATTTGGATTGATCTTTCGTGCAGTGGCCATTGAGTTTCGGTCGAAGCAAAATCATTCGTTCTGGCGTGGTTTTTGGGATTTTTGTTTCTTTGGTGCGTCACTGCTGGCGACATTCTTGTTTGGTGTGGCGGTGGGCAATTCCATGATCGGAATCCCGCTGGATGAGCGGTATGAATTTAGTGGAACGCTCGTTCATTTGCTCAACCCGTATTCTTTGACAGTGGGTGTATTGGCGGTGTCGTTATTCACCATGCACGGCGCAATTTATTTGTATTTGAAGACTGAAGGGGATTTGCAAAAGCATGCACATAAAATGATGTGGCGAGGGTTTGGCTTCTTTTTAGCAATGTACATCATTGTGACGGTTTATACTTTAGTAGCGGTGCCGCGGGCGATCGAGAATTTTCAGAACTATCCGTGGGCATGGATTGTGGTGGGATTAAACGTACTAGCTATTGCGAATATACCGAGGGCGATTCATCATAATCGTCCGTTGTATGCGTTTGTGAGTTCGTGCTGCACGATTGCGGCTTTTGTGTTTTTATTTTCAATCGCGCTGTATCCGAATTTGGTGACTAGCTCGGTAAACGAAGCGAAGCATTCGCTTAATATTTATAACGCAGCTTCGGCGGATAATACGCTGATTGTGATGACGATTATTGCACTGATTGGCATGCCGATTGTGCTGTTATACACGGCGATTGTGTATTGGACGTTTCGAGGGAAGGTTGTGCTGGATGAGCATTCGTATTGATTGGCATCTAGTGATGTGGTAGTTGAAGCGCTTTTAGAGCTCCATCCGCGGAACGAGCGGGCTTGATGATAAAGAGAAGAATATGTTGGTTGGTATGGTGCAGGATTAAGCTCGACGGAGGGCAAGGATGAGTTCGATTTTGCCGATGTGTTCGCCGGTGGCGGCGGAGATTTGCTGCGAGGTCTGTCCATCGTCTGCAAGTTTGTAGATGGTTTCGTGATCGGTTTCTTTTATCTCTTGAGTGTTGTAGAGCGTGGGTAGGTCGGTGGGAGTGGCTGAAAGATTTTGTTTTTTAGGGCGATTTTGCAATTTTTCAGATTGAGATGATGGCGGTGTGTTGTCATTCTGCGTGGGTTGTGTGTGGGGGGTAGAGGATTGGAGTTGTTGAAGTTGAGCGATGCGGAGTTCGGCTTCGTCGACGAGTTTTTCGAGCATGATGGTTTTGGCGTCGAGTTGTGAGGTGAGTTGTTTGCCGAGCGCTTCAAGTTCGACCATGAGTGTTTCCATGTCGCCGCGGACGGCTTGTTTTTCTTTGAGTCGTTCGAGGTGTTCGTGAGCGGTAAGACCATTGTTGCCAGAGGCGCGACGTTTCTTGCGTTTGCGGATGCCCATGAGCATGGCGGCGATGATGAGGAGAATCGCAATAGCGAGGAGGCTGTTCTCGAAGAGTGTGTTGGCAAGGAGGAGGGTCATGATGTTCGTCCCTCCGCGCGATCTTGTAGTTGTTTGAGGTGTTGATGGACGATGGCAGCGAGTTCGTTTTGGACCGCTGTGAGGGGGAGGTTGTGCTGCTGGGCGAGTTGGTAGATGTCGCGCCATTCGGGTTTGGCGGCGATGGGTTTGCCGTGAAGGTGACCGACTTTTGCGGTGAAGGGTCCGAGGGGAGAGTCGAGCTGGGTAAAGGATCGTTCCAAGGTGGTGCGGTCCCAGGCGCGGTGTCGGAGGCCGAAGGCACCAGATTCGCGGAGAATGGTTTCGGCGAGTTGATCTTGATCTTCGGGGGCGGCGAGTACGCTGAGCATGACAGCAGGGCGGCCGGCTTTCATGTTGATGGGAGTGGTCCAGACGTCGAGTGCGCCCTGTGTCATGAGTTTGTCCTGAAGGGAAGCGAGCAGTTCGGGGGTGGTGTCGTCGATATTGATGACGAGTTCGACCACGTTGCGGGGGGTGTTGTCGATGTCGTGATGCGCGTGGTCTTCAGACACAAAGTGGCTCCGGGGACGTATACTTGTGATGTGCGGCCGGCAGAAATGAACGGCACATGTGCACAGTTTAACCAATCCTTGTCGGCATGTGATCATGAATTCAGGCAATCCACAAAATGAATCATCTTCTTCGGAAGCTGCGGAGGGTGATCAAATGGCAATGGTGGCGGCGCGGCATAGCTTGGTGAAATGCGTGGCGCGGGCGCTGCGGCATGAGTATGGTGCGCATGAGGCGCGGTTGCTGGTCGGGGTCTCGGGTGGTTGCGATTCGGTGGCGTTGCTACGGGCGGTGAATTTTTTGCGGTCACGTCGATCGTTTAAGCATGAGATTGTGGTGGGACATGTGCAGCATCACTTGCGAGATGAGGCGGCGGAGGAAGATGCGCGGTTTGTGCAGGGGATGGCAAAGGGGCTTGGATTGGTGTATGACCGAGCGGATTTGGATTTGTCGGGTGCGGCAAATGTGGAGCAGGCGGCGCGAGATGGACGGTATGCGGCGCTGATTGGGATGGCAGAGAAGCACGGTTGTGGTTTGATTGCGACGGCGCACCATGCGGACGATCAGCTTGAGACACTATTGATGCGAATGCTACGGGGGAGTGCGGCGGCAGGTTTACGCGGGATTGTGGCGGAGCGTGAGTTGGATGGTACTGAGGTGAGATTGATCCGCCCAATGTTGGAAGTGACACGGGCGGCAGCGGAAGATTTTTTGCGGCAGATAGGTCAGAGTTGGCGGGAGGATCATACGAATGCAGACGTGACGCGGATGCGCGCAAGGTTGCGGCATGAAGTGTTGCCCGTGTTGCGAGAAATTCAAACGGATGCGCCAGAGAAAGCGGTGGGATTGGCGGATCACATGCGCGCGTTGGATGAACTTGTGAAGAAACAGGTAGTGTTGCTGATGCGCCAGGTTTTGCCGGAAGGGCCAGCTGAGATTGAAGATGGAGCTGCAAGGGTGCGGTTGAATCGGGCGCTGTTGCGGGCGACGGAGCCGGTGGTACTGTTGCCGTTTTTAAAAGAGATTGTGCAGGTGGCGGGGCGAAATCCGGATAGGGTGGGGCGGCGAGTGCTGGAGCCGCTATTGAAAGCGATCAAAGATCGGCACGGTCATGAGCGCGTGTTTGATGTGGGTAGTGGTGTGGTGTTGGTGCTGAGTCGAGATCATCTTGAGTTGGTGCGTGATACGAAATGAAGTTAGGTGATGACGGGGACGGCTTCGCGGAGTTTGAGCAGTGTTGTTGCGGAAACGATGATGATGGCGATGCCGAGCCAGCCTGTCCATGCGATTTGTTCTTGGAAGATGAGCAAGCCGATGAGTGAGGAGAAGACGGGGACGAGCATGCCGAGGATGCCACCTTGTGCGACGGTGACGTGTTTGTAGGCGTAGGTCATGAGTATTTGGCCTGCTGCTGCGGTGAGTCCGATGGCGAGGAGGAGGACGCCGCTGATGAAGCCGAGGTCGATGGGGTTGATGGTCGCGGGGATGAGGACGATCCAGAAGCCGAAGGTACATTGAGCGAGGAAGATGGCGAAGCTGGTGTCAGATCGGCGGAGGACGCGGATGATGGTGGTGGCGACGGCGGAGCAGAGTGCGCCGAGGATGGCGAGTGCGTCAAAAATACCAATGCCTTGCCATATGTTGCCGCGGCCTTCACCGATGACCATAGTCATGCCGAGGAATGCGAGGATGATCATGAACCATGCGAGGCGGGGCATTTTTTCTTTAAGGAAGATGTTGGCGATGACGGCGGCGAAGATAGGTGCGGAGTAGATGAGGATGGTGCCTTTGGCGATGCCGACTTTGTTGATGGCGAGATAGAAGAGGAAGATGGTGATGCCGCCGATGATGCCGCGGAGGATGAGCAGGGGCGAGCGAACGCATTGGAGGTCGATGGTTTTGGTGATGGCAAGTGTGGCGAGGATAGCCATGCCGATGGCGAAGCGGAAGAGTGTTGTTTTGGTGGCATCAATGTTGTCGGCGTAGCGGATGAGTCCCGCCATGATGGCGAAGATGATGCTGGAGCAGATCATGGTGAGCACGCCTTTGGTGAAGCTGCTCATGGAGATGCCTTTCTGTAAAAAATGGCGGCGGTGATGTTGAATGTCGGCGTTTTGTAGGTATGAGGATGAATGATGTATGAATGCAATTAATAAAACAAGCTCGCTACTGGAACGAGCTTGAATATTGTTTTGTGATTTAAAACTGTTAGAAAAACTTAACCCATTTCCTCGAGACGGCGATTGGCTTCACGGACACCGATCTGCATGACGTCGTGAAGTTTAACAAGTTGTGCGGTGCGCGGTTTGGTACGGCCTTGTTCCCAGAAATAAACAGATTGCATGGATGCGCCGACAAGGAGTGCGAAGTCTGCGGCGGAGAGGCCAAGTTTTTTACGCTGTGATGCAATACGCTTGGAGCTGATGGATTTGACGGCAACATCGCTGTCGGATGCTGCGGTGACTGTGGCCTCACGGATACGTTTTTCCTGCTTGGCGAGCAAGGCGATTTTACGCTGCAGTTCAGCAACTTGTTTTTTTAATGCAGAGATTTCTTTTTTTTGTGTTGCAACCTGCTTTTGTGTCCCACCCATTTGGGATTTAATTTCTTTGCGGGCAACACGTGCAATTTCATCTTTCAAAACTTGCTGAATATTCGGCATTCAAGGTCCTTTCTTCTTGCCTCAAAGAACAGGCAAAGATGTCTTCTTTTTAATGATGAATCAAGTGCGCTTGCCCGGAGCACGCGATTAAAACCAGTATGTCTATGATTAACATAATATCATGTGCTTATCGACGCCAGTCAATTCTAGGAACATCTCCCCACATCATCTCAAGATCATAGTGGGCACGTGTGGTAGGCTCGAAGAGATGGATCATAACTTGTCCCAAGTCAAGTACAAGCCAGGTCACGGAAGGGTCTTTTTCATGTCCGATGCGTGAAAGATCAAAGTTTTCTGCGAGTTCTTCCAGATCATCTCCTACAGAGCGCATCTGCCGATCACTAGTGCCGGTGGCGATTAAAACATAATCGCAAATTTGGCTAGCACCGCGCACATCCATGGCGATCACTTCTTCACAGTGCGAATCTTTGAGCATGCGTGCTGCTTCTAGTACAAATGCATGTGCTTCGTTTTCTGTTGAAGGATCACTGGTTTTATTCATTTCTTTGTCGGTCATTGCGTTGTTAACTTTCTTGTACCATTGAAAAAGCCCAGGATGCTCGCATCCGTGGGCTTGTTATTCTAGCGTGAATTGTGTTTTAATGCTTCTGTTGCTTTACCCGAGGTGCAGCCATGCCGCGATGACCGGAGAGAACTTCACGACAAGACCGGCAAATACGACGCTAACAATACTCACCAATTTGATGAGAATATTGAGTGATGGGCCGGAGGTGTCTTTGAAAGGGTCGCCCACAGTGTCGCCGACGACGGTGGCTTTGTGATTGTCGGAACCCTTACCGCCACATTCGCCAGTTTCGATGTACTTCTTGGCGTTGTCCCATGCGCCACCTGCGTTGGCCATGAAGATGGCGATGCCGAAGCCGCAAACAAGTGTGCCGGCAAGCAGGCCCATGGTGCCGGGGACACCGAGGACGAGGCCGACGATAATCGGGACGAGAACTGCCATCAAGGATGGGATGACCATTTCCTTGAGTGCGCCGCCGGTGGAGATGTTTACACAACTTGCGTAGTCAGGATACTGATGGCCATCGGCTTTGACTTCGAAGGGCCACTTCATCGGGTCGGCGATATCGTCGTCGCTCATACCGTCCTTCTTAAATTGTGCTTTCATAATGCCGAACTGACGGCGGCACTCACGCATCATTGCATAGGCAGCGCGGCCGACGGCGTTCATGGTCATCGCACAGAAAACCATCACCATCATGACGCCGATGAAGAGTCCGCAGAGGACGCGTGGGTTCATGAGGGTGACGTTGTAGAAATTAAGCAGTTCGGGAAGTGATGCTTCTCTTACCTTGACGACTTCGAAGCTTTTGCCAGCGATATTGCCGGACATGTCAGTGAGTTCGATTTTGCCATCAGCGGCTTCGATTGCGTTTACGATTTCTTTGTTGTTACCGCTGACAAGGATGCCGCCGACGAAGGTATCTTCGCCTGCTTCGTTTGTTCCATCTTTGATAGTGAACGTGCCACCGTTACCTGCATAGGCGACGATCTCTTGTTGTGTTGCGACGCCTTCAACGATCTGATTGTCGAGGTTGGTTTGGACGGTGGTGACGTAGGCTGCGAGCAACGCCATCGCGGTGAGTGCAGCGGAACCGATGGCGAAACCTTTGCCGGTGGCGGCGGTGGTGTTGCCGAGTGAATCGAGCATGTCGGTGCGTTCGCGGACATGCGGTGGTTGGTGGGTCATCTCCGCGTTGCCGCCGGCGTTGTCGGCGATGGGGCCATAGGCGTCGGTGGCGAGTGTAATGCCGAGTGTTGAGAGCATGCCGACCGCGGCGATGCCGATGCCGAAGACGCCGAGGAGGAAGTGTTCGTTGCCGCCTGCAAAGATGAAGGCGCACATGATGGCGACGACGACGGTGAGCAGCGGAATCCAAGTCGAGATCATGCCTTCAGCAATACCAGCGATGATGACGGTTGCCGCACCGGTTTCAGCTTGCTTGGAGATGCGCTGAGTCGGGGCGTGTTCGTAGGAGGTGTAATATTCGGTACCCCAAGCGATGACGAGGCCGGCGATAAGGCCGGAGACGATGGAGCCGAAGATGCCGAGTGAGCTGATGCCGACGTCGCTGAATGCTTCGCCGCCAATGAGTGTTTTGAGCAGGAAGAAGGCGCCGACGATGATAAGTCCGGAGCTAAGCCAGACGCCGCCGTGGAGCGACTTGAGGAGTTGGCTGAAGCTGGCGTTGTCTTTGGCGCGGACCATGAAGATCGAGAAGATCGAGGTGAGGATGCCGAGGCCGGCAAGGACGGCAGGTGCGATGACGAGTTTGATCGCAGAGGAAGCGTCGAGGCTGAGGCTGTATGCGGCCGCTGCAGCGAGTGCCATGGCAGCGAGGATGGAGCCGTAGTAGGACTCGTAGAGGTCAGCGCCCATGCCTGCGACGTCACCGACGTTGTCGCCAACATTGTCAGCGATGGTGGCGGGGTTACGTGCGTCGTCTTCGGGGATGCCGGCTTCAACTTTGCCGACCAGGTCCGCACCGACGTCCGCAGCTTTGGTGTAGATACCGCCGCCAACGCGGGCAAAGAGGGCTTGCAGAGAAGCACCCATGGCGAAGCTGAGGGTGATGGTGGTGATTTCGGTGAGCGTGGCGGTTTCCATGCCGAAGAGATTGGTCAGCACGAGGAACCAGATGGAGATGTCAAGCAGGGCGAAGCCTGTGACACAGAGACCCATGACGGCACCGGCGCGAAAGGCGACTTTGAGGCCGTCGTTGAGACTGTTCTTGGCAGCGTTTGCAGTACGAGCAGACGCATTGGTGGCGGTCTTCATGCCGAGGTAGCCGCAGAGGCCGGAGAAGAGCGACGCGATGGCGACGCCGGCCCAGGTAAGCTCGGACTGTAGCCCGACGAGACCCATGCCGACGAGGATGATGACGAGGAGAGCAACCACGGCGTAGACGACCTTGGCCTGACGACGGAGATAGGCATAAGCGCCGTCGCGGACAGCTTGCGCGATCCGAACCATGTTTTCATCGCCTTCGTCTTGCTTCATGAAGCCGGTGTAGAAGAAGAAGGCCATGATCAACGCAGTTACGGCACCGATGGGCGCGAGCCAGTATAGAGATGGCAAAGTAGCGGCAGCTGCTTCGCCCTGCGCCATCGCAGGTGTCGCCATCACAGCCATGAGAGCTGTGAACAACATAAACCCAGGGAATCTAACACGCATTTGATGCGTCTCCTGTAAGGGGACCCGAGTGATTCCGTGCCGCCTCGGCGCGTAACCATGTCGCGGGCCACATGGACCAAATGTAATAACAGACCTGTACGATCGCCTTAGCGACAACACAGGTCTGACTATATTTATTTATGAATCTTTCACGCACCCCTCTTGCGCGGGATGCGCGGCGAAGAAGGGGGCTCGATGCTCTATAGCTAGGTCCCCGCCCATCGCAGCGAAGGTCTAGCGACGGCCACTCGGCTTGTTGCTGGTGTTGCCACGGCTTCCGGCACCCGGCACGGTGCGCTTCTGGCTTTTGCGCATGGCGCGCTGTTTGCGTTCGCTGGGCTTCTCGAAGTAAGCACGCTTCTTGATGTCCTTGGTCAAGCCTTCTTTTTCGCAAAGCTTCTTGAACCGGCGCAACATCTGTTCTGCTGTTTCGCCACTGCGTGCTTTGATACGGATCGCCATGTCGTTTTTTCCCTTTGTTTTGCTGGTTTAACGAGCCGACTATTTTTACAGACACCGCCGCGCATTGCAAACCCGCAAGCTCAGCTACCCGGTTTATCACATAAACTTTTACATCACAAGCGATCATAAGTTCATGAAAACAAACCACTTGCCCCTGGTTACGTTTTTGTGCGCCTACATGTCCCCACAGCGCTTTGACCCACACAACCTCGGTCGCCAATTTCCACGGCCCTGATTCTAAGAAAATGCTATCGGCCTGTGTGGTTCCAAACCAACAATTTCTCAATTATTTACAATTTTGCACTGAGCCATGTGGATAACGAAAGGAGAGGCGATTTTGTGAGTAAACATCTTTGTTGATGGGCGACATCGAATGCGGTTTTGCCTCACGGAGTGATGTGGGCTTACAATGCACGAGCCGAAAGGCAATTGGGACCAGTGGTGTGGCCTCTGCCGGACAAATATGCGCGGGCAAGTCCTCACTTCGCCGATCTATCATCATCCATACCTCATCCCCGCAAACGGGCAAGGAGCATTCCGATGCTGCAGGGCGCTTATACAGCCATGATTACACCATTCCAAAACGGGCAGGTCGACTTCGATCGCCTTCGAGCCAATGTCGATTTTCAGATTGATCATGGCATTGATGGGCTTGTTCCTGTCGGTACGACAGGCGAATGTCCGACGCTATCACATGAAGAACATCGTGATGTGATTAAAGCGGTAGTGGAGCAAGCGGCTGGCCGGGTAAAGGTGATTGCGGGAACAGGATCTAACTCAACCACTGAAGCACTAAACTTAACGAAGCATGCGAAGGAAGTCGGTGCGGATGCGGCGCTGATGGTGAATCCATATTACAACAAGCCGAACCAAGAGGGGTTGTACCGGCACTTCGTGCATATTGCGGATACCGTGGATATCCCGATTGTGCTATACAACATTCCTGGGCGAACAAATATCACGATGGAAGCGGCAACCGTCGCGCGACTCGGTAAGCATCCGAACATCGTGGCGATCAAAGAAGCGACGGGCTCGTGTGACATGACTTCTGAGATCAAACAGCTGACGGATTTGACGGTGATTTCTGGTGATGACTCATTGACGTTGCCGCTGATGTCGATCGGCGGAGCAGGAGTGATCTCGGTGCTATCGAATTTGATTCCGGACAAGATCAAAGCGCTGACGTCATCGGCGCTAGCGGGGAATTTTTCAGAGGCATTAAAGCATCACAACGATATTTTTCCGTTGTGTAAAGCGTGTCTGACGCTGGCGACGAATCCGATTACGATCAAGACAGCGATGGCGATTTGTGGTAAGGACACAGGGGAGCTTCGGTTACCACTGTGTGAAATGCCGCTGAAGCCGAAGGCGCAGTTAGAGGATTTGTTGCGAGAGCATGGGATTAAATAAGCCGCCTAGGGATGTGTTTTTTAAGGTGTATTCAACGGATCAATATTTAGAAGCCCGCAGCGTTCATGTTGCGGGTTTTTTGTTGCACCAAAAGGCTGTTGAATTAAGTGCTCGGCTTGATCATTATGACCACTAGGGGCCATTTCCGCCTAAACAATCGAAGCTTGATCCTTACAATGCACATGACATTAATGTTCATGTCGTAGGTTTACTGTTCGCCATCTTGCATCCAGATCAATGAGGAGATCGATCATGTCCATGCGCGCCTGCCGTATTGCCGGTTTGGTTCTTACTGCCGGTACCTTATTTGCCAGCCACAGTTTCGCAGCACTCACACATCAATGGACCAAGCAGTTTGGTACATCGACGGATGATACTTCACGTGATGTGAGTGTTGGCTCAGACAATCGGATTTATGTGGGGGGGAATACAAAGGGCACGTTGGGACATCCGAATGCAGGATCGTGGGATGGGTTTGTTCGGCGGTTTGATGCGTCCGGTGGTATCTCGCACACACGGCAGTTTGGGACGAGTGGATTTGAATTCAATCCGGGGGTGGTGGCTGAACCAGTCGGTGGTGCGATTGTGGTGGGTGGTTCACACGGATCGCTGTACGGCACGCAAGTTGGATCAGGTGATGCAGTGATTGCAAACTATAGTAGTACTGGTGTGTTGTTATGGTCGGATCAGTTGGGCAGTAGTGCGTCAGATTTATATTTGGATGTGGCGCAAGGTTTGGGCGGGAATGTAGTGGCAGTGGGATCAACGCTCGGCAATATTATCGGGACAAATGCGGGGTCACGGGATGTGCTGATTCGGAAGTACAGTTCGACGGGGTCGGCGCTCTGGACGCGACAGTTTGGTGGTACATCGTTAGACACGGGCAATGGGGTTGCGATCGATCATGTGGGTAACATTTATGTGGTGGGGCAGACGTCGACACATCTGGGCGTTGGCGGCAGTGTGGGGGAAGATGCGTTTGTGCGGAAGTACAGCTCGACGGGGACGGAGATGTGGACGCGGCAGATTGGTGGGTTGGGTAATGAAGATGGGGTGGCGATTACGGTACGTCATGGTGATGTTTATATCACAGGTCATACGACAGGCAGTGTGGAAGGGACTAATGCGGGTGGGACAGATATGTTTGCTTCGAAGATTGATGGAACCACTGGCGGGGTTGCCTGGACCAAGCAGTTTGGCACAAGTGGCGATGATGTTGGTGGCGCGATCGCGGTGGACGCGGACGGCCATGTTTTTATTCATGGGCGGACTGGCGGCGCATTGGGCGGGGCGCATCTGGGAGGTATCGATGCGTTTTTGATGGAGTTAGCAGCGGACGGCACGCAGCTTTGGTCGGATCAATATGGTACGATCGCAGATGAGGGTGGTGATGGGATTTCGCTGGATGATTTGGGGAATGTGTATGTGACCGGTCGGACCGAGGGGACAGTTGATACGTTCGGTGGGTCGCATTTAGGTGGTGAAGATGGTTATCTGCGGAAGTATAGCGGAGCGGCGATCCCGGAGCCAAGTGTTGGGGTTGTGATGTTTGGCGGAGTGATGTTGGCATGCCGAAGACGTAAAGTCTAATCGTTGATTAGATATTAAGCATGATAATCATCGTAATGAAACATAGCGATCAATGTGATTCGGGTTTGTAGACGGCGCGGACTTCGATGAATGTGTTGTAGTCCTGGATGGTGACTTTCCAAGGTGGGATATCGTAGCGTTTTCTTTGGCGAAAGGCGGCGACCACCTCTTTGGGTGGATCGGGTGCGAAGACGCGGATGGCTTTGAAGGCGAGGTTGTAGGTGGGTTGTTCGTAGACGATGTTTTTAAGTTTGAGGTCGACGCGGTATTCGGAGGCGGCATTATTGGAGGGACCGAAGATTTCACATTCAACTTCATTACGCTGATTGAAGCGGTTGGGCAGGCCGACGTATTTGTTGGCTTTGGTAGCGTAGGGTTGATCGGGGTTTTGTGGGTTGTGTTTGTCCCAGTGTTTGAGGGAGGTGAAGCCAAGGTTGGTCCAGGTGCGCATGACCTGTTGGGGGGTGAGGTTTTTTGGGGCGGCGGGGGCCGCGTTGGTATGGGCTTTGGGCGCGGCAGAGCAGGCGGAGAGAAAGAAGCAGAGGAGTAAGATGGTGCAGACGGTTTTCATAGAAATGGTGTCGGCGAGATGATTCGCGGTGGTTGAGGTTTTGTGATGATGTGACAGGAGGGGTTGTGGCGAGGTGCCAATAAAAAAACACCGCGGACGTACGCGGTGCTGATTCGTGAATTGATGTTTTGTTTGTGGGGTTATGCGCGTTTGCGGCGGGTAGGGCGGTGGTTGGTAAGGAAGAGTGAGGCGAGAGTGATCAGGGAGAGGGATGCGGGTTCGGGGATGATGGTGGGGAGGTCGTAGATGTAGGCGGAGCCGGAGTTGTATCCGTGATCGTCGGTATATTTTGCTCCAATGACGATAGTATTGCCGTGGATGCCGACATCGGAACCATAACCATCGAAAGTTGCAGGATCAGTGGCTACGAGTTTAGCAAGTTGGTTGCCGGTTGTGATATCGAATACGTAAACGGCTCCGGTGTTGGGGTCATCGGCATCGTGGCTCAGTGCGCTAATGAGGGCGATATCGTTACTGATAGCAATGGAGTATCCGAATAAGTCGCCGGCTACGGTATCTGAGGCTGTGAGTTTAGTGATTTGGTTTCCGGTAGTGATGTCGAAGAGATAGACGGCACCGGCGTTGATGCCGTATTCATCATTGGCGTTTGCGCCAACAATGGCGATATTTCCACTGATGGCGACGGCGTTGCCAAAACTATTGTATTCTACGGGGTCATTGGGTGTCAGTTTGGTGATCTGTTGACCTGTCTTTACGTCAAAGATGTAGGCAGCACCGGAATTTTTGCCGTGTTCATCGTCTTTGGATGGTGTTCCGACGATAGCGAAATCATTTTCGATGGCGACAGAGTGGCCAAAGGCGTCCCATACTGCGATATCGGATGAGGTGAGTTTTGCGATTTGGTTTCCGGTGGCGATGTCGAAGAGATAGGCGGCACCTGTATTTATGCCTAGTTCATCATTGCCGCTTGCTCCGACGATGGCGGTGTTGCCATGGATCGCAACCGCGCCCCCGAAATAGCCGCCTTTTTGTGGCCCAGAAGGGATGAGTCTAGTGATCTGTGTGCCTGTTTGAATGTCAAAGAGGTAAGCAGCACCAGAGTTGAGGCCAAGGTCATCTTTACTTGGTGCTCCGATGATGGCGGTATTGCCATTGATTGCAACGGATACGCCAAATTTATCGTCCGCTGCTGCATCTGAAGCGGTGAGCTTTGCGACCTGCTTGTTGTTAGATGTATTGAAGAGATAGACAGAGCCGGAATCGGTACCGTTGTCATCATTACGAAAGGCGCTCACGATGGCGATGTCGTTGTATACATCAGTGGCGAAGCCAAACCAGTCTTCTGCCGCGGCGTCATTTGATGTGATTTTGATTTCGGCGTGGGTGGTTGCTACTGATGAGAGTAGAGCAGCGAGGGCGAATAGGCTGGTGGTGCAGATGCGTGTGATGGAGCGGTTGGTTTTTTGCGAACCGCAAGTGGCTGAAAGCATCATCTTTAATTCCTCCGGAATATGTATGAGTCTCAAATATGCAGGCAGCCTTTATTGTATCTTGCTGTGCAGGCGTGTCACGGATGAAACTTCTTGCCGTGTCGAAGATTGATGGACGCCTAGCGTTTGGTTGGTTTGCGTAAGATGGGAGAGATGTGCTTCCCCGAAAGTTCCTCCCCGGACCGGCGGTCCGGGGCTTGTCAAGATGGGGGAATGGGGTGGTGTGGTTATAGAGGAGAAGAGACCCTACACGCGGAGCGTGTAGGGTTGTTGTATTAGAAAATCGTGTTGGGAATGAATGTTATTAAGAAAAGAAAGCCCACGGCGTGGAAGCCGTGGGCTTGGTGTTGTTTGATGTTGTGTTGGAAGTCGTAAACTTCCGGGGGAGGGGGGGCTACTCTTCGAATTTTTCGATGAGCCAGTACTCGAGTTCGACGGGAGTTGCGCGGCCGAAGATGGTGACGACGACGCGGACCTTGCCTTGATCGGGCAGGAGTTCGTCGACGGTGGCTTCCATGTTTTCGAAGGGGCCGCCGGTGATTTTGACATGGTCGCCGGGAGCGAATTCCATCTTGACGGTAGGCTGTTCTTCGGCGGGTTTGGAGGCCTGCTGCATCTTTTCGATCTCGGGGATCGACATGGGTGATGGGCGGCCTGCGGTGCCGATGAAGTCGCCGACGCCGGTGGTTTCCTTAATCAGGAAGAAGACGTCCTGTGGGATACGCCCATCGTTTTCGAGACGCATTTCGACAAAGACGTAGCCGGGGTAGAGTTTCTTTTCGATGATCTTTTGCTTGCCGCCCTTGATGGTCTTTTCTTTTTCTGTCGGGACCATGATGCGGTTGACGAGATTGGTGAACCCTTCGATCTTGATCTTGGAGAGCAAGGTTTGGCGGACGTAGTCTTCCTTGTTGGAAGCGACGCGGAGGACGAACCAGTTCATGCCAGCGTAGACGAGTGGCTCTTCTTCTTCGGAGAGATCGTCTGCGGGCTGAGTTGCTTTGGAGAGGTCGGGGGTTAGCGACGGCGGCGCGATAGGCGAGCCGAGCTGACCGGGTTCGTGATCCTCTGTTTGTTCTTCAGCGGGCGGCGTTGGTGGTGGGCCGTCAGCGGAGAGGATGTCATCGATTTGTTTTTCGGTTGTCGGATTCTCTTGCTCGTTCATTGCGAGAGCCTTCCGTCTATTCACAGGTTAGTTGGGTTGTTTTGAGTGGACGCTCTTGGTTCTGATGCTATAGAGAAGGTAGAGCGTTTCGTCACGTTTTTTCGGGTGATTTATTTTAGGACGCCAATGAGTTCCCAGCGGAAGAAAGCACCGAAGGCAAGGTTAATTACGAAAAGAAGTCCTGCCATGAGGAGGGTACCAGCGATAACCACTACGGTGGAGCCGACGATTTCGTGGCGAGACGGCCAGTTCACCTTCTTCATTTCAGCTTCTGTGGCGATCATGAATTCAGCAACATTTGGCTTGTTCATGATCCAGAAGAGGAACGAGCCGAAGATAATGACCGTAGCGAGTGCCATGCCGCCCTGCCAGTAGACAGTGTTGGTAGCGATGTTTTCAAGCTGTCCCCAGAGGTAGAGGATGCCGGAGAGGACGAGGGTACCAGCGCCGATCCATGTCAGCGTGCGTGTCCAATAGCCTTCGCCTGGCTTGTAAATCTTAAACATATCTATCGTCTTTCAAATAGATTTTGATGGCGGGAGCGGGTGCTCCGTATGATGGTTTTGATCCATCTTTGAGGATTGTACCGCACCAAAATGCAGCCAATGTCCTTGGCATCTTGACCCTAGAAATCTTCCGTGAACACGGGCGAGAGGAATCGAACCCCTAACCTGCTGATTTGGAATCAGCTGCTCTGCCAATTGAGCTACGCCCGTTTGGTTGTCATTAGGCTGGTGTTGGAAATTGTGATACTTCCTTGAGCCTATTGATAAGCCTCCCGAACTGGGAGGCCTGTGGGGAACATTAGACCCTGTTTCGGCGATTTCGTCAAGTCATTTCAGACAGGATTGGCCGATTTCAGGCACGTGCGTCCAGTATTGTCCTATTTTAGTCGTGAGAATGAGTTTGTGGTGAAGGTGGTGAGGTTTTTGGAGTTTTGGGAGGATAGCACGGGTTGGGGGTGCGATCCTGATTAGGGCATATGGCCAAATGCGGTACAATGAGAACCTATACTGTGAGGTTGCCGTAAGTTGAGGTGTTGAGACCGTCGAGGGCGTGGTATGAGGGATATTGCGGAGAAAGATTGCGGGAAAGGGTGATTGTTAGGTGCGGTCGGGTTGAAATTTGCTAGCATACTGGGCCTGCGTTTTTGAGGGATGGGACAAAAAGTCAGCCGAAGAGACTAGAAAGATGGCAGAGCCGGACTTTACATTCAGTTGGACGGATATCGAGGATATTGCTTTGGCACTCTTGGAGGCGTATCCGGATGTTGACCCGCTGGGGGTGAAGTTTACGGAGTTGCGGGAATTGGTTGAGGGACTTGAGGGATTTGAAGCTGAGGAAGGTCAGTCGGTGAACGAGCAGATTCTGGAGGCGATCCAAGTCGGCTGGCACGAAGAGAGGTTGGAAGAAAACGGTAGCGGTGATGGTGGTGAAGACGGCGAGTCGTCGTACGAACCGAATAATCCGTACCGCTGAATGGTAAGCCGTTATTGTTGAACGCCTGTGTCCTGCCTTTGTTGCGGGTGGTGGTCATAAGACGGTGAATAAAATAAGACGTAAGCAGAATCATTGGACGGCATGAGAATCGGATGAAACCAGCCGAACCCACAATGCGTACCTCCACCTCATCGGAGTTGTCTGATAAGACGGATCTGCCGGTGGAAGAGGAATTTGATGTGAGTCATACATCGGAAGATGGCAGCGGGGAATCTGTGTCGATTACCGATGAGGATATTGCTGCGTATGCAGCACAGCAGGCTGAGGTTGAGGATGATCCGGAAGTGTCAGATGATGTAGTGGAAGAAGAAGCTGAAGCCGCACCGATAGAGGATGCTAAAGCTGAAGAGAAGCCGAAGCATCGTGAGACGCTGATTAAGATTCCAGGGCAGGGAACCGAGTACAAGCCGTCATGGATTGCGCGTTTGATCAATCGCGGCGAAGCGAAGATCTCCAAGCTATCGACGAAGAATAACTTTTGGCATCGTGTGTGTTCGTGGGTGTTCTTGCCACTAGCGTTTCGGAGTGGGATTAAATTCCATCATGGTGATGTGGGGACATTCTCGGCACTCTTGCCGTTCCGCCGGTTTAATCGGAATTGGTATAACGCGATGGCAGGTGGGGCGCTGCTTGCGAATTCGGAAGTGGCGGGTGGGATGTATGTGTTCCAGCAATGTGGGCAGCATTACACGGTTGTGTGTAAGCATTTGAGTTATGATTTTCATCGTCCGTGCTTTGGGCCGGCGGTGTATCGGATCGAGCCGGAGGAAGATATTAAGGCGCTGGTAGCGTCTGGAAAAGAATTTAACATCACGATCAAGATGCAGATTGTGCAGATGGTTGTGCCGGGTGATCGGAAGGAACGACGGGTTGGGAAGTGTACGGCTCGTTTCCATGTGACGCCTAAGACACAGTATCGTCAGCGAAAGAAATTCGTGCGGAAGCGCGCGACGGGGAAATAAAGTTTAAGACCAAAGTTCTCCAGAACATATTCACAAAGAGCGGCGCACCTGATGCAGATCAAGTGCGTTTTTTGTTTGGCTAGGGCGATGGAAAAGAGTCGCAGGATATGTACGAAGGTGGGGCCACTTCCCCGGCTGCATGTGCTAAACTATCGCTCGCACTAAATTCATGTTCAAGCAAGTGATGTAGCCGAAAGATGATCGAAAAGGTACACCCATCAATCTCGGATCGCGGCGTGGGGCCGGTGTTGTTCTGGTCGGCGTTTTTGGGTTCGTCGTGGACGTGGATCATTGGGATGGTGTTGCCAGTTTTGTTGGTGAATGATTTTGGGTTTTTGGGTTGGGTGGCGTTTGCGGTGCCGAATGTGATTGGTGCGGCGGCGATGGGATTTGTGTTACCGACGGCGGCGGTGTCGCGGCGGGTAACGGGGATGCACCGGGATATGTGTTTGCGGTTTTCGGAAGTGACGATCACGTTTCACTTTTTTGTGATTTCATGGTTGTACTTTAAGTTGTTCGGAACAGTAGGCGTGGTTGCGCCTTGTGTGTTAGCGGTGGTGCTGTGGGTGATGGTGTTGCGCCGGCCGGGCACTGTGATCGCGACGCTGGCGGTGACGATCCCGTGTATTGTTGTAGCGATCGTGGGGATGAGTATCAGAGGGGCGTGGACGCAATTGGGTGAGCCGCACCGTTTGGATATGACGGATTGGATCTTGTTTATCCCGGCGTCAGTGCTTGGGTTTGCTTTGTGTCCATATTTGGATCTCACTTTCCATCGAGCACGCCAATCGACTTCACGGAATGCGGGGAAGCTAGCGTTTTTGTTTGGTTTTGGGATTGTGTTTGCTTTGTTCATCACGCTGAGTTTGGCGTACTCAGGGATCTTGCGGCCGGTGCTTTATGAAGGGGTCGGCTTAGATTTACCTGGCGGTTGGTGGACGATTTTGTTTTTGCAGCTTACGTTGCAAGCTGGGTTCACGGTGGCGATTCATGCGCGTGAAATCTCAATGCGGATGAAGCGGTCGGGGATTGTGCGAGTATTTTTTCTAGCGGCAGGTGGCTTGCTCTTGGGTTGGATCGCATCAGGGCAGATGAACGAGGTGTTTGGCAAGACCGTGGCGGAGGTGGGATATCGGACGTTTTTGTTGGCGTATGGGTTGCCGTTCCCGGCGTATGTTTGGTTGTGTATGATTCCAACCAGGCGACGCGTTGTGGCACGTGGAAAAGTGATCGTTTGGGCAATTACCGTGCTGGCGGGGTTCCCGGTGGTGTTTGGCTATTTCATTGGGAATCAGGCGTGGTGGATTTTGTATCTTTTGGGGATTCTAGTGATCGCGCGGGTGGTGGTAGAACTTTTGCCGGCTGTGAAGGAACGCGAGCCGGTGTCTGTATAAGCATGGTGAGAGAGCGGGATGCTCTATTCAATCAAAGATTAGGCGCGGTGTTGCTGCGCGTAGCATAGAAGGATGGGATTGAGATGCCCTTTACATCAGGACGTGTGACATTTTTGCGATTTAAGGTAATCGGTGATGGGCCAGTAGCTGTCGATGAGGCGGCGCTATCAATTCTTGCTGAGCATAAGTTTCAAGAAGTTGAGATTGGCGCACCAGATGAAACCGAGGCGGGTTTTGTAACCGGGCAGCACATCTTGGATACACAGTTTACATATGAGAAATGTGGGTATGGGAATATGCTTTTGTTTGCATTGCGGATGGACACGCACAAGGTGCCATCGGAGTATAAACAAGCGTACAAGATGATCAATGAGCAGGCAGCTGCGGCGGGAAACCCGTCGGGTTTTGCGTCTAAGTCGGACAAACGTGAGGCAAAAGAGCTTGCAGAACGTCAGGTGCATGAAGACCTAGCAGCAGGCAAGTTCCGTAAGTCAAAGATGTTTCCGATTCTGTGGGATTTGAAAGCGGGGATGATCTATCTTGGCGGCGCGTCTAACAGTGTAATAGAAGAACTTGCGCGGCAGATGCGCCACGCCTTTGCTGTTGATCTGGAGTGTATGTCGTCGGGCTTGTCGGCGGGGTTCTATCTGCGTGAAAACCATTCATCACGGGATTACGAAGATTTCCGTCCGTCGAAGTTTACCAAGCCGCCGGCTGTTGCCGCGATGAATCGTGATGAATCAGAGATCGGCGGGTATGACGATTTGGCGACGCCGATCGTGCCATGGGTAAGTAAGAGTGTGGATCTAAAGGATTTTTTAGGCAACGAGTTTTTGTATTACCTCTTGTATCTGGCTGAGACGAATGAGGGGTTGTGTGAAGTTGAAGATGCGAATGAAAAGCGTGAATATTTCATCACGATTGATAAAGCGCTGGATATGGATTGCGCATGGGATGCTGGGGGGAAGCAGACGCTACGCGGCAATGCACCGGATCGTTTGCCAGAAGCGGCAGAGGCGATGGTGACGGGGAAGTGGCCACGGAAGCTAGGGCTTTTGTTGTCGGATGGGGAGTTGAGTTATGAGCTGATGTTGCAGGGGGATAAGTATATTGTGTCGGGTGCGCAGTTGCCGGAGATCCAAGATGCGGAGACGCCGCGTGAGATTATTGAGTATCGGCTGAGTTACATTGCGAAGTTGGCGGAGATTGTGGATGACATGTATCACGGTTTTATTGCGGTGCGTAGTGATACGGCGAAGTGGCCGGGTTTGCGAGATAAGATGAGTAAGTGGATCAGAACGCGGAAAGCGCCGAAGGTTGCGGTACCGATGAAGACGCCGCCAAGCTCTGAACAGGTATCGGGTAGTCAGCAAGCAGAGGAGCCTGAGACGGCAGAGGTCTAATCGTGGATTAGGCAGGAGTTTTTGGTTGTTCAGGCGTATTACGTGCGGCAATGATGGGGAAGCGAGACACGATTATTTTTTTGTTTGGGAAGATGGTAACGACTTCGATAGCCCAGTCGATGCGGGGGTAGTCGATGCGCGAGAAGGGGGAGGAGGGGCGGCGTTTGTTTTTGGGGACTGTGAAGGTATGAGTATAGGAAAGTTGTTGTCCAGGCTTGAGTATGGCGGGTGGCGGGGCGGAGGCAGTGGTCTGGAAGAGTCGTGTGCGTGAGAGGCCCGTAGATTGATCACAAACCAAACGGATGGCGAGTGAATCGATGTGGGTAGTTGATGCGTAGATTTGTTCGGCCCTGATAACATAGTCGCTAGCGAGTGAGAGGATTGGACTGGTGGTATATGCCGTAGTGAGCTGGATGTGATTGGTGTACTTGAGATTGATAAAGCCGACAAAAGCTGGAGCGATAACGATTAGCATTGTCATTGCGGTGGTAATGATGGGAAGTATGAGGGGAGATGATGGATTATAAACAAAGATGAGGTAGTGTAAGAGGGTTAGTGCTGCAAGTATTAACCAGATGAACGAAAGAAAGATTAATGTGATTGCGGTGAGAGTTGGCGTGGTATGCGGGGTAAGCTGTATCCATTGGTAGCGATCAGGTGGAGTGGATTTAGGGAGGGTGTCAAAAGCACCGCCGATGCGAATAATAAGTGTTGTCATACTTATAATCATAATAGATATAAGTATGGCGAGGTTCGGGATGTAAGATGCGGTAGGTGAGAGGAAGGATAGCGTGGGATTTTCTGGTGAGATGTATGCGGTGTGGGATTGATTAATTTGGTAGTGAGCGATTGTTTGTTTGGCCCAAGCTGCGGTGCCAGTGATGTGGAGTGGAGCGAAGCGGGTGGCAGTATAGCGTTTGGAGCCGATGGTGTATTGGTAGGTAATGTGAGGTGTGCTGAACCCGAATATTGATTGATGGGATTTAGCATCAGTGATGGTGGCGCGGACGGGTTCGAAAGTGCTGAGTAGATGGGACTGGTGATGGGCGCGGAGCAGTCCGTAGCCGAGCAAGCCGACGGTGATACAAAGGAGGATGGTGAGTGTGACAAGAAAACGCAAGCGATAATCCCCGCCCGGAACGCGTGTGTTGGTGTGAATCAATATAAAGATCGGATGAAGAGGGGGTTGGCGTGCGAGGATGTGGGAAGCGGACCAAGAGGTATCGGAAAAGGGCGCGCGGTTGTATGATTTATAACGATGATAGCACGCATTGAAGGCATACTGGAAGGATTGGATGGGCAGGCCGCACTTTTGAATGTCGGAGGGGGGATGGTGTACGAAGTGCTTTTGCCAGCGTTTGCGGTGAACCGATTAGGTGGACAAATTGGTGAGCGGGTGAAACTGTCTACGTTGCATTATCTGGAAAGTCAGGGGCAAGGCTCGACGTTCCTGCCGCGGTTAGCGGGTTTTCTGAGCGAACAGGACAAAGCTTTTTACGAACTGTTTACAACGGTAAAGGGGATCGGTAACCGTAAGGCGCTGCGGGCGATGGCTTTGGCGAGTGAGCAGTTGGCTGGTGCGATTGCCGATCGTGATACGTCGACACTTCAGAGCTTGCCGGAGATTGGAAAACGTACGGCAGAGACGATTGTCGTGAGTTTGAAAGGAAAGGTGGATGATTTCCTACCGGGGGCAGCGCGCGTGCAGCAGGTGTCTACTCAGGTGTTAGATGGCGAGGTATTGGGTGAGATTGAAGAGGACGGTGTGATGATGCGCGGTGGGGGAAGCTTGGCGCGTGAGGCGTTGGCGGTGTTTGTGTCATTGGGTGAGAATCGAGCGCAAGCGGTAAGCTGGATTGATGAGGTATTGGGTGATGGGGAAGACGATTTTGGTAGTGTGGACGAGGTAGTGGCGGCGGTATATGCGGCGCGGGCAGTGAAGTAATATTTGAGATCGATCATCGATCAATGTGCGTACGAATGAAAAGCCTACGGTTTGGAAACCGTAGGCTTGTGTGCAAATTTTTTGCTACAAATTCAAGGTGTGTTCCCACACGTAGAACGTGCGAGCTTGCGCGGAGAGGGTGGTTTAGTCGATGCCTTGTTCGGCGAGCCAGCGTTCAGCATCGATGGCGGCTTTACAGCCCATGCCGGCAGCGGTGATGGCCTGTTTATAGACGGTGTCTGCGACATCGCCCGCAGCGAAAACACCTTCGACGGATGTTGTTGAGCGGTAGGTATCCTTGAGCTTAATGAACCCTTCGCTATCAGTTTCGAGCTGCCCGTCTAAGAAGTCGGTGATGGGGGTATGGCCGATGGCCATGAAGAGACCGCCGAGATCGAGGTTGCGTTGTTCACCTGTTTTAGTGTCTTCGAGGGTTACGCCAGAAATTTTTTCTTCGCCGAGGACTTCAGCAACGCGAGTGTTCCAGAGAATTTCGATTTTTTCGTTGTTCATGGCGCGGTCAGCCATGATCTTGGAGGCGCGAAGGACATCGCGGCGAACGATCATGTAAACCTTGGAGGCAAATTTGGTGAGGTAGGATGCTTCTTCAACCGCGGAGTCACCGCCGCCGACCACGGCGAGTTCTGCGTCACGGAACATGGGTAGAGCACCATCGCAGACGGCACATGCAGAGACGCCGCCACCGGTTTGGGCGAGGCGGAGCTCGTTTTCTTGGCCGAGCCAGTTGGCTTTAGCGCCGGTTGAGATGATGATTGAGTGTGTTTTGACGGTGAGGCCGTTGTCACCGGTGACGGTGAAGGGGCGTTTGGACATATCGATGGAGGTGACGTTCTGGCAGGGGGTGTATAGCCCCATGGTGATTTCGTCTTTGGTTTGGATGCCTTTATCGGTGGCGACGCGAGTGCCAAATGATAAGGCTTGATCGAAGAATTGCTGCATCATTTCAGGGCCTTGGATGCCGCCGGGGTATCCGGGGAAGTTTTCGACTTCAGTGGTGAGCATGAGTTGCCCACCGGGGAGCAGGTCTTTGCCGACGGCGCGACCGGGGAAGACGAGGGGTTTGAGGTTAGCGCGGGCTGCGTAGATGGCGGCGGTCCAGCCTGCGGGACCGGAACCGACGATGACAACTCTTTCGATGTGTTCGCTGTTAGATTGATTCATGGTGGAATTGTACGGGGTTGGATGTTGGGGGGAAAGTCAGCCTCGGAACTTGCTTCTGAAAGTTGCTTCTAGGGAGGCTGCATGTGGACGTAGCGATATAACAGGGTATGGCGGCGGGTTATTTCAATGGATGAGATGAATGATTGGCTGGCAGCCCGTGGTCATTGGCTGGTGAGAAGTGATTGTGTATAAAAAGCTTCGCGGGTTCGGGCCGTGGATTTGCTTTTCTGGATAAATCTAAGCGCTGATTAGATGAGATTGTATTGTGCTAATTGGTCGGGGACTTGATTTTAGAAGTTGATTGTTTGGTGGTGGGAGATTGCGATTTTGCTGGTTTTGTTGGTGTGGACTCACTTTCGGTGGTGGTTGTTGCGTCTTCGCCTTGGGTGTGGTCGTAGAGGGAGAGCAGAGCGAGAAGCCAAGCGGTGGTGGATTCAGCAGATTGGTTTTCGGAGACGCCGTGTGGGAGGAGTGCTTCGGCGCAGCCGCCGGTGGTCGGGTCGTAAAGTGGTTGGTGGAGGTCATTGTCGCCGAGGAACCAGTTGAGGCAGGTGTAAGCGCGGTCGAGCCAGCGTTTGTCCGCGGTGATACGGTAAGCTTCGAGCGTGGCGTTGATCATGCCGGAGGCTTCAATGGGGAGTTGGTTGAATCGAGTCTTGGATTGGTTGCGTACAAGCCAACCGTCGGAACCGATGGGAGCAAAATGATCGTTGTCGTCGGCGGTTTCGATGTTGTAGAGCCAATCGAGGACGCGGAGTGCGGCTTGAATCATTTCATTGTTGAACATCCATCGGCCAGAGAGAAGCAAGGCGTGGGGGATTTGCGCGTTGGCGTAGGTGAGTTCATCGGAGAGCCAATGCCAATCGGAAGAGCCGTTGCGTTGGAAGGCGTCATAGAGTTTTTGTGCGAGTTGTTCACGGACGCGGCGGGCATGGGAGTCGCCAGAAAAACGGCGGAGGTAAGCGTGGATGCCGATGAGCGCGTAGGCCCAGCCGTGTGGAGATTGAAGTGAGGTACAGGGTTCGAGGGCTTGCTGGAAGAGATTGGTGGCGAAGGTCATATGTCCACGTGTGGTGGAGCGCGCAACAGTTTCGCCAAGTGCCCAGATGGCGCGGCCGTGCGAATCTTCAGAGCCGTCGGTGTCGAACCATTGCCGGTCGTATGAGAGATGGTGGCGGAAGCGTTTGTTTTCTGCGTTGAAGGCGTGTCCGAGGAAAGAGAGGTAGCGTGTGGTGAGGTCTTCGAGGCGGGGTTGGGCATGGGTGGCGTGGAGATAGTCTTGTGCGATAAGGGTGATGATCAGGGCGCGTGCGTTGTCGTCGGTGGTGTAGCCTTGATTGCGATCTGGGACGGTAGCAATGGCTGCGCGGAGGAGGCCGACGGAGTCGGTAAGGTTCACGAGTTGTTCGAGCTTAATCTCAGCGAGTTCTGGTGTTTTGATGCTGGTGTTGCTGAGGAGGTTGGGGCGGGCTGTAAGGTTGGGTTTGGGATTTTGGTTGCGATGTTCGCGAACAGACTGGAAGAGCGAGAGGTGTTGTTCCGCGACTTCTTGCCAGACCATGGAACGGGTGTATTGATAGGCGCGCTTACGGATGGCGTGACGGTCAGATTCGTGATCGAAGAGATGATTGATACCGTTGGCAAGGGCGTTTGTATCGGCGAAGGGAACGAGGATGCCGCGGTCTTCGGCGAGTAGTTCTTGTGCGTGCCAGTATGGTGTGGAAACGACAGCTTTACCGGAGCCGAGTGCATAGGAGAGCGTGCCAGAGGTGATTTGCGCTTCGTTAAGGTAGGGTGTGACATAGACATCTGCAGCACCAAGGAATTCAATGAGTTGTTCGAGTTCAACAAATTGATTGACCCAGATGATGTTGTCGGCAATGCCGAGTTCTTTGGCGCGGCGTTGCAGACCGAGGCGATACTCCTCTCCTTGATAGGCGATGACACCGGGATGCGTCGCGCCGAGGACGATGTAGACGGTGTCTGGATGTTTTTCGATGATGCTTGGGAGGGCTTCAATCATATTCTCGATGCCTTTGGAGGGGCCGAGCAGACCGAAAGTGAGGATGACTTTTTTACCTTCGACGCCAAAGATGTCTTTGTAGTAGTTGGGGTCGACGAAGGGGACATCAGGGATGCCGTGCGGAATGAGCTGGATTTTTTCGTTTGGAACGTGATAGATATCGCGTAGGAACTCTTCTGCGCGTTCGGCCATGACGACAAAGCAGTCGGTGAGATCGGTGAGCTGCCGCATTACTTTGAGTTGCGAGTCAGTAGGTGTTCGGAGAACGGTGTGGAGTGTGGTGACAACGGGCATGCGCAGGCGGCGGAGCATTTCGAGGATGTATGAGCCGTCGGGTCCGCCGAAGATACCGAACTCGTGCTGAAGGCTGACGACGTCGACGTTGGACATGTTGAGGAAGTCTGCAGCGAGGCGGTACTCGACTAGGCGGTTTTGATTGATTTCAAACCAGACGCGGTTGGCATAACGATAGCCTTCGGGGCGATCGTTCATGGCAACGGTCATCGTGTTGATGTCGGGTGCTGCGGAGGTGAGTGCGTCTGTGAGGTCATGGGTAAATGTAGCGATACCGCATCGTCTAGGGACATAAGTGCCTACACAAGCGAGGTTTTGTAGGGCAGCCCAAGATTTGGGTTTAGAATTTTGAAGCATATTTCTGCCTACGGTTTTGCGAGCAGTGGGGTGAGGTACACGGAGGCCTTGCTGTATGTTGGGTGCAAGGTTTGTCTGTTGAACTCTATGAGCCGAATGCGCCCGTCGCTTGGGAGAGCCGGGGGATTGCATCATGGACCCCTGTGTATTAGGAACAGAAAACAAAAAAACCGTATAAGTGCAGAAGATTATGTGACTAATAAGTATCTCTACCGCATCATAAGTATTGCATCGGCGATGAGCAATGGATTTGTGCATGGACTGTTGCCCTAAGGGTGGGGCTGGGGTGTATATGAGTAAGGAGTGGATGGTAGTTGGCTGAAGGCCATCGTGTAGGCCGATGAATGGTGGTGCAGGAACTGGAGAAGGTTTGGCGCTGGGGATATGTTATGCTGCTTATGGGCCAGAATAGGTCAATCACGACAGCGGAGAGGCATATTGACGACGAATGATCAAATGGAAGGTGTGATTTTGGCAGGTGGGAGGGGGACGCGATTGCGGCCGCTGACGGATTCGCTGAACAAGCATCTGTTGGATGTAGGCGGCAGGCGAATGCTGAGTTATCCGCTGGAGGCGATGAAACACATGGGGATTGTGCGGGTGACAGTGGTGACATGCTGCGAGGATGTGGCGGGGTTTGAGGATTATGTGGTAGCCGATGCGGTGACCGAAGGAATGCAGGTCGTGGTGGTGGGACAAGCTGAACCGCGAGGTATAGCAGATGCGTTACTTGCAGCGGAGGAGAGTGTTCAAGCGGATCGAATGTGTGTAATGCTTGGTGATCAGTTGGTGGGATATGACTTACACGAGGTGGGGCAGCGGTTTCTTGCAACCGGCGATGGAGCGATGGTGTTGCTTAAGCCTGTGCCTGACCCGCAAAGGTTTGGAGTGGCGCATGTTGAAGCTGAGCAAGTGGTGGGCATAACCGAGAAGCCAGAGCAGCCTGCAAGTAATCTGGCAGTGACGGGGATCTATTTTTATGATCGGCGAGCATTTGGTTTCTGTCGTGAGATAGAATTGTCCGAACGTGGTGAGTTAGAAGTGACGGACGTGAACTGTTGTTATATCAAGTTTGGCGAAATGCGCTGGGAGATGTTAGATGGTTGGTGGGCAGATGTTGGTACGTTGGATTCACTGCAGTACGCGCGGCGGATGGTCGAGCAGTACGGGGCTAATACATTTCGCGAGGGATGAATCATGAAAAGATCATTGAATGGCATGCGCGTGTTGGTTACTGGGGGCTGTGGTTTTATTGGTACGAATTTCGTTCATCACGTTATGCAAAAATTCAAAGATGTATTCGTTATCAATCTTGATGCGCTTACATATGCAGGGCGCCGAAAGAATCTGGCAGAGTGGGAAGGTAATGAACGCTACCAGTTTGTTAAGGGTGATATTTGTGATGAATCGTTAGTACGTGATTTGATTCAAGCATGTGATTGTGTTTTGCATCTTGCGGCTGAATCACATGTTGATCGTTCGATTGTGGATGCGAGGCCATTCGTTCAAACCAATGTGTTGGGTACACAAGTTTTGCTCGATGCGATGCGTGAGGTTGATCCGCCAGGAGATAAGCGGTTTGTATATGTCTCGACTGATGAGGTTTATGGTGAGTTGAGCTTAGAAGCGCGAGAAAAACGGTTTACCGAGGATATGTGTTTGCGCCCAAATTCACCATATGCTGCATCTAAAGCTGGTGCTGATCTGATGGTGCAGGCGTATCATCGAACTTACGGCATGGATACTGTGGTGACAAGGTGTGGGAACAATTATGGTCCATACCAGTATCCAGAAAAGTTGATACCGCTGTTTATCACAAATCTACTTCAAAACAAGCCGGTTCCGCTTTATGGCGATGGCAAGCATGTTCGGGACTGGGTTCATGTTGACGATCATGTTGAGGCGCTGTGTTGTGTCACTGAGAACGGTGAAGCAGGGGAGGTTTATAACGTTGGTGCGGCGTGTGAGAGATCAAATCTTGAACTGACAAAAATAATTTTGAGGGCGATGGGGAAGCCTGAGTCAATGATCGAGTATGTGAAGGATCGGGCAGGTCACGATCGGCGGTATGCGATAGACGCTAGAAAAATCAGGGAGAATCTTGGTTGGAAGGCAAGCGTCTCAGACTTTACTGATAAACTGGACGCGCTGATTGCGTGGTATACGACCCATTATGGTTGACTGGGTGTTTAGTCGCGTTGATTTTCGGCCATGTTGCTATGTCACATCAGTGTTTCATCAGCAGAAAATAGTGCTTAAATCGCTTACGTAGCTTTGCAAAGTATGGGCGTTTGCGTTATCAAATAAGCATAGGGTTCGTAGCATGTGTCCTCAGCGTATTAGATTTAGTATGAATCATTGCGTTTCAGGTATTAGACGCAGTACGAATTAATAGATCTACCTTGTGTAAAGCAGATAGCATCTAGAAAGGAGGGTCCATTTCTGAGTGGGAACCATGCTATGTCATGACGGGCATTATTTGTATTGATGCTACGGGTCATGGATCAGATGAGTACTGTTCGGTGGGTTTTGAAGGATGCAAGAGGGGGGAGTAAGTACCTTGGAGCAATTCAAGAATGTCTGGCCGCGCGTGAAGTAAAGGGTGAAGGGATAGGTGTGCATCAAACTAAGATTGTGTCGTTCCGAATCTTTGTGGTGTGAGTTGTTTGCATTGTTTGTCACCATCATGCAATAGTGAGTACAGGCAGCCAATGACATTATTTCGTAAGGAAATCCAGATGACCCGGGTAGGCCATCGCGGTTTGTCCGAAAAGCCAGCGGTAATGTCGACTCATGACGATTGGCCTTCGGCTTTATCCGATGGACATGAGGATTGGCGGGAAACAGTCTTTCGCCATTTGCCCGCGATCGTGATGGCGGTAAATGCACAGGGTGTTATTCTTGATATGAATAATGCCGATGTAGGTATTACTCGTGAAGCGGTCTGTGGGCAGACGGTTTATCAATGGATTGATGCGACTTATCTTGAGATTTACCGCGAAACGCTTGCAGAGGTTTTCCAAACAAGTGAGCTACATCGCTTAATTATTCGCGATGTAAATGGTAAGTGGTGGTGGGTTTCGATGGGGCCAGTGATTGAATACCAATCTGAACCGGTCGTGAATATTTTGACATTAGATGTGACTGATCAAGTTAGCCAAGAGGATGATCTTGGACTTGAGCTTGAGCAATATGTACGGGTTTCAAAGTTAATGATGGCAGGTCAACTGCATGCTGCGATTGCTCATGAAATTCGGCAGCCATTGACAACAATTGCAAATTATATTGATACCTCGTTGAGATTATTACATCAAAAACATGGTATTGATAAGGAAGATCTGGAGTATCTCAATCGAGCTTTAACAATAACGCTTGATGCAGGAAAATTTGCAGGTGAATTAAGATCTTTCTTAAGCCGAAAGGCGCCACGAAAGACTGAAAAAATAGATATAAACGATGCGATATGCCGCGCGATAAGGATGTTGTTGCCGCTTACGCAAACACACCATACTCTGGTGCGTTTTGAGTTATCATGTGATATACCAAAAATTGAGATTGATGGCTTTCAGTTACAGCAAGTGTTGTGTAACCTTATTACCAATGCTATCGATGCTTTCGAAGAAGCAGGGATCGAAAACCGGGAGATTGTTGTATCAACAAAGTTAGTTGATGATAGCCGCATTTGTATATGTGTGGCAGATACAGGTCCGGGTGTGGCGGTAGATAGACGGGATGTTTTATTTAAAGCATTCGAAACAAGTAAATCAGAGGGGTTGGGGTTAGGTTTATGGATATGCCGAGACATTCTTAGTCAGTATGGAGGAGAGATCGGCTTGGACAATAGTTATGAGAACGGTGCGTGCTTTAATTGCTATTTGCCTGTGAACAATGCGGCAGAAAGTTGTTAAAAACGTTTCGTTCCACGGTGTAGTAACTGGATGTACAAAGTCAATAAGTGAAAGAGAATTGACCCTATGCGCGAAGAGAATCTCGCCACCAAGAATTGTGTCGCCTTGATCGAAGATGATCAAGAGATGTGCAAGTCAATTCAAGCCATGATGGAATCGATCGGGTTGAAGACAGTCACCTTCCATGAGGGACATAGTTTTCTGTCATATACATCATTGGATGAATTTGGATGTTTGATTATTGATTTGCGTTTGCCGGATATTTCTGGCTTAACGGTTGTAGAAAAAGCTGCTGAATTGCAGTCGTATTGTCCTCCCGCGATCATGATTACGGGTTATGCTGATGTGCCGACTGCTGTTAGTGCAATTCGTGGCGGGATGATTGATTTTTTAGAGAAGCCGTTTGTGCCGCAGGATTTGATTGATCAGGTACAGAATACACTTCAGATTGATGCAAAGAATAGGCAGATTCATCAAGTTGGAGCGAGGATCAATTTAGGTTTGTCTAAGTTAACAACTCGTGAACGTCAAGTGCTACGATCTCTGTTGGCTTGTAAGAGTAATAAAGAGATTAGTTCGGATTTGGATTTATCTAGTAAAACTATTGCTTCACATCGTGCGAATATTCTTGCAAAATGTCAGGCAGAATCGCTTTTGGAGTTGGCGGGTAGTATCCAGTCGTGTGGCATCGAAGTTTAACGAAGATTTGTATGCAATAAATTGATTATTAAAAAACCCTGCATATTCGTGCAGGGTTTTTTATGTCTGAATGTTGTTGGTTTTAGCTGAAGAGCCATTGCACGATGTAGATGGCGAAGATGATAGCTGCGATGTCTGCGATGAGACCAACGACGAGAGCGTGGCGGTACTTTTTGACACCGATAGCACCGAAGTAAACCGCGATGATATAGAAGGTGGTTTCTGTTGAGCCAGAGATGGTGGCGGCGATACGGGTGATGATGGATTCGGTACCGTGTTCGTTAACGATATCGACAAGAATAGCGGTGGCACCGGAGCCGGTAAGAGGGCGTGCGATGGCCATGGGGAGGACTTCTGGCGGGACATTGATAGCGGTGAGGGCAGGGCGAAGGAAGTTCAGTAACTCGTCCATGGCGCCGGAAGCACGGAACATGCCGATAGCGAAAAGGATGGCGACAAGGAAAGGAATAATCATGACGGCGATCTTGAAGCCTTCTTTCGCGCCTTCGACGAAGACTTCGTAAACAGGTACTTTTTTGTACATGCCGTAGAGAGGGATGAGCATGAGCATGGCGGGTATAACGAAGAGTGAGGCCATGTTGAGGATGTCTTTGATGGGAAGCATTTTTTATTCCTTCCAGCGTGAGCTGGTGATGTTTTGTGTTTGATGCGGTGCAGTATGTTGCGTGGTGTTAGTCTTTGCCGGTGGTCGCCTCGGCGACAACGGCTTCAAGCGACACAGTTGGATCTGTTACGGTTGTGTCTCCAGGTTTCCAATCGATATGGCCGGGGTCTGATTTTTTGTACATCGGCAGGCGGTTGAAGAGTTTTGCAGTGATGATGGCAATGGTGCCGGAGAGTGCGGTGACGATGAGGATAGCGACGAGGAGGTCGGTCGCGGCCACACCCATCACCGCCAGCAATGTAGCGGAGGGTGTGATTTGAAGTGAAGCAGTATTGACTGCGAGCAGCATGACCATGGAGTTTGTGGCGGTGTCTTTTTCTTTACTGAGGGATTGGAGTTCTTCCATAGCTTTGATGCCAAGAGGAGTAGCGGCATTACCAAGGCCAATCATATTGGCGGCCATGTTGAGTGCGACCATGCCGGTGGCGGGATGGCCTTTGGGAATATCTGGGAAAAGTGGATGTAAGATGGGTTGAATCAAGCGACAGAATGCAAAGATCAGACCTGATTTTTCAGCGATTTTCATGAGCCCGAGCCAGAGTGCCAATACGCCGATCAAGCCGAGTGCAATGGTGACCGCGACATCAGCAAAGTCGAAGGCAGCGTCGGTAATCGCTTTAAGTTTGAGGTAGCGGATGGGTGTGAGGTCGAGGGTGGCGGTACCGTTGGGTGTAATGGGAAGTGTGGAGATTTCAGTAATAAACTGGCCGGCTTTGTTTTTATTGGATTTGTAGATGGTGTCGAGCGGTTTGGGCAGCTTACTGGGGACGTCGAAACGGAGTTCGATTTTTCCGGATTGTGTTTTGTTGATTTGTCCGTTGAACGGTGTGGCGAAGTATGCGGTGAGTGTATTGAGGATTTCAGTTTGCTCGGCTTGTGAAAGATCTTGGTCTAAATGATAAAAATCAATGTACTGCTTCGGATCAACATGCACGTGGATGTTGACAGGGTAGTTAGCAGAATCCCAAGCTGATATGGTTGGATTGACACCAATCTCCGCTGCGTTTTGTAGTGGTGAGACTTCTTCTTTGCCGGATGGTTGATTGATGATGGCAGATTCGGTAAGAGAGATGGTGTTGTTGCTGCTGAAAGATTGTTCATCTTGTACTTGAATTGTTACGGGCAAAGGCGTGCGGTTGCGGTATTTATCTGAAGCCAGATCACCGATGTCTGCAAACATGGCGAAGGCGAGGCTGAGTACGATCAGTGCGGTCCAAACGTAATTCATGCGATATCCGTTAAAGTGAATGATTAAAACGTGGCTTGATCAGGCTGGCGAATGTTTTGGCGAGGTTGGCCGACGATAGCTATCAACAATGGAGTAGTTTTGCGAATGAGTTAAGCGGATAGCCAATCAGTGGACGTAACTCTGCCAGAATAACATGCGTAGGTTTTTATGAAACAGGCATTTATGACACTGGTCTGCCGAATCAATATTCATAGTTATATAACATTTTTGAGGTCGATGTGTCAATGATGAAGTTGCGAAGGAGTGAGAGAGACGTGTGTTTGTTGTAAGTTATGTTTTTGTAAAAGATTATGGGAATTTTATTGATGGGGCGAATGGAGAGCACTCTGAGTGTAAATTAGTCAATTTTGACGTAAAGCTCTGCTGATTCATGGCTTGGCATCGTTCGTTCAGCGGGTGTATTTGTGTGAAATGATGTGTAGTTGGCAAGTAGAAGTGGTCTGTGTATACTCTGTGGCTCGGCAGGAAATTGCCGGTTTATGGGCCATTGGCGCAGTTGGCTAGCGCGCCTCGTTGACATCGAGGAGGTCACTGGTTCAAGTCCAGTATGGCCCATTGGAAAAGACGCTCTGAATTTTCAGAGCGTCTTTTTTATGTAGTAAGCGTGTGAAGGATTGATGGGGGTATGCTATAGCAAATCTTGAATTTGATGAAAAATATCGTTGGCGATGTTGTCGTCCATTGTGCGTAGAACATCAGTTGTTGTTTGGTGGCGGCTATAGGTTGCGATACTTTGATCACGACTGCGCTGTATATGTTTTGACATTCGGTGTGATGCGAGTTCTGGATTACGTTTGATGATTGCGCGTCGGATTGATTCATGGTCTCGATATATGTGGGCCATGATTCGAAATGTAGAGTTATGCTTGATATTGCAGATTCTTATAAATGTACGGGAATTATCAATTATTTTGAGGATTTGAGGGTTGTGTTCGTTTCGAATGATGATCATATGGAAAGCGAGATCACAAGCGAGCGCAGCTTTTAGAAGTTCACCATCGAGTACCTGAATCTTATCGGATCGCATTTTTATAAGTATTTCTTTTAACTTGCGAGTTGTGATCTCCAGTTTGGCATGTTCTTCGGGGTGCATACTTGATGCAGCACGCGCGGCACAGAAACATTCAAGTGCCTCACGGACATCGTAGTAGTGGGTGATTTCTGCAATATCGGGTGTGTTAACAATTGTGCCGTGGCGAGGTAGGCGAGAAACGAGACCTTCGTGCTCAAGAATACTGATGGCTTCGCGGATGGGTGTTCTGCCATAACCGGTTTTTGCGGCGAGAGAAACTTCAGAGACAAGGCTGCCTGGGGGGAGAGAGCCGTCGATCAGCATTTGCTGTATGGCGTTATAAGCGTTTGACTTCTGTGTGTTCTTCAGGTTCATTTCCACTACTCGAAATGTATGAATTTATTTCTCGATAGATAAGAATAACACATATTGAAGTATTGACATATTAATGGCATGGTGTTTTTGTAGGGGTAATCAGTATCAGTAACGGACTTATACGATTTGTAAGATACCATGTAAGTATAAGTGTATTTTACAAAAAGAGATGCAATAAGGCTGTGCGATCGTAGTATTCTGTTTTTCACGCACGGGGTGGCGGAAGTTTTTAGTTGCAAGACCAGGAAACATTGATATACTAATAACATCTCAATGAGGTGTTAATGGTTCGCTTTTATTCAATGTATCGAACAGAGTTCTATCGTTAGCGGCATATCGGTTTGGTTGATTTTCTTGTTAGAACACAATTCATGATGAAAGGAAGGAAGATGATGATTCAAAAGATGAGTCGGTTTGCGTGCAGCATGGGGATGCTTGCTGCTGTGGTATGTGTGGATTATGTGCAGGGTGCGTCGCTACCAGTAACAAGTGGCTTATTGGTTCATTTAGATGGTAGTAGTATCGTTGATGACGGTAATGGTAACGTGATTGGTTGGAATGATATTTCAGGAAACGGTTTGAATGCGACAGGTACGGGGGAGTTGGTATCAGGTGCGACGCCAAATGGCGAAAATGCAGTTTCGTTTGATGGATCAGCTCAATTTCTTGAGATTGGTGCTTCGACGCTGTTTGATACAGCTTCCGGCGATCTGACCTGGATTGTTGTTTTCAAAGCAGATTTGCTAGCAAATGATCGTATGGTTGGCTTTGGCTATGGCGACATTGATCCTGATCCGGGGACGACCGTTTTGAGCGCTTCAGCACTTGAGAGCATGTCACATGCTTCTAATGGTTACCGTACATCTGGCCGTGAGCAGAACAATGATTTTGATGTGGCTAATACGCCGGGGACACTCTCAGCAGGCATATATTTTATTGGGATCAGCCAGCTGGATAGTGCGAACGATTTGATGATCTCATCGGTTACTGACGCTGCCGGCACTACGACCACAGGCGACAGTTCTGCTGATGCGGATCTTTCGAATCTCGCATTGAATGGCCATTTGTATACACGCCTTGCCGCGAGTGGTTCAGGTAAGACAGATACTGATCCAGGCAATTTCTTTGATGGCGAGATTGCAGAATTTATTGTTTATGATCGTAAGTTGTCTGTCGCAGAGGCGACCAGTGTTGGCACGCATCTATACAACAAGCACATTGCGATTCCTGAGCCTGCGAGTGCTTCTGTGATTGCATTAATGGGCTTGATGATGTTGCGGCGAAAAAATTCGGTGTGATGACCTCAAAATTTTATTCATCTACAGAAAGTGAATGGTATGAAGTTAGAAAGATCAGCATTTACACTAATCGAATTGCTTGTAGTCATATCAATCATAGCATTACTGATCTCTATTCTCTTGCCTGCACTGACATCTGCGCGCGAAAATACGCAGATGATCCAGTGCGGCAGTAACTTACGTCAGATTCAGACGGCAGCGATAGCATATCAGATTGATTCAAAAGGTTATTTCCCTTACCAGCATGGTCGATTGCGGAGTATTAATGGTGCACTGGCCACGGGTGAGGTTGTTGTTGGATCAGAGAATCGTGGTAATTGGTTTTATTATCTACATAAGCATATGGAAGAGAATATTGAATTGTTTCTTTGCCCTACCAACTACAATGACTCCACTACAGTTGCATATGACAACAAAAATTCATATGCGGCAAATGGCGTGGTGACGATGTTGGGGAAGATGGATTTTGCTGAGCCTTCGAATCTATGTTCGTTTGTCGATGAGCCAAATTTTTCGACTCGGAGTTCATTGCGAAATGCGATGGCATTTGATGCTGACCCATTGGTTGATGAGGTATGGAGCGGTTGGATGCGATTTAGTTCATCAACAGATATTACAGAGTGGCCACATGTACAGATGGAAGGTCGTAACTATGCCTTCATGGATGGCCATGTGGAGTTTATCAAGGGTATAGATATTACGAGCCGTAAATTTGGTTTACTAATTGATGGTGAAGATAAGCAGGAAGAGGCTGTTTCTGGCTATGCCACATCGGGACGTATTGGTCGATTGATTCGCTAGTGGTAGTTTTTATGTAGTGAGTAAAGGCAACAGCACACGGTTTCTATCGTGTGCTGTTTTACAGTTGATGTATTCGTTTTGATTAGGTAGAGCTTATTTATGGTGGCTGGATTTTGATTTGTTATTCATCGCACCGCGGTAGATACCATAAACGATTGCGAGGGCAGCAAAGATCAGGGCGTACAAGCCGGTATATTCGAGGAAGTGATGTTCGCTGGTGACATGAGTATGCGGTGGGTTGGTAGCGTGGGCACTAAGGCTGCCTGTAATCGTTAATAGCGAAACATAGGTTGCTACAACCAATAGGCAAGTACGGATGTGAATCGATTTGCTCATCTTGCGTCTCCCTTTTTGATGCTGATCACTCTAGGTCAATCATAAATCAGGAAACAGTGAACGAGAAGCGAATCTTCTATAATTTTGATTTGCATTCGGATTTTTTATTATTAATCAATACATCTAAAGAACTTAGGGGGGTTATTCTGCGAGAACTTCTTCGGCTTTTTTGCTCCTATCGATAGCAATTTCAATAGGTGTGCCAAGTACGAGGCTCTTAATGTCTTCGATGATGAGGTAGAGGCAGGGGACGAGCATGAGTGAGATAAAGGTAGCGAAGAGGATACCGAAGCCGAGTGAGATGGCCATGGGGATGAGGAATTTTGCTTGGATGGAGGTTTCGAAAATCATAGGGGCGAGGCCACCAAAAGTGGTAATTGTGGTAAGCATGATGGGTCGAAATCTGCGGATGCCAGCAAGTTGGATCGCATCGTGAGCTGGTGTGCCTGAACGGTAAAGGCGGTTGGCATAATCGATGAGAACAAGCGAGTCATTGACGACCACACCGGTGAGAGCAACGATGCCCATCATGGAGATGATAGAGATAGCATAGCCCATGATGATATGTCCGATGATGGCGCCGACGATTCCGAAAGGTATGGCGGTCATGATGATGGCGGGTTGGATGTATGATCGGAAGGGGATGGCGAGAAGCGCATAGATGCCAAAGGTTGCGAGGACAAATCCAAGTGCAAGTGCTGTCATGGAGTCAGATAGCTCCGCTGCTTTACCTTCAAAAGAGTATGAGAGATTCGGATACTTTGTCAGCACATTTGGCATGATAGATGCTTTGACAGAATCTAAGATAACTGGGGTCTCACGGTCTGGTGTAACGTTGGCGGTGACGTTCACCACGCGGCGTCCGTTGCGCCTGTCAATAGTGGTATAGGCGCGGCCAATATCAACGTTGACTGCTTCATACAAAGGGATTTCTGTACCTTCTGGCGAACGAAGAAGTAATTGGTTTAGCTGATTTTCGAAGATGCGTTCTTCTTTAGGTAAGCGGACCATGATTTTGATTTCGTTGCGGTCGCGTTGCTGGCGAAGTGCTTCTGCGCCGTAAAAAGAACTACGGACCTGAACAGCAACATCTGCTGCAGTGAGGCCAAGGGCGCGTCCTTCGGGTCGCATGGTAAAGCTGAGTTGTTTTTTGCCGGGGAGGAAGCCGTCATTGATGTCCGAGACGTTGGGGAATTGTTGGAGCGCGTTTGCAAGGTCGGCGCATGCGGCACGCAGAACTTCGTTGTCTGCATGTGATAGTTCGATGGTGAGTGATTGGCCGGAGCCAGGCCCCATGCGGTCGAATTCAAAGGTGAGTGATTCGAGGCCGGGGATAGCGCCGGTTTCTTTACGCCACTCTTTGATGAATTGTGAGGTGGAGATTGGGCGGGTGTCGGGATCAGAAAGGTAAGCAACGACTTCGGCGACGTGAGGGCCGGACGTTTTGTGGGCGGAGCCGCCGATGCCGGCTGCAAGGTTTTCGAGGAGGATGCCACCGCCGTGTTTTTCGGCGACGCGTTCTGCTGCTGCGGCGATACGGTCGCGGACGATGGTAGTGTCTTTGATGGGCGAGCCGTAGGGCAGAACTGCAGTGACAGCTGCAGCATCCGCTTCGACACGCGGCATGGGCACAAGGCCTGTGCGGCCTGAGATGACATAACCAAGCGTAATCGCAAGGACCGCAATGCCAGTGGCGAGGACGATGTACCGGTTGTTGAGGCTGAATCGGAGGAAGGGGCCATAGGTTGATTTGACGAAATGGACGAAACCGTGAGAGAAGGCTTGTTGTTTGTGATGGAACCATGCGCCGATTTTGGTGCGTGCGTCTTTTTGATGTGCGAGGTGGGCAGGGAGGATAAAGAGTGATTCAAAAAGTGAGATGAGGAAGACAATGATGACCACAATCGGAATAACGCGGAAGATTTTACCCATCCGTCCTGGTACGAGTGCCATTGGTAGGAAGGCGACGATATTTGTCAGAATTGAAAAAGTGATCGGTACTGCAATTTCGCGCGTGCCGCGGATGGCAGCATCTTTAAAGGACATGCCGCGTTGGTGATATTCATAGACTGATTCGCCAACGACAATTGCATCATCAACAACAATCCCGAGTGCAATGATAAATGCAAAAAGTGAAATCATGTTGATTGACACATCCATCGTCGGCAGGAATAGGAAGGCTCCCATGAATGAGATCGGGATGCCAAGCATCACCCAGAACGCCAGTCGTGCTTCAAGAAAAATACCGAGGAAAATAAAGACAAGGGACAAGCCGATGTAGGCATTGCGCGTTAGCAGATCGATACGCTGATCAAGAATAATTGAATCATCTTCTTCGATATCGATGACAATACCTGGCGGAAGTGCTGCTTGTATCTCTGGCATTAGGTTCTGAAATGCTTGTGAAACAGATCGTGGTGACTGATTCCCTACGCGAAATACATTCAACTGAATTGCGGGCTCCCCTTCGTATGTGTACACCATGTCCACATCTTCAAAATCATCTTTAATGATCGCGATATCTTTCAATAAAACCGCGGAACCTTGCGAGGTAGTAATGATTGGGATTTCTGCGAACTCACTGCCAAGCTCCTTGCGTTCGTCAACACGAAGTAGAATCTCACCGCCGGTGGTTTTGATGCCACCGCTGGGTAGTTCAATGGCTGCCCGTTGGATGCGCTGGGCGACTTGATTGAGTGTCAGGTTATACGCGCGCAGTGTGTCCTTTGGAACCTCAATCGAAATTTCAAGTGGTTTGCCCCAGGCAATATCAACCTGCGTAATGTTCGGTGAGTCGAGAAGTCGTACACGAACCTGTTCCGCAATTTCTCGAAGTAGCTTGTCTGATACAGGGCCGTGGATAACACCCTTTAACACACTGTGCTTTCGTTCTGCAAGCGTGACTGTGGGCCGCTCAGCTTCTTCTGGAAACGTTGTGATCCGGTCGATGGCGGTTTTAATATCTTGGTAGGTTTTTTGTGCATCGACACCAGTAATCAGTTCTGCGGATACCGAACCGGCCCCTTCGCGTGCCGATGAAGTGACTTCTTTGATATCGCTGATGCCGCGGATGGATTCTTCAATGGCAAGGACGATTCCGTTCTCAACTTCCTCGGGGGATGCGCCGGGGTAGGCGACTGAGACATTGACAACGTCGAGTTCAAATTCTGGGAAGACTTCCTGGTTGGCAGTGAATGCGAAGAGTGCTCCACCGATCAAGAGGACAACCATGATGAGATTAGCGGCGACGGAATTACCAGCCATCCATGCGATTGGGCCGCGTCGTTCTTCAGGTTTAAGCGTGGGGGTTTTCATTGGATGGATTGCTCGTCATCTTGTCGTGATCGGTTATTGGGATGAAGCACAAAAGAGGCTTAAACATTGATTCTCATTTCGCTATTTTCAGCGTTATGCCGGCCGAGGGTGTTGCAATGTTAGAGATGACCAATTGATCATTTGGTTGCAAGGCAGAGCGAGTGATCATGTACTGATCGTTCTCCCAAATTGGATCGATGGTACGGATGTCGAGCTTATTTTCACTGTTCATAATCCAAACGGTGTTGTTATCATGAACCGCTTTGCGGGGTATGACATAAACATTGTCGAGTGTTGGGCCGGTGATAATTGAGCGGACATACATGCTGATGAGTAGCTTGGGTTGGTCTGCATTCTGTGGTTTCAGAGCAAGAGGATCATCTACGGTGAGAATGATCTGTGCGAGGCGGCCTTTGATTTCAAGCTCTGGCGCGAGTTGTGCGACGGTCGCATTGCGGGAATTTTTTGCAAGATGCTTCCATGCATAATCGTTGAAGATGGTTGCGCTATGATTTTTGTTTTCAGAGGAAAAAATCCATTTAAGATCGTTTGTTGGGACGAGTAGGCGTAGCCAATATTGATCGGTACCAATGAGGGAGACGATGCGTGTACTTGGCGAAACCAAGGCGCCTAGGTCGGTATGTTTCTGCATGACTGTTGCATTGAAGGGTACATGGATGGTGGTGCGAGCAAGATCAAGCTCGGCTCGATCCAGTGCATTTTGAGCAGAGAGGATGTTGGCTTCTGCGATCTGGTTTTGTGGCTTGCGAAGGATGAGCGCTTTGTCGTCCTCTGCTAGTTCGCTGGTGTTTGCAAGCATGTTGTATTCACGTTCTGCGACGGACTGGCGGCCTTTCTCAATTTGCAAATCAGAAGTTGCTTTAATCAGATCGGCTTCTCGTTGTACTTTGGCAATCTTGTAATCATCGGCTTCGATATTGGCGATGACCTGATCTGCGGGGAGAAACTGCCCCGGAACAAGATTAGGGTGGATGCTAGTGATCACGCCAGTGACGCGAGGCTGGATGTCGATGGTGCGTGCAGGTTCTACCGTGCCGAAGGCTTCGACGGTAACGGTGAACGATTGTGGTGACATGTTTTGTGTTGTCACGAGTGTGGGGAGTGTGGGCTTAGGTTTTTTCGCAGCTTTGGGTTTGGTGACATAAAGCTGATAGGCGGCAAGGATGCCTGCGGTAATTATGGCAAGGGTGATGATGCTTTTGACTGTGAAAGCAAGAATTTTCTGCATCGGGCCTTTTTGGCGCGGTGGTATGGTGGGGGTGGTATCAGAGTTGGGTTGAATCTCTTGTGTGGGTGTTGTTGTCATCTGATGTCTCTCTCGTGAAGGTAGTCATTCACGGGGTCGTTGTTCATGTTTTAGGTTATTTTTCAAGGGGTTTCGTGAGTGGTGGGGGGCCTGCGATTGCGCGGCAGAGTGCGATGCGTGATTGAATCATGTCGCGGTTGGCGGAGAGCCGTTGACGTTGGAGTTGTTGGAGGGATTGCTGTGCGGTGAGCACGCGAAGAAAATCTTCTGCCCCTTTGAGATAATTTTGGTAAAGCTGGTCGGCGACCTGAGACGCGATTCGTTCACGAGATTGAATCGAGGCTAGAATGTTTCGCTGATGTTGTTCACGTGCGAGGGCGTCTTCGACTTCCTGCAATGCAGTGAGGGTTGTTTGCGCGTAGGTATAAAAGTTTTGTTGTGCAGTCGCTTTGTTTTGATCAACGACTGCGGCGCGGCGCCCCCCATCAAAGATTGGGGCCGCCATGTTTGCAGCTATGGTGGCGAGCCAATTGTCGAAGAGATCACGTATATGAACTGAATCGGTAGAGGTGGATGCTGTGATAGAAAGACGAGGATACTGATCGGCAATAGCGGCGGCGATACGTTGGTTAGAAGATTGAAGTCTTGTGAATGCCGCTTGCAAGTCAGGGCGTTTGGTTAAAAGATCCGCAGGCAATCCGGTGTCGGGCAGGTTGGGTAGTGTGATGAACTGATCAGGGGTGGCGAATGTTTTGGCGGTGGGAGCTTCGCCGAGGAGGACGGAGAGTTGGTGCTGAAGGATTTTGGATTGCAGGTCGGCGCGGATTTTTTCGGTGCGGGTTGATTCGAGCAGCTGTTCTTGTTGCAGGACATCAGGAGCACCGACGAGGCCGCGGTTGAATCGTTCGGAGAGGATGTCCAGATGTTGCTGATTGGTTTTGATTTGCTGCTCAAGCAGGGCACACTGCGCGTTTTGATCGATGAGGTTGTACCAAGTGTCCGCGATTTGTGCTGAGAGAGAAATAGCCGTGGTTTGCAGGTCGAATACGACGGCTTGGTTGTCGAGATTTGCTGCGTTTGCGGTAGCGCGGATGCGACCCCAGAGATCAATCTCGTAAGAAGCGGTCAGTCCGAGGGAGAACGAATTGCTATAGGTGGTGGTTGCGGGCTGGCCGGGGTTGGATGGTGAGTTGATCTCGTTGCGTGATCGAGACGTCCGGCCGGTGCCGTCGAGTGAAGGAAAAAGCGAGGCGGAAGATTGTCGGGCGATTGCGGCGGATTGATCGATACGCGCCCATGCGGATTTGATGTTGAAGTTGTTGGTGAGGGCGGTGTCGATGAGTGCGTTAAGTTGTTTGTCCTGAAAAGAAAGCCACCACTGCGTTTCTAGGGGTTGAGCGGAAGGGCTGGAGGATTGTGAGAAGGTGGTCGGCATGTTGATCGGTTGCAAGGGTGACTCGGGTGCAGTGATGCAACTACTTGCAAGTAATGCGATCATTGACACGAAAGCAACTTTTAAGATGGCAGTCTGTGTGCGGGGCATGTGATGTATTTGATGGCAGATCAAGGGATTAAATCTCTCCTGTGGTTGCTACCTGTTGTTCACGTTTGATACGCATCATTTTGATGCCTGCGAGCGAAAATTCGGTCACGTGGTTAATCAAATATTGAATCTGATCAGGTGTGTAGGATTCCGTGGATATATGTGCGGGGTGCATGTGTTTGCGGAGCAGGGGGGAATGACATTGGCTAATGATAGAGAAACTGCAAAGCTGGATGTCTCGCGGGGTTGCTGTGGGGCCGAGTAGATCTGCAAGCATATCATGGAGTTGTTGCTTGAGGGGGGTTAGGTGGGGTGCAATGAGGTTCTTGAAATTATCAGAGGGGTTAGACATTTCCCAGACGATGATCCGCCGAAAATAGCTTGCTTCAGAGTTATCAAAGTGCGAACTCAAAATGGCTGTGATACGGGCGCGGAGCCTTTGCTCAGCAGGCGCATCTGTGGGGAGGTTGCCATTGGGTTTGTATTTGTCTCTGGCTTTTTCGAAGGCGACGTGAATGGCTTCTGCGTAGAGCGAGTGTTTATCTTTAAAGTGATAGTTGACCGCAGCAATGTTTGCTGAGGCAAGCTGAGAAATTTCAGCAATCGTCGCATCTTGATAGCCCTTGCAGGCGAAGATGTACCCAGCGGCAATCAACAACCTTTCCTTGGTGGGGAGGTCTGGGCTAACGTTGGGCAGTGCCAGATCGCTGGTGCTAGCAGGGATTTCAGTAATCATAAAAACTAAATATACAATTAAAACAACCATTTGAAAAGGTTGTTTTGAAGCGGATTGATAGAACAACGTTTATAACAGTGTGATATTACAGCACCGATAGAATTAGCAAGATGCAACTATTTGATAGATAGATGTTTGTGCGAAATATGGTTTGGGGGTTTCTGTGAACGTTTTACGCAAAAATAACCACCAGCGCGGTCCATGAAATGATGGCGAGCGTGGCTGCAATACTGGCTGGTGCAAGCTGGGTGCGAACGTGATCCATGAGGTCGGTGCCGGTGGTCATGGAGGAGAGGATGGTGGTGTCGGAGATAGGAGAACATTGGTCGCCGTAGACTGCGCCGTTGAGGACGGCGGCAAAACAAACCATCATGAAAAACTGTGGATGTTCGATGCCGGTGGATTGAGCGATGGCCCAAGCGAGTGGCATGGCGAGCGGGAAAGCGACAGCGAAGGTGCCGAAGGATGTGCCGGTAGAGAAAGCAATGATCATGGCGAGGATCATAAAGGCGGCAGGGATGATCCAATGGGGGACTGAGTCGGCAAGAAGGGCGACGAGGTATTGCCCGCCGCCGGTGGCTTTAGCCATGTTGCCGATGATGAGCGCAAACATAAGGATGACCGATGCGGTGACGATACCTTTGAGTCCGTCGCCGATACCTTCGATGACATTATTGAGTGACATGCCACGGAAGAGGGCAGAGACGACGGCAACGGCAAGTGCGGCACCAAAGGCCCATTGCACGTTGGGGCTTCCAGTGATGATGTGTGAGGTGATGGCGATACCGATGAGAACGATGAGTGGGAAGATGAATTCAAAAGCGGTGGGCTTGTAGCCTGCGGGAATGTGGGTGGTTTCAAGTTCCTTAGTAGAGAGTGGTTTGGCGTCTGGGGCGTTGAGTTGGCCGGTGGTACGGGCACGGTGCATGGCATCCTTCATGCGCTTCGTCACGACAAACGTTTTGTCCATAGAAAGTAGGAATGTGCCAATGACCGCGAAGAGCGCGTAGAAGCTGAGCGTGATGGAGAGGAAAAAGAAGCGGATACGATCTTCTTCGGTGGCGAGGAAGGCGACGCCCGGTACAAACAGAAAGGCTTGTACATAGAACGGCCATGCGTTGAAGGGGATCAATACCGCAATCGGCGAAGCGGTTGAGTCGACGATGTATGAGAGTTCCTCGTGTGAGACTTTTTGTTTGTCTGCAAGGGGTTTGACGGTAGTGCCGACGAGAACGGTCGACATGGTCCCGCCTTGGAAGAAGATGGCACCAAGGAGCCAAGTGACGAATTTTGCAGATTTGGGACCGCGCACAAAGTGCTTGGTCATGAGCTGCGCGAAGGCTTGTGCTGCTCCGGTGCGCGACCAGATGCCGAGTAGTCCGCCGAGTAGCCAAAGGTAGAGGATGAGGATGGAGACAGCCGATGCGCTGGTAAGGTTGCCGATGAAAACATCACCGGTGATGTCGAATTGCCCGAGCATGAAAGCGCCAACGAGGATGCCGCAGAAAAGAGCGCTGAGTGGTTCGCGCGTGGCAAGGCAAAGGATGATTGCGACGGCGGCTGGTAGAAGTGAGAAGAGGCCGAAGTGCCGTTGTGCGATGAGTTGTCCATATTGTTTTGCGATGGAGCCATCAGATGCAGCGACCTCTTTATAATAGTAATCAGTGATTTTGGATTGGCCTGTGGTGTCGGCTTCTCCGATATTGTGTGGTGCGATGGCCGACTGATCATAAGCGGTAGGGCTGCCCATTTGGACATGCTTACCGCGCTGAATGTAGTAGACGCTGCCGTCTTCGTTTGTGTGGGCTTGTAAAGAAATTTCTTGGACATGCCAGCTTGGGGTGACATAGTAATGGGTGTACAAGCCAAGGCCGAGGCTGACGAGGATCGTGATGATGGTGAGGTATTTGCGTAAGCTAGCACTTCGGCTTTCAAGCTCGGGTGGTAAGGCTGGAGGTTCGATTTCAGGTGTGGCGATTTCAGGTGTGGGATGTTCTTTCATGTGTTTTTTGATGGCATCATCTTGAGATTTGCGTTTCAAGTGAGCGATCCCTTTGTTTTTCATCACTCCGCTGAAGAATCTGTTTATATACAAGAAGGTGAATCAGTAGAGAGGAGTTCTACGTGATCTGATTGGGTATCAGTGTAATGAAGCTGGCGTGGAATGTGGAGAAAAAAACGTGCCTATCCAGCGATTAACTATGGGCAGTATTTGCGAGTTCGATGATACGCATAATCTCTAATGTTTCTTCAGATGACACTATAGCATGATGCGATCTGCAATGATTTGTTAGATCGGGATCATAAGATGGGATACTGATTGAAGGCAAGGCAATCAATTGTCATCGTCTTGATTTTATGGGTAGAGGTAGAACAGGCGATTGGAGTCTTTTCATCGGCTCTGGCTTTTGCTGGGGTCGATTTTCATTGAGTGGGACTAAAAGAATCAGGGATATGTATACTATCCGAGAAATTTTAAGGCTGGATGGGTTCGCTATTGGCATGTCTATTTTAGAGTATTTTCAATGTAAACCGTTGATGTGTAATTGCCCTGGCGTAGGGTAAGTGGATTACACGGTATTCCGAAATTCTTTGTCTTCTATTTTATTGAGCCAGCATGTATACCGACCATTGAAGCCAAGTATGGCGAGGATGATTCGTCTAAGCAATTCTTCCGCTTCTGCTACCCGTTTGCTCAATTTTCCATTTTTTGAATCAGATAGGCCGCGATGAACAATGCCATTGCGCATTTCGATAAGCGACCCTATTATATCTTCTAGATCGTCAAGTGGCACGTCATAGGCGAGCATCATTCTGTCCAGGTTTGATCGCAAACTGCGACGGTTAATTCCTTTAAGGTTTTGGCCCATCTCCTGAACAGCATTTTCTCTTTTCTCATCATTCAATGGAATCTTAGTAAGTTCTTGTTTTAGAGTATCGGTTATTTTGGGAGCGATGTCGTTTCTAAAGATATTCTTATTGATGTAAGTTGAATCAGACGATTGTTTGGAGAAAATGTGAATCAAGTGCTCGATTGCAGTCATTTGTGAGATGAATCGGGCTTCATTGTATAAATGTGGCATTAGGTGCCATTCAATTGCGACATTAATTCCGGTCTTATCGATACATTCTTGTGTGTACGCCTGTATGAGTGGTGGTAAACTTTCGTTGTAATTAAGGGGGTGCAACGGCGGCATATATGGTTTTGATCCTCTTCCTTTACCTGTGAAGTCTATTTGTGCGAGCGTCTTGTCTTTGAAGGCGCGCCTTGTACTCGGGCGCATGAAGTGGCCGTCGGCAAAAGATACAACATCGAGGATTCGATCTACTGTTGAGTCTGCTACGTTTAGCCATTCGCTAAATGTTCGTTCATTAGAGGATGATCGAATGATGATGGATCCTGTAATTTTCGAAAAATCTTCAGGGTTAACTGTACCGGAAATTTCAATTTTTTCTTCTGCGATTGAGAATATTGTACCATGAAACCATTGTAGGCCGACAACCAAATACTCGGCTTGATATGAACCCGCTGAATCGTCAGTATCATCTGCAGTGTATACTGTGAGTTGCTGTGCTTTTGCAGTTAGCTTAAGAGTTGCTTTGTTTGGAGTGCTTGTTGTTCCAGCATTCGTGAGATGTATTGCATTGCTCTGGAAAACTAGTCCTTCCTGATTGTGACCTTCAAGCTTTAGTGGTTGAACGATTCGAGATGAGCCGTGATGTACTTTTAATATCTCAAAATTCTTATTGCTAAGTGGCTGATCTTCTATTGCAATGTGAATTTCTCCTGATAGATCTACTTCGACAGTGAACGCGATTGCGACTTTGTGTTGTGTTCCGTCAGTATCCCAATAAAGATGTCCCTTGCATGCCGGATAATATTCGAGGTGCTTGCGATCCATATGTTTGTATTTCCGGAATTAGATGGCTGCTTTTTAGGTTATGAGTCTCAGATTCAGGATAGTATTTCAGTTAACTCATGGAAAGTCGGGGCGAGTCTTTCTATATCGAGTGACAGGATTGCACTCGCAGGCTACGCCTGATTCGCGGCACCTCCCTGCGGTCGGAATGAATCTCCGATGAATGCTTTCGCTGCACTTGACATTCTGTCGTAGGTTCAATGCAATTGCCACATCAACAAAAAATGACCCACCAAAAGGTGAGTCATTTTTCGTTAATCGGGGTGATAGGATTTGAACCTACGACCTCCTGGTCCCAAACCAGGCGCTCTGCCAAGCTGAGCTACACCCCGTGGTGTGAGGTCGAGGATTATAACAAAAGCTGAGGGCTGTGTCAGGGTAGGGGACAAGTTGCGAATATAGGCGATTATGAGTCTGGCAAAAGAGGGTTTATGCACGCTCCAGATAGGCTATCAGCAGCTTTTCGGCGGCGGCCACATCATTTTTATGCACAGCCTCGGTGACGGTGTGGATATATCGGGTGGGTGTCAGGATGGTCATGACACGGGAGCCGGCGGCGGTGCGCTGGAGTGGGCCGGCATCTGTACCACCGCGGTGGAGCATGGTGCGTTGGGCCTTGATTTTTTTCTGCTTGGCGAGTGCGTCGAATTCCTCGAGGAGTTCGAAATCGACAATGGCGGCGCTGTCCAAGACGTTGAGTCCAACGCCATCACCGGAGATGGTGCAGCGGTCCTTGGGAGGTACGCCGGGAAGATCGCAACAGACAGTGGTATCCAGAGAGATGGCGACATCAGGTTGGACCTGGTAGACAGCTGGCCCAGCACCACGAAGGCCAACCTCTTCCTGTACGGTAAAGACCATGTGGATTTCGCAAGCATGATATTTAAGATTGCGCAATGCGCGGATGGCGATGTAAGAAGCGATGCGGTTATCGAGGCATTGTGAGCAGATTAGGTTGCCAATTTGATAGACGGGGGCTTTGAGGGTGACCATGTCGCCGATCTTGATTTTCTTTTTGACCGCAGCGGGGGCGAGGCCGAGGTCAACGATGAACTCGGAGACATCGGGGATCTTCTTCTTTTCATCCTCGGTGGCGATATGAATCGGGCGGCCTTCAGGATTCATAATGCCATCAAGGTCTTTGCGCGGATCGTTTAGGTCGGGGTGGACGGTGACGACGCGGGCAAAGAGGTTGCGCGGATCGAATCCGCCGATGTTTTGCAGGCGGAGAAAACCATCATCACCGACGTGCCGGACCATGAAACCGATCTGGTCCATGTGGGCAGCGATCATGATCTTCTTGGGGGCGGCGGTGTTCTTTTTCTTTTTGGATTTGGACGGTTTGGGTTTAGGGCGGAGGATGCCGTGGAGATTGCCGAGCTCGTCGACGAAGGATTCATCGAAGAGGTCAGCGGTTTGGTCGGCGATGAAGTTGCGGATACGGTGTTCGCGGCCGGCAACGCCCGGGGTCGTGGTCAGTTGTTCTAAGAGTTGTAGATCCATGCCGACACTATACCGCAAGGTGATAGAGGCGGCTATGGTGGATTGAGATGAAATTCTGCATGCGGGGGAGGTATAAGATTTGTTTCGGAATCGTTGTAATCGCTACAAGCTACAGGATCATCAAAGTAAGCCAGTTGTGACCAAACAACCTGTTTTATGCCCTTGTCATGTTTGCGGGTGTATTGGTTAATTCCGTGTGATAGAGGTAAGCATCATTGGGGCAGTATTTCACCTTGCTGGCCAGTTGGTAGTAAGTGAGATACAGGGAGAAAATTTTGGATAACGATCAGAACCAGGGCAACCATTCTTCTTCAGAATTGCGAACGTGTAAGAAACGCGGCTTTGTTTGGTTTGTGACACGCGGTTTGGCATGTGTGGTGCTGCTAGCCGTTGGTGGTGCGGTTGTTCTCTATGCACTGCTTCAGAGTGAGCCGGAACATTGGAAGCAATATCAGGTTTTTCTAAAGCGGACAACTCCGGAGCAACGTGAAACGATCGTTGCGGATGTGATGGCTAAGATTGAATCGCTGGTTTATCAAGATCTTGTCAGCGATGAGGATTTCGGTGAAAACGAATCTGAAGCATATATTGGCGGGTTATCGTCTTTGTTGCGTCGAGACGGAGAAAGTCGTTTGGTTAATCCGGAGGATGTACTGGTTGATGAGTTAAAGACGATTCAGCTGACGGTGGATGAGATGAATGCGATAGTCGCGTCGCAGTTACCGAAATGGATGAGTGATCGTGGTTATGAAATGCCAGTAGAGATTGTGGAACCAATGATTGCGATGGACGGCGAGCAGTTGGTGCTAGCTTTTTCTTATGACACTGAATATATCTCACAGGTGTTCAGTGCTTACTTTGATCTGAGTTTTCAATCGGATGGGATGGCGGCATTATCGCTGTCGGATTTGGATGCTGGCCGTGTGCCTATGCCCATCAGTGGTATGGCGGATTGGGTTGCCTCGCGAGGTGGTGATGGTGAGACGTTGGCTCGTGCGAGAGAGCTCGGTGAAAAGATTGGTGAGTTAGAATATTTTGAATTTAAGCCAGTGTTGGAGTTGAAACATTGTCGCCGATTACGTGTGCAGAGTTTGAAGATGGTGGGGGATGACAAGATTGAGATTACCGCACGTGTACAAGATCATCAGACGTATAAGCGGATGAATGAAACTTTGGCCGCGGCGAATTGAAATTGATGCATTATTGATGTGATAAAAATTTGACCCATGCTTGCTGCTCATACAGATGCCGACGATCCCGGGCTGATGTGTGAGTAGCTTTTTTATAGTTTGACTTGTTGGTGTGATGGTGGTGGACATGGCTATGATTGGGAAGTGTTGATGCGCAAAAAGATCCCACACATTGAATGTGTGGGCTTGTGTGTGTGGCGATCAGTCGGGAAGCCAATTGAGTGATTCGATGTGTTTGGCGAGTTGAATATCTTTCTCGGTGACTTTGTTGCCGGCATCATGTGTGTTGAGTGAAATTTTGACGGTGCTGTAGACGTTGAAGATTTCAGGGTGATGGTTCATGGCTTCTGCTTCGAAGCTGAGGCGGACGATGAACGAGAGGGCTTCTTTGAAATGTTTGAAGCGGTATGTCTTGCTGATTTTGGCGTCATCGTAAGACCAGCCAGGGAGGTCGGAGAGGGCTTGATTGATCTGTTTTTCGGATAAAGCGGGGGTGGGGTTTGGCATGGTGCATCTCCATTATGTTTCTATCGTGTTTTTGTTTAGTCGGTATATGGTATGCGAGGGTGGGAGGTCGACGCGAGGGGAAAGATGTGGTTATGGTGAGAAATGTGATATGAATGAGTGAGCGGCCGCTCACATGAAGATGCTTCTGGTGTAGCTGTGTATGCAAGATTATCTAGGAAAACAGGGGTTTATGATTCGGCGTGGGCTTTGATAGCGTTGCAGCGAGACTGGATGAGTTCGGTTAAATACTTATCCATGAAAGCGGCGCCAGCGAGGCGGCCGATGGCCCACATCGGGATCTCATATCGAATGACATCAGTCATACGCGTTTGATTGTCTGCGGACGATTCGAAATGATGATCATGGACGTAGCTTTTGAAGGCGCCCTCGGTCATGGTGTCTTGCATGAAGTGTGGTGTATCCATGGCTGTGATCTTTGAGGTGAAGGCTTGCTGGATACCAAAGTGTGTGGCTTGCCAAGTGACGATATCGCCGAGTTCGAGCATACCCGTGGTTTTGCCACCGATGATTTTTTCCTTCGCACCTTCGACGGACTTGGTGTGGAAGTCAATATTTCTTGCAAGGTCGAAACAGATTTCGATTGGTGCGCTGATTTCAGTGATGATTTTTAGTTCAGTGGCAGCGATGATCGTGCTCCTTTGGCGGACACAGGTATGTGAACATTCAGGGCTGAGGCTTACTCTATGATGTGTGATTAAGATCGGCTTTTCAAGTGGCAGTTTTAAATAGAATGGAGCATGACTATAGACAAGTCGGCCGAATAAGACGCGGCAATCCCTACAACCGCGATGGCTCAGATTGATGGCGGAGATGTCGATCTATAAGTGTATGGAGAGTGTTTGTTGTCGGCGGAAGATAGATTTGCATAAGCCGTGGCTGTCGAGTCAACGTCATGGGTTTTTGCCCACACGTCGTAAGACGCTTGCGTTTATCGGTATGGCGATACTGATGCTGGGCTCATGTGTGATATGGGGTAGTAGTCAACTGTTTTATGCAGAAGAGGGACAGTGGGGGCGCGTACTCATTGGTGGGTTTGCGTTAATGGGGAGCGTGGTGCTGGGTACGGCACTTTTTACACTTAGGTACATCCGATATCGCCGCGAGCTTACGAAGATGATTGCATCTCACGGGCAATATCTAAATCAAACAGTGTTACTGAATCGGCATGGGGTACGGTGGTCGCAGTCTGGAGAGCCACAACGTTTTTATCCTTGGTGGCAGGTTGGTTTGCGGTGGCGACGCAAACATGTGGAGTTGCATTTATTATTAAGCGGTGTGGTGGTGGCGATTGAGCGACGGGATCTCCGCGAGGTGCAGTGTGATCAGATTCGGATGTGGACAAAGAATCCGTACCGGCCGAATTTACGATGTTGGCGGTGTGGATATGATCTTCGCGGTAGCATGGGGCCAACATGTCCGGAATGCGGCAGCACGATCGCGCGGGGTAATCTTGACGCGATGTCCAATGATGGTGAACGTGATGCTGCTTGATAAATGGGTAGGGTGTATCTAACAAGAAAAGAATTATGATTCAGTCGGTGTGGCCCATGCAGCGAACGAATCGGTAATGCCGGATGCGGTGTACCCGCCGTCGATGGTGATGGTTTGCCCGTTGACGAAAGAGGCTGCCTTTGAAGCCAAAAATACGGCGGCGCCAGCAATTTCTTTGGTTTCGCCAAAGCGTGCAGTGGGGGTACCTTCGATGATGCGCCTGCCACGGTCGGTGTTTTCGATTATGTGGCGATTGATATTGGTGGGGATGAAGCCGGGGGCGATGGCATTGATGCGGATGCCGTACTTGGCCCATTCGCAGGCAAGCGATCGCGTGAGGCCAAGGACAGCGGCTTTGGAGGTGGCATAGGCGGTGACTTCGGTGAGTGCGACAAAGGAAGAGATTGAGGCGATGTTGATGATGCAGCCTTGATGTTGTTCGCGAAAGATATGCCCGGCGGTGATGGATGTGCGGAGCGATCCAGTGACGTGCGCGTCGAACATGGCGTTGATTTCATCCGGTGTGAGTTCAAAGGTTGGTTTACGTAGCATGTGTCCAGCGCTGTTAACGACGATATGTAATGAGCCGAAAAGATCGATAGCTTTGCGGACAGCGCGTTCGACGGAAGCATCATTGGTGACGTCCAGACTGATACCCGCGGCAACAGGGTCGTCGCCGGAATGATCTGCGATGGCGTCGAGTTCGGCTGCAGCTTGTTCGACTTTATCTTGAGTGCGGGAGCCAATGAGCACTTTGGCACCGCGTGTGATGAAAGCTTCAGCTATCGCTTTGCCGATGCCTGAAGCCCCACCGGTGATGAGTGCTACTTGGCCGGTTAGATCGAAGTCGTAAGGTGTGCTCATATTGTGGTCCTTGCCTGTGATGAAAGCAATCTCTTAAGACAGTGTAGGTAATTGATGAGCACAGGTGAAGATAATCACAATATAAAAAAACCCGCATAGGTGCGGGCTTATTACATTGTATTTATTTATGCATTGCTTTAAGAGAGCGTGCGCATTTTTTCATCTGTTTCTGTGCTGCAATGCGCGGTGTGCCCCGTGGGTTTACGGTATTTGGAGAGGTCGAGTGAGGCAAAGTACTCGATAGTTTTGGTTAACCCATCACGTAGTTCAACGGTAGGCTGCCAGCCGAGTTTTTCTTTAGCGAGTGTGATGTCGGGTTTACGTTGTGTGGGGTCGTCTTGTGGTAGTGGCATGTAGACGAGTTTCGAGCTTGAGCCAGTAAGTTCGATGATGAGTTCAGCAAGTTGCTTGATGGTGAATTCGCCGGGATTGCCAATATTGATTGGGCCGGGGCAGTCATCGGGGGCTGCCATGAGTTTGAGGAAGCCGTTAATGAGGTCATCGACGTAGCAGAAGGACCTTGTTTGCAAACCATCGCCATAGAGCGTGATATCCTCACCCTTGATGGCTTGAAGGATGAAGTTTGAGACGACGCGGCCATCATATGGGTGCATGCGTGGGCCGTAGGTGTTGAAGATGCGGACGACGCGGATGTTGACGTTGTTGGATCGCCAATAGTCGAAGAACAGTGTTTCAGCGGCTCGCTTACCTTCGTCATAGCAAGAGCGAACACCGATGGGGTTGACGTTGCCGCGATAGGACTCCGGTTGGGGGTGTATATCGGGGTCGCCGTAGACTTCACTGGTGGAGGCTTGGAAAATTTTTGCGCCGCAGCGTTTAGCAAGGCCCAGCATATTGATCGCGCCCATGACGGAAACCTTCATGGTTTTGATCGGGTTGTACTGGTAATGCACGGGCGAGGCTGGGCAGGCAAGGTTGTAAATCTCATCAACTTCGAGCCAGATGGGGTGCGTCACATCGTGGCGGACAAGCTCAAAGTTCGGCTCGGTGAGCAGGTGTTTAATGTTTGATTTCTGACTGGTAAAAAAGTTGTCGAGGCAGATTACATCGTGCCCCTGTGCGACAAGTCGATCACACAAGTGTGAGCCTAAAAAACCCGCACCGCCTGTCACAAGAATTCGTTTCATCATCTCTGCCATCAAGTACTACCCTTTCATGCCACTGTGGCTTGGGGTGAAGTGCCATATTTGTTTGCGATTAGGCGCTTGCTTGTTCAAATGTCGCGCCGGCCTTTACGTCAAAGCTCACGTTTTGGCCGATCATAAAATCGCCTGCCTTTTGCAGATCCATCAGTTTTGCGGTGACTGAAGCGCCGCCAGCGTTGACGATGATCTCATTTTTGTCCACATCGCCGCCGATGATATTGCCTTGCACGCGGCGTGGTCGCCCGTAGACAGGTTCGATATATCGGCCGCCTGCTTCTATTACATCAACCCGTAATGCTTCGGCTCGGATCACGCCATCGATGGTGTTTTGGGCGTCCGGCTTCACATCACCCGTGGCTACGAGGTGTAACTCATAGTCTGTGTGTGGAACTTTCAGGACAATCATTTCGCCGTTTTGCTTCTTCAACTCGCCGCCGCTGATCGGCCCAGTGATTTTTGGTGCATCGCCCATCGCAAGGCATCTCCTTCTAGCGCAATCAATGATTTCATCTTTCTTGTGACACGTACGGCCAAACAAATCACCCAGTAGCTGCATATCGCATCACGGTTTATTCAGAATAGGATATCGGCATGCCGCCCGCTTGCCCAATGGCTCGCCTTCCAAAGTCCAGTAAGATGGGTGTCTACACACAGGAGTTCTGATGGCCGGCCAGCCTCCACAATCTCAAGTCAACCCCAAGCATTGCACGGATCGTCTCCGTACAGACTACGCACATGTGGGGCTGTACGACGTGAATAGCCGTAAGGCATGGATTGCCCGGAAAAAGCGTTGGGATATCTCGCCGGTTCGTGTTTCGCATGCTCGCTTGCTCATGGGCGGCACGCAGGACACCTCGACGGTTTCCAAAGACCAATTTGTCTGTTACTGGTTCCACCCGCCTAATACCGGTGAGGGTTTTGTCCACGGCTACCCCATCGAATGGGATGAAGGCCATCTGATGATCCGTCTCGACCCGTTCTGGGATTATGCCAACCAAAAATTCATAGCTGCGACCGATGCTGCCCGCAGCGAAGCCAATATCAAGAAGCAGATCAACTGGGCTCATCATTTATATGATCAGTATTTGGTATCTAGGCCGAAGTTTCCGTTATCGTTGCATCTGGTTGGACCGCGTGCCACGGATTCGATGTTCTATCTCAAACGCTCTGAGGCGGCAGAATGATTTCTTGTAAGTGGGGATATGCCGATACAATTTGAGTGATGTAAGATTGGGTTGTGTGATCAGGTAGAGGTGTTGTTTGAAATATTCATTCTGCAGGAGTTTTCCATGCCGCACACTGATTTGCCATATCCCGATCGTTCATTGACTGCTGCCGAACGTGATTGGCATTGTCACGCGCTGTCTCGTATTAATGCAGATTACCAACGTTCTGCTGACACACACTTGCTCAAGCTTCAGCTTCCTTGTTTCCAAGGCTCTACGCTTTATCTTAAAGACGAATCGATCCATCCGTCAGGTTCGCTCAAACATCGTCTCGCACGATCACTTTTTTTGTTCGGCCTTGCTAACGGCAACATCAAACAAAATACCACCATCGTCGAAGCATCCTCTGGCAATACTGCTATCTCAGAAGCTTACTTTGCACAGCTACTTGGCCTACCATTCATTGCCGTCATTCCTAAAAAAACCGCACCTGAGAAGATCAAAAAGATCGAGTTTTATGGAGGGAGAACGCATAAAGTTGATTCGCACCATATCTATGAAGAAGCCACCAAACTTGCCCGCGATCTAGACGGTCATTACATGGATCAATTCACTTATGCTGAGCGTGCGACCGATTGGCGTGGTAGCAACAACATCGCTGAACGTTTGTTTGAGCAGATGCAAAATGAGCCTCGCCCGATTCTCGACTGGGTCGTGATGTCCGCAGGCACGGGGGGGACTTCTGCCACCATCGGACGATATATTCGCTATCGCCATGACCTCAATAAACACACGCGCCTTTGTGTTGTCGATCCCGATCACTCGGTTTATGCCGACTACTTTTCCACGCAAGATCCCAAGCTGAAAAACTCAAAAGCGTCACACATTGAAGGTATTGGTCAGCCTCGCCCGCAGCCGTCCTTTGTTACTTCGGTCATTGATACCGTTTTGAAAATCCCCGATGCCGCCTCTATTGCCACAATCCATTGGCTCGAATCTATCCTCGACCGTAAAGTCGGCGGGTCTACTGGGACCAATGTCTATGGCGCTCTGCAGTACATCGCCCAAGCCACCAAGCAGAACAAGCCGATCAACGTCGCGACCGTCATCTGTGACCCCGGCTCCCGCTACCTCGACACTTTCTACAACACCGATTGGCTTCGCGAACAGCATATCGATATCGCTCCCTATCTCGAACAGCTTCGTAGCTTCCAAAACACTGGTCAACTCAATCCGATTTCATCCTGAATCACTACAAAAGTTCAACGGGCCGTCGTCGCGATTTCCAGCTACAATGCCCATATGAGCAATGAGAAAAAACAATCTGTCACGGTGAAGCCTTGGGAGCATGCAAAAGCAAGTGAAGGTTCCGCAGCTGACCCACTGGCCGCACGCTTTGTTGCCTCACTGGACTATGATACCCGTTTGTACAAGCAGGATATTGCTGGTTCGATTGCCCATGCCGAGATGCTTCACGCGCAGAATTTGCTGACTGATGATGATCTTGCAGCCATCAAGCAAGGCCTTGCTGAGATCGAATCCGAGATTGATGCGAAAGGCGATGCATGGTCCGGTTGGAACATTGAGCTTGAAGACGTACATATGTGTGTCGAAGCCGCATTGGTGGCCAAGATCGGTGACCCTGGACGTAAGCTTCACACCGGGCGTTCACGGAACGATCAAGTGGCACTAGATCTGAAAATGTGGATTGCCTCGGCGTACCACGAGATCGACAAAAAACATACGGCGCTGATCGAATCGTTTGTTTCGCTTGCAGAAAAAGATGGCGAGATCGTTATGCCGTCCTACACACACCTTCAGCGTGCTCAGCCCATTGTCGTTGGCGGTGAACTGATGGCATGGGTCGCTGCGATTGATCGCGCTCAGCAACGGTTGGCTGCACTGGTGCATTCGTATCCAGAAAACCCGCTCGGCTCGGGTGCGATCGCAGGATCATCATTGCCGCTTGATCGTACTCATACTGCTGCGGCATTGAATGTTGGTTCGCCTTCGACTTCTTCGATTGATGGCACAGCTTCGCGCGATGCGGGGATTGATTTTGTTTATGCGCTGTCGATGACGGCCATGACGCTTTCCCGCTGGGCAGAGCAGTGGATCATCTACGCCTCGACCGAATTTTCCTTTATTAAGCTCGATGATCTTTACACGACTGGATCGTCGATGATGCCGCAGAAACAGAACCCGGACATGCTCGAACTGGTGCGAGGGAAAGTGGCTGGTGTTTATGGTCAGCTCGTTGCTCTGCTCACCATGACCAAAGGGATTACAGTGGGTTATAATCGCGATTTGCAAGAGGACAAGCGGTTTATCTTCGCAGCTTATGATGCGGTTTGTGATTGCCTCGACATGGCGGCGAACATCGTAAAAACCACGCGTTTCAAAGATGAAACCATAGCAGCCAAGCTGAATGAGGGGTTTCTTGATGCGACCTCTCTTGCGGAGTACCTCGTAAATCGTGGTGTCCCGTTCCGTACCTCGCATCAGATTGTCGGCACTCTTGTCCGAAAATGTCAGGCCGAAAATCTTACCGAATTGTCTAACCTGTCGATAGAAGATATGACTGCTGCTTGCAGTGAGTTTAATGTTACTTTCGATCAGGACGTTTATGATTGGCTTACCCCGCAGAATGTTGTGAAGCGATATCAATCCTCCGGCAACTCGGGTCTTCCAGGCTTTCACGAACAACTTGCCCATTGGAAGAATGTTCTCGCCAACGATGCAGAATAAGCGAAGGACATCACGGATTTCTAGTTTTCAGCACTTTCATGGAGCTTGGCCTTGCTCATATTGACTGTTCTACAAGGACCGGAAAAAGGTCGTCGCTTCGAACTTCCTGCCAACGAGCCGCAGCAGATCGGCCGATCTTCTGAAGCGCTACCGTTGCAAGATCAAACGATCTCTCGTCGTCATGCTGAACTTACACCCGATGAAGGTTCGTGGTACATCCGGGACCTGCAATCTTCCAATGGAACTTTTGTTAATGGGAATCTTGTGAGCGGCAAAGTCGTCCTCCAGCCCGGCGATCAAATCCGTACCGGCACGACGCTTTTACTTTTCGGCGAGGAAGAAAAACAAAAACAATCACCGGTCCATCTTGCCGGTCGTGATGAGATTGATATTTCCGTCGAACATACCGTGGAATCTAATGACGACTCCATGATCATGTCTGTTCCCATTCCCGGCGGTGGAGCTGAGTTTCAACTTAAAGTTATTTATGAGCTTACCTCTCTCATCGGCACAGTCTCGAATCGTAATCAACTTCTCGAAAAAGTGATGGATATTGTCTTTAATTACTTTGATGCGGACCGCGGTTTTATCCTGCTTCGTGAGAATCCCGACAAAGCGATTGAAGAGTTTCAGCCTGCGGTAGTTCGTACCAAAGCCGGTGGCAAGGAATCAGGTAAACGTATCGCGATCTCCAAAACCATCGTAAAATATGTTGTTCAAAAAGGGGTTGGTGTTCTTTCCGCAAATGCGATGAACGATGAACGCTTCGCCACCGGCGACTCTGTTCAATCCTATGGCATTCGTTCTGCGATGTGCGTGCCGATCAAATTCAAAGACCGTATCTATGGTGTTGTTCAGGTCGATTCTATGATCAAGAACTACACCTATACCGAAGATCAACTTACGCTCCTTACGACCATTGGCGTACACACCGGACTCGCACTTGCCAATGCACGACTTTATGAAGCGCGCCTCAAAGCTGAGCGTCTCGCTGCCGTCGGGCAAACTGTCGCCTCGCTTTCGCATTCGATCAAGAATATCCTGCAAGGGATGCGCGGTGGAGCGGATGTTGTTGAGTTGGGTATGCGCAAGAACAACATGAAAGTGTTGCAAAACGGCTGGGAAATCGTCGCTCGTAATCAACATCGCATCTATGAATTAGCTATGAACATGCTTGCGTATTCCAAGCAACGTAAGCCCGATATTGTGATGACCAATCTCCCCACACTTCTTGGTGAGATCGTCGCGCTCATGCAAAAAGCTTACGATTCAAAACAGGTTGCACTTATTACAGATTTTGATCCGGACATGCCACCTGTTCCGCTTGATCCGGGGGGCGTGCATCAGGCGGTACTAAATTTGATTACCAATGCACTTGATGCGTGTGAACCTGAGGCTGGTGTGGTGACACTTCATTCGCAGTATCTCCCAGAGAAGCAGGTTGTGGTCATTCAGGTTCGCGACAATGGTACGGGGATGTCTGCTGCGACTCGACAACATCTTTTTGAACCGTTCCATTCCACCAAGGGTTTGCGCGGTACGGGCCTCGGTCTTGTCGTGACTAAGAAGGTGGTTGAGGAGCACGGTGGCCGCATCGCAGTTGAGTCCAATGACGAAGCTGGTACGACTTTCCAGATCATCCTCCCCACCAATATTGCTGAGCAGCCTCATTCTGCCGATACTCATGGCCATGCCTGATCCGTCCCATTTTTGAAACCCGATTTTAGTCTTACATCGCTTTTTACACGCAAAAAAGTGTGCATTTCTTACGCGCATACGGCATCATAAACAGATCGTATGTGAATAGAGATGATCGGATTTCATGACGCAATAGAACCGCTTGGCAGGCGTTAAACCAGTAAGGCTGCACTTTTTGAGCAGTCATGGCCGATTTTCCGCTTGAGCACGAGGATACCCACATGGCAGCGACGACTTCTCTCAGGCCTATTCAAAACGATCAATTTGACTGGTTTGCCGCGCGGCATCTGCTTTTACGCACGGGTTATGGAGGTTCTCATCAACAAATCACCGACCTCCACAAACTCGGTCTCAGCAGTGCTGTCGATATGATGGTCAATTTCAACAGCTCTACAGCCATTCCTGAGCCTGAAATTGATCCTGACATCATTCGACCCTACACGAGTGAAGAACGTTTGGCTTACAAGACCGCTCGTAAAGAAAAAGACAATGATACGCTTGATGCACTGAATAAAGAGCGTAATCGTCGTCGTCGTGTAGATCGTCAATACCACGGCGTTTTGCAGAACTGGTGGCTACAACGCATGATTGAATCGTCCGTGCCGCTTGAAGAGCGACTCACGTTGCTTTGGCATTCACATTTTGCTGCTCGCCATCGCAATGTTCGTGACGCTTACCTCATGTATCAGCAGAATCAGTTCTTCCGCGCGAATGCTGCGGGCTCATTTGCGACACTAGCTGAAGGTATTGTTCGTGATCCAGCGATGCTCAAATTCCTTAACAATAATCAAAACAACAAACGTCGCCCTAATGAAAATCTTGCCCGCGAATTGATGGAGCTTTTCACACTTGGTGAAGGCAATTATACCGAACAAGATATCAAAGAAGGCGCTCGTGCCCTTACTGGTTATACCTATCGTGATAATGATTTTGTCATGTTTGAGCGGAATCATGATGATGGGCAAAAGAAGATTCTTGGTACTCAGGGCAATCTTAATGCAGATGATTTTGTTGAAATACTTCTTAAGAACAAAGCATGTGCGCGGTATGTTGCTTTTAAGCTCTACCGGCATTTTGTGGCTGACATTACCGATCAGGACGAGCACTGGGAGCCTTCGCAAGAAAAATTTATTGATTCGCTAGCTTCGCTACTTGCTAAGAATCAATATCATCTTGCACCTGTACTCGAGGCATTGTTTAAGAGTGAGCATTTTTATGATAAGGCTATCGTGAATCTAAAGATCAAATCACCGATACAGCTGATCGCTAACACAACACGATCAATCGGCACACCCACGCGCAGCAAAGCAAATATTCGTCGTGGGCTCGAAATGATGGGGCAGCAGCTCTTTGATCCACCTGGTGTCGCTGGCTGGGAAACCGGACGTGCTTGGATTAATACCTCCACGCTCCTTGCCCGACACAATATCACTACCTACCAACTCACAGGAAAGATGCCCGGTAAGAAATGGAAGAAGGGCGATGTTAAGTTTGATCCTATGTCACTCATCAGCGGTATTGATCAAGCTAATCATCAAGCTGTTGTAGATCATCTTTGCAGTACCTTGCTCGGCCAGACATCGACTGATCGGCGGCAACCACTTGTAAAATATCTGGCTGACCGTGACAAGGGTATCACCACTGATTCACTCATCGGGCTACTGCTACTCATTACCACGATGCCTGAGTATCAGCTTTGCTAAACGGTATGATCGCGATGTTTATTTTGATATTATTTATAAATCTAATCAGCCAATAGACCTGGAGTACAGGTATGAACGACAATAAAGCTTACACACGAAGACAATTCTTACATGCCGGCATGGCTGTGGTTTCTACCGCAACGACTGTCCCCGGTTTCCTTGCAACCTCTGGAAACTTATTGGCTGCAGAACATGCTGCTGCGGCAACCTCCTCGCTTCCCGGTGTTCCTGAAGATCGTGTTCTCGTTGTCATCCAGCTTTCTGGCGGCAACGATGGTCTCAACACATTGATTCCTTATGGCAACGACAGTTACTACAAAGCTCGCCCGGAGATTGCTGTCAAAAAAGCCAATATCCTCACACTTGACGATACTGCAGGCTTTGGCCTCCATCCCAACATGGCCGGTATCCATGAAATGATCGGAGATGGGCTTGGGGCGGTTATCCCCGGCGTTGGATATCCTAATCCCAATCGTTCACATTTTGCTTCGATGGATGTTTGGCATTCCGGTGACACGCGCGGCGGGCGCGGCCTTGGTTGGATTGGCAAGGCGCTCGACGAACATGTGACCACCAATAAAAACAAGCAAGATTCGACTGATCAAGCGCTTTCGTGTGTTAGTATCGGTAGTGCCGCACCGCCTGCGGCCAATGGACGTATCGTCAAACCTGTGACGTTTGAAAACGCAGAGCTTTTCCGTTGGTCTGGCCGTGATCTACATAAAACCCTTGACCAAACCTACGACCAGATTCAACGTCAAACTACCGCAGGTGATACGTCAAATCTTGATTTTGTTTTTCGAACTTCTATGGATGCACAGATCGCGTCTGATCGTGTTCGTGCAGCCGTTGGTAATAAAACTGAAACGCAGTTCCCAAGAACTTCACTCGGTTTGCAGTTGCAATCTGTTGCTTCAATGATCCGTGATGGACTGCCCACACGGGTTTACTATGTCGCTATGGGTGGCTTTGATACACATGCCAATCAAACCGGTAGGCATCAACAGTTGCTCCGCGATTTTTCTCAAGCCACTTCGGCTTTCTACAAAGACCTTCAAGTCACTGGGAACCGTTCACGAGTTGTCACACTTGCTTTCTCAGAATTCGGCAGACGTGTTCGCCAAAACGCTTCGGGTGGGACTGATCATGGTACGGCTGGCACAATGTTCCTCTTTGGCGAAAACAACATCATCGCTCCTGGCTTACACGGTCAATACCCTTCGCTCACCGATCTTGATGACGGTGACCTCAAGTACAATCTTGATTTTCGCCGTGTTTATGCTGATTTACTCCGCAATTGGATGCATATGAACCCCGTGGCCTCACTTGGTTCGGAATTCGAAACCACCTCACTTATCAAACAAACCTGATTCAGAATCCGAACATTCATGATGCTCATTCATGAATATGCCCTGGCTGTCTGCGCCCCACTGCAGACAGCCTTTTTATGCTGACAGGTTATAGCGCATGATTCATCGCAGCAGCTACAATGTGCATGTATCGTCGCATTCTGCTTTGCGGAGAATTGGTTTATGTGTGGATTTTTAACCGTCATTGGTCAACGGTTTGCAGATAATTTTGATAATGCTCTTGACGCGATCACCTCACGTGGCCCTGATGATCGCGGTGTTTATCATCATCAAGATCTTCATTTCGGGCACCGTCGTCTTTCTGTCATCGACCTTGAGGGCGGCCATCAACCCATGCGATCGCCTGACGGCCGCTATACCCTTGTCTACAACGGCGAAATCTATAACTTTCCTCAGCTTCGTCAAGAACTCGCAGGGCAGGGCGTTCAATTCAAAACAGATCACTCTGACACCGAAGTACTCCTGCTCGGCTTTGCTCATTGGGGGGCAGATAAGCTTCTCCCAAAACTTGATGGGATGTTTGCTTTCTCGATATACGACCATCATGACCAAACACTGTTTGCCGCGCGGGATCGCTTCGGCATCAAGCCGTTCTTCTATTCAACTCTAGATGGGCTTATCACTGCCTCAACGCTTAAACCTTTTTGGCATCTCACCGGCTTTCCTCGTAAGCTCAACTATCCTGCGCTTAGAGAGTATCTTGCTACACATTTCATCCCTGCGCCCTTGACCATTCTGCGAGATGTGCACACACTCCCACCCGGCCACGTGCTTCGTTGGCAAAAAGATACAAAATCCCTTGAAATAAAGCCTTTCTGGATCATCCCACATGCTGAGACTGATCTAGATATACCGCTTGATCAACTTGCAGATCGGATTGATGACACACTTTACGAATCGGTCAAGCGGCAACTCGTCTCTGATGTCCCGATTGGTGTTTTCCTTTCCGGCGGGATTGATTCATCCCTTATGGTGCATTATATGAACCGTGCCGCGCAAGAAGCAGGTTCAAGTGACCCGGTCAAAACATTCACCATGGCCTTCCCCGAGAGTAAGAAAAACTACAACGAAGCACAATACGCGAAGCTTGTCGCCGATCGACTCGGCACCCAACATACTGAACTCACCGGCAGTGAGATTGATCAAGCTTTTTTTGTTGATGCGGTTCAATGTCTGGATCAACCTTTTGCCGACTCAGCCTATCTACCGTTGCGTAAGCTTTGCCAGCAGATGCAGAAGCATGTCACAGTGGCTATCGCAGGTGATGGTGGCGACGAACTTTTCTGCGGTTACAACCGATATCTCGAACCTGAAGATATGTTTCCATCAACCTTGTCCAACCGGGTAATAGGCGCACTTGCTGAACTCAATCTTGTTCCTGGTTCACTCCGCCGTCGATCGCTTTATGGCAAAGATCGCCTGATTTATAACCACACTAAGCTCGGTCCATTTAAAGGCACGCGTAAAGACATGTACGCCTTTCTTTCTCGAGATGCGATGCACTCCGCAGATATCCCGCAAACCATGCAATACTGGTCTAAACTTGCGGCTTCATTTGCCGACCCCATCACGACTGATGCGCTTATGCGGGCTGACTTGCATACTTACCTTTCCGATGATTATCTCACCAAAACCGATCGTGCTTCGATGTCCTTCAGCCTAGAGGTACGTGTTCCTATGCTCGGCAACCTTGTTGCGGATGCGATCCTCAAATACCGTGTTGCTGTAAATGGCACCAGTGAGAATAATCTTAAGCCCGTTTTGAAAACACTTGCCGCGCGCCATCTGCCCCGTGAAGTTTGGGATCGACCTAAGCATGGCTTTTCCGTTCCAGTTCACGACTACATCCTCACCGATTGGAAGGATGCTGCGACGGATTGGGTTGATCGTTGTGATCAGATTGTACCATTTATGAATGTGAGAGAAATTCGCCGCCGTTTTACCCGTCTCATGGACAGCAAAAAAGATTCTCGTAGTATGGTGTTTTCGATCGTTACCCTTCTCGGTTGGCTAGACAAGCACCCCATCGATCCTTAATCAGCACGCCGGCATCAATTCGTTAAAATGTGTCCATGACTTCATCACCCGAATGCATCTACATCGGTCGTAATCGCCTGCACCGTTCGCGTGCGAATCTAATTCAAACACTGAATACAGTTGCCGCATTCGGTGAAATAGGCCTAAAAACAAAGCTATTTTTGCCACCCTGGCCAAAAACGCTCAGTCTGCAATCTAAGCTTGATGATTTTTTTATCACCGGATCAGTAGATGCGCAGCGATCACAGCTACTGCATCCTCGTTGGAAGTTTTGGCCATTCATTAGGTGGTATGGCAAAACATTACAGGCTGCCAAGCATCGCTACACTCGCTCGCCTGAGATCAGCCTCGCGCTTGCCAAAGCAAACTTATCGCATCATCTCGAGATACATGATTTCTACGCAATTAGCGACAAGCGTCAACTCGGTCAGATTATCCAAAACCATCAACAAAAACGCATTGGCATCCTCATTTCCATTACACAAGCAACCCGCCAACAGTTAATTGACGCTGGCGCTGATCCAGATCGCGTTCACGTTGCAACCTCTGGCGTAAATATTCCCGCCTTCCAATCTGTTTCGCCATTTAATCCCGAGCAGCTTGCCGACCCTCATCTTGTTTACATCGGTCGTATGTCCTCTGAATATGGCCGCGATATCTTCCGCGCGATTGCCGATATTAATCAATTTCGTATCACAATCGTTGGTGGCTCAGAGCAAGATGTCTATCCCAATATCAACGTCGCGTCCTTCGCACCTTATCATGAAGTAATCCGTTGGCATAGCGATATGACCATTGCTTTGATGCCTTATCAGCCGACACTCAAACGTATCGAAACGCTCAGTCCCATGAAGCTTTTTGAAGCGCTTGCTGCTGGCCGTCCTATTATTGCTTCCGATATCCCCGTAATATGTGAAATTGTCACACATGAACACGATGCACTGCTTGTTGATCCTTGCGATGCAAATGCATGGATTTCGGCTATTGATCGATTACGATCAGACCATTCGCTTGCTGTGAAAATATCTGAGAATGCAAAAAAAACAGCGGAAAAATATAGTTGGCCTAATCGTGCTCAAGGGATCCTGAATGCGATCCGCACCACTGAATCAAATTAACATCCCTTACATCATCAATCACTTCGTTGTTACAGTCATTCGGCAGCACTATAATGTCGCTCCTATGGATCCCCTTTTGTGCAAAGATGTTTCATTTCTTTCAAAGCTACCTGAGCGCGAGGTCTATAAGGAAGACAATCGCAGCCGGGTTTGGCTTGTCGAGCACGAGGGCATCAAGTACGTGATTAAGCGATTCGAGTATGCGCGATGGCGACAAATCATCGGCTGGCTGGTTCATTTGCATTCCGGAAAGATCGAAGTCCGCAAATCGAAACAACTCGCTGCCAGCGACTTGCCTGTTGAAAAGATTATTGCTTCAAAGATGATCGGTGGTCGTGCACATCTTGTGTCACTCTACCTCGGCAAGCAAATTTTTGAAGCATTCAACAATCAACAAGTCGTTGGCTATCAAGATCGAACGAAACTTATTGAAAGTATCAGTCATGTTATGCGCGACCTTATTGATAAAGGTTATGTATTTCGAGATTGCAAACTCAGCAATATGATTTTGCGAGATGAAGATCATTCTGTTTGTTTGATTGATGTTGGTAGCTTTCGCCGTTTTCATAGTAACCGCCGTCATCTTAATATGCTTCGCATCCTTGACGACACTGCAAAGCGAGCCAACATTTCGCGTGCCGAAAGATTGCGGGCTGCAAGGGCGATGCACTTATCTAGTAAAGAAATCAGAATGCTGGTCATCAACCCCAAAAACAAGTGTTAGATTGCAATCATTTTGTTGAGAGCAGCGTTTCCCATCCATCTAGAACATGTGATAAACGAAATGCTTCGTTGGCTTTAACTTTAGGTGCGCCGTTTTTATACCAATGCATAAGCCGATCTACCACTCGTTTGGGGTCACGCGCATCCACTAATTGCTCCTGATTGCCGAGAACTTCTGCGGCCGACCCGATTGGATGTGCAAGCACTGGCGTGCCTACCGCATTGGCTTCAGCGAATACACATCCAAATGTTTCTTCAAATTGTGTTTGCGGATAGAACACACAAAATGCCTCACGTACATGCCGCAAAACATCCTTCGGCGCAAGCTCCCCAAGGCAAACAATCCCTTCTGATGTTTTAACATCCAAATTAAGGTAGCCCGGATTTGCTAAGTATAGTTTTAGTGTCGATCGCTTTTCTCTCGCAAGATGAAAACATTTTAAAACTTCATCTAACCCTTTATGCGGCGAGCTAAAGAAGACCAGCTTATCTATATCCTGCTTAATTTGTGGGTCAGGATTCAGATCTTCATCAATGGCGTTATACATGTATGTTACAGATTTTGGTCTGTCGGTGCTTAGTCTGTTTAACCATCGAATAGGTGCTGGAAGTTTTAACTTATCCTCCAAGACACCTCGATGAAAATCAGAGACGCCGATTATTTGCACAGCGAATTTGGTTAGATTTTTTCGATGTCGTTGGAATTGTTTATTTGGTATCGTTTGCAACCAAAAGTAGAGATTTGCGTCTGGGTAAGTTCTATGTGCATGTTCTAAAAGTGAAACCTCTCGGAACACAATCACTACATCAAAGGATTTGATTCCGCCGTTATCACTAAACGGCACATACATCATTTGATCCGACATTGCTTCGCAATCATTCCGGTTCTTCTGCTGTACTACTATCGTGTGTCCGCGAGTAGCCAAACCCTCCGCCATACGCACAAGTGAACTGTGTGATCCGTTCAGTGCGCTGTCTCGCATTGTCAAGCTTGAATAGGGTTTTGCTTCAATCGGGTCAATGATTAGTAGGCGCATGGCAAGTTCCGTGTTCGGCAACAAATATAGCTACAGACTATAATTCCATTTACAGCCCACAGCAAAGCCGTATCATACTTGCGCTGTTGCTACCTGTCATGGTTGATCATGAGTTTGTTAGATGATGCCTAACCAGATGTTGGCTTTATGTTTCGGCAATCTTACATATAGCTGCTTGTAATGTTCGGAATGGCCGCCCTTTTCTGAAAAGACGAAACCGCTCCTTCATCATATGCCAAGATCGACCAACCCGAAAAGCTCCTAGTAATTGTTGGTCCTCAACCACGAAACCCTCTTGAGTCAGATAGGCAGCAAACTCTGATGTGCTCCACTCCCGAACATGCTCTGCCCGCGGGCTTTTCATATTATCTTTGCCGCGTAATACATCACGCTCCGGTGTGGAAATCAGCACAACTGTATCTTTATGGCAATGTGCCTTGATGAATTCGAGCAGCATGTTCGGATCCAGCATGTGCTCAATCACATCGACCGACATGATTAAATCAAATTTGCCGAGATTGGTATCTTGTGGTCGTTCTAAGTCTGCGCTCACAAAATCAATCCCACAATCCCCAAGTAACTCTTGAGCTTTGGATACAACGGTTGGTTGCTCTATGCCAGTCACTTGATCAGCTACAGGTACAACTAACTTTGCAAGTTTATGACATACGCCGCAGCCGACATCCATCACCCGCTTAAGGCCACGTTGTTTCACCAAATCCCTAGCCAGCTTGTAGACTTCGTATTGGTAATGATGACTTGTCAGGATGCGTGTTGGTGACCAATAGTCACCCTCGCTCACTTCAAGCGTTGTGTTTTCAGTTCGATGTTCATATTCGCTTTTGATACAGTAAGTTACGTCGGTTCCTGAAATCATTCTGAAGGGCAACCTATCATAGATGATATTTCTTGTTCCCGTGTGATACACGGATGGAAGGCTATGAGTGCAAGGACTATTCTAATGTGAATAGGGTAAAAGTCTACACTATAACCCCAATGCGAATAAGCACCAACATGTATTAAATGTTCGCTGTTTGTATGATGGATATGCCTATTTAAGTTGTAGAGCTGCACACCTATCCATGAAATCCGTGTCGCAGCACTTCCGCGTAGAAACGTGGGTTCAGCCAACGGTTCGGCACTGTGGCAAATCGTTCGTGATTCTCAATCCACTTTTGCATCAGTTTTGGATGTGATTGGGTGAATTTCTTTAGGATTGGATATCGTTCAATAAACTGCCCGAACTTGTTGTTCTTCCGGCGTTCTTTTTCTTCCTCACTTAATGTTCCCCACCAAAGCTTTTCAACCATTTGAAATTTCTCATCCAGATCTGCTTTGGACTTCACCCAGCCATAATGAAACACGCGCGCTCGCCGTCGTTCGTTTGGTGCTGCTGCCCATTGCACGTATTCATCCATGTGATGCTTATCCAGATATCCGTCGTTCTTCTTTCCTTCATACCACGGCATGCCTGGCCCGCACGCATCTCCAAAAATCTGCAACTTACTTCCCATCCGCATCACCCGGCAAGCCTTGTGATACATCCACGGATCAACCGTATCATAATCCAGCACAAAGTGGTGATACCAGAATTGTAGTCCCTTGACACGATCTTTTGCCGCCCAGTGATTCATTCCACCTTTAATTAGTGGCAAGTCATCTTCATGAATTACCTCGTCGCCTTGAATATAAAATCCCCAGGTCAACCCTTCACGTGCTGCGACTTCTTCCGCGGCATCTAGCGCCTTATTCGCTTCAATCGCAAGTACCGTCCCATCGATTTGAACCTCGGGCCACGTCGTTTGCACAATCACAAAACGTTCTGGCGGGATCGGTAAATCATCTGCATGTTTTAGTCGTTCGATCCGTTCTACCGTGTCATCGTCTGATTCACCAGCGGCATACACAAACCAATCACACAACGGTAAAACTGACCGTACGGCCTCTTCCACAGGATATTTCAGTTTCGAAATATTCTTTCCAAACGAAAAACCGCAAACACCCGCATCCACTTTCATTCGCTCAGACATGCACCATTCCTGATCAGACGTTGAATCATCGCGACATTTATGCCGCCTTGCACTGTTTATTGATTAATGCTTCTCATCATAACACAGTCGCTTTATAATATCGCAGTGTGTGGCGGTAAGAATCAATAACTATCAGTATACCTAAAAAGGTCTTACCCATGCCCACACGCACTTTCTTCCCCATATTGTCCATGGTCATCGTTTTGTGCGGTCTCACTGCGACCCTTTCTGCCAAGGATAAACCTGCCACAACCCAACCTGCTGAAAAGCGTGTTTTCTCCAGTCATCCCACAACAGATGATGGTACTCGCTATATCTTGTCTCCTGAGCAGGCTGCGCTGCCCGCTTATCACACTTCACACGAAGAATACTTCGCTAAGGATGTGCTAGGTTACAATCACTTCGTTCTTCGTGGTATTGATGTTGTTCAAGCTTCTGCACCCGATGGTGGTGGTTATTTCATTGGTATCAAAGCAAAACCAACTGAATCGCCTATTGGTTACAACCTCTCAGTTTTTGGTAAGCAACTTCTCAAAGCTCCCCGCACCACCTCCTACTGCTCTGGCTCTTCTTACTCTGCCTTCATCGAAGGCATCAATCACTACAGCAAGGATCAGAACAACGGAAAGTATCCCAAGATCAAGCCACGCATCCTTGAAGCACTTCGAATGCAGGAACCCGATGGTGGTCGGCGTAATGACGGTGTTAAAATGTGGGGGCACTGGAACGATGACGGTTTTGGTAACCACTTCGCACTTGTGCAATATACTCGCATCGGTAAAGTGATCGATCCCATGCACGCTCGTCCCGGTGATTTTATGAACATCTCTTGGACCAATGGTGGTGGACACTCCGTTATCTTCCTTGGTTACGTCATCGAGCAACCTGAAAATCCCAACGATGTGCCCATCAAAAAACTACGTTATTGGTCTTCTCAAGGATCCACGAATGGCCTTGCTGATCAAACTGTTTCGCTCTCACGCATTCGAGCTGTTAAAGTCGTCCGCATTGTCCGCCCACAAAATCTCTTTAACTTCAACATCAAACAAAAAGTTCAGCGAAAAATATCCGGTGATAAAATCATCTGGCCAGACGACCAATAATCTATCACATCACTTCTAGATATTTAAGCACACAGCATTCATATCTTGCGCCTACCATTTCCATGTGTCGATTGCGCTTTATGCTGCAATCCGCCGATACATAGGGCAGGGGGCGCGCATCCTCTTTCTCCGAGGACGCTATGAAGCGATACAACATCATTGATGCACACTGCCATCTGCAAGACGGTTCTTTCGCAAAGGATCGTCAACAGGTGATCGAGCATGCTGAGCAAGTTGGCGTCCAATATCTTGTTTGTAACGCGACTTCTCCTGAAGATTGGGATGAAATTCTTGGTTTTACCGCCCGATATCCGCATGTCATTCCCGCGCTTGGCCTGCACCCGTGGTTTATCGATCAAGCCCCTGATGATTGGTTGATCCAACTCGAAAAACGGATCAAACTTTCCAACGCGCTTATAGGTGAGGTAGGTCTTGATCAATGGGTCAAGCCCCGAGACGAAATACTTCAGGAAGGGGTGTTTCGCGAACAGCTCCGTCTTGCGCACAAGCTCGAAAAATCCCTTTCTATCCACTGCTTGCATGCATGGGATTGGCTTCTCGAAGTATTAACCGATGAGGATGTTCCTGATCGTGGTTTTCTTTTACACGGCTACGCTGGCCCCGAATCAATGATTCCAACACTTTCTGAACTTGGTGGCTACTTCTCTTTCTCCGCCAATATTCTTGATGTTAGCCGTACTCAGCTTCGTCGTGCCATCCAAGTTGTTCCGCTTGACCGTCTTATGATCGAAACTGACGCGCCATATCTGCTTCCGCCCGACGAATATACCCACACGCCCGAGCATCTTGAAGGACGTATCCGCAATGAACCCGCTCATCTTGCCGACTTTTTTCCTCAACTTGCTCAGCTATTAAGTGTCTCACCCGATAAGTTAGCCAGTCAGCTATGGGACAATGCAACCTATCTTTTCGACCCTTGGATAAAACCTGTGCCATGAGAGTATTCACGTATCCAATAATTGCTGTCATATTGATATCAACATAATTAATAATAACGATGGACGATCCTAGATCATTGGAATTCATCGATGCAATCCACGAGGGGCGGGTTTTTCACAACTGACTATACGTTTAATCCTGCCGATGGCTTTAGTGCCCCAATTGCTGCCCCGCCTTACAGCCGTGTTTGATGTTTATAGGATTCATCATGTCAGTGATTCGATTCATGCCCGCCGTCATCCGAGCCGCGATGGTTGTTCTCATCACCCTTTGTACCTTCTTTGCCTTCGGTTGTGGGTTCAATCACCGAACCAATCCCGCGTTTGCCACCACACACGACCAAGCTAAAGAAGAACTAAAAGACATGGAAGATAACCCTGTTTCTCTTAAGCGCCCCGTTATTATTCTGGGTGGATGGGGTGATCCTGGTTTCGCACCAGCTTCTATGGCAAAAAAAATCCACAAAGCAACCGGTGAGAATGATGACATCATTACCGTCAACTATTTTCTCACCTCCTCTTTCGATGAATCTGCACGCAATACTGTGAAGCAGGTTGAAAAACAATTTCCCTCAAACGATCCTGATCAGACAGTCGAAGTTGATGTCATAGGTTTTTCCATGGGCGGACTTGTTGCACGTTATGCTGCGATCCCGCCCAAAGATGTCGGTCCCAACGCCCACACCAAACGCCTCAACATTAAAAATCTTTATACCGTCAGTACACCTCATCAAGGGGCACGTTTTGCGTTCCTCGCCGCATGGTTTGATTCATCCGCTCGTGACATGAAACCTAATTCTATCTTTCTAGAAAAACTCGACGAAGATCTTAAGCAAAACAATCGCTATACCATGATCCCCTATACCCGCCTTGAGGACATGACTGTTGGAGAACACAACACTTATCCTAAAGGTTACAACGTAATTTGGGTTGACAACCGCCCCTTCCAAGCGGCTCATGGTGGTGCAGCCGGCGATCGCCGCATTATCGCTGATATTGCCCGCCGTCTTCGTCATGAACAACCGCTTGCTGCCGCTGACCAGCCGCCGCTTCCCACACTTCCGCAATCCGAACCGCAGTCGCAACAAGCCCAGTACGCTGATGCTGCTCCCACTCTCGGGGGCAAGAGCAAACCTATCTCAAATAATCATCCACCCGCCATCACCTCAACCAGTCAAACACGCCAAGCACCACCGCAAGATACAGCTACTTCTTCACCCATGACAAACTGAGTACTATTCAGCACCTTTCGTACAAAATCAGTCAAATTTTTTTGCCTCGGGGTTTTACATTATGTACGTTTCATTGTCAGTTTAAATTTCACGATGTTATAGCTGCATCTCTCGAATCGGAGGACCAGATGTTATTGCACTATTTGTTTCGTGCTATTGTTGTTACCACGTTGACGATCGTTGCGATGCAGCACACCAGCGTTCATGCCGCGATGATGTCACCCAGCGTTCATTTTTCTGCTTCCAGTCCGAACGCAAGCATCTCATCTCGTGCTGGCAGCTACTGGGATCAAATGATTGTTATCGATAATCGTTATTCCTCCTCGCGTATGTCCCTTGCCACTATTACAAGTAATACCGCCGGCAAGGTGAACACCAACAGCTCCATCAAAGCGCTTGAATACAATTTCTCTGCCTACACCATGCGTCAAAATCCACTTTCACATTTTTATATTAATTATGTTTTGGACAACCATGTTTTCAGTTTCAAGGTAGATCTGGAAAGTGGCTGGTATTCACAAACACTCCGCTTCAATCAAACCACCAGTGAACAAACCATGACTATTGATGGCCAAGAATATGCCATGCATATCACTGGTTTATCACGTACTTCCAATGCATCTCCTAGCACATTCAGCATCACCGATAACTCTGTTGGTAATCGCCGTGGTGAGACTGGCTATATCCATATGGAGCTTGTCGCCATACCTCCACCGTCATTGCCTTCTGCTCCTATCCCTGAGCCCGCCGCTTTGGCTCTCTTTGGCACTGGCGCACTCTTGCTTCATCGTCGCCGTTCCGCATAAGCTGTTATAATTAGCCGATAACCCCATGCAATCATTCCACAAGCCACAGCGTTAAACTCATATGAGTACAACCAACCCCGTTCATTTGTCACATCATCTTTTTTGTAGGCTTCTATGTGCGGTTCTTTTTTTCGTGGTAATTGCTACGCCCATTTGCGCTGCCGATGATTCTTCCACCAAAATGATCATCCATCGTGATGTTGTCTATGCGGAATACGAGAACTACGACCCCCATCTCACTTCGATGGATATCTACAAGCCTGCGGAGCTTGCCTCGCCCGCCCCAGATAAACCGCTTCTGCCCGTCATCATCTATATTCACGGCGGAGCCCTAAAGATTGGTGACAAACGCGGCGTCCATCACAAACCCGCCTTCTTCACCCAGCAAAACTACATCTTTATCTCGATCAATTATCGACTCTCTCCCGGCCAGCCCAGCGCGCCAGTTCGACACCCCATGCACATTCAGGATACGGCAGCGGCTATTGCCCACATCTATTCAATGATTAGACAGCATCATGGGAATCCAGATCGTCTCTTTATTGTTGGTCACTCCGCTGGCGCATATCTTGCCGCACTCATTGCCACTAACCCCAGCTATCTCGCTGAACACGATCTTCCCCTCGACATTCTCAAAGGCGTTATCCCTATCGATACTGCCAAGTACGATCTTCTTCCCATCCGTCGTTTCGCTTTGCTTGTTCCTGACAAATCATGGCTCGTACAAGCTCTCGGCCAGGACCTTCTTACATGGCAAGATGCTTCCCCCGCCTTTCATATCAATAAGCAAACTGAATCCAATCCCATTCCGCCATTTCTTTTGCTCTACTGCAATAGCCGTCGCGATGCTTCACGTGCTGCCACCAACTTTGCTAAGCGGCTCAACAAATATAATCATTTCGCCACTGCGGTTGGCTATGACGACAAAACCCATCTCACTATCAACCGCCAACTCGGTCTCCCCCACGATCCACCGACTGAAACGATCATGCAATTCCTGAATGAGCGTATCAGCCAACTTGATCAAGATGAGTTGGATCACTCTGCAGAATAATCTTTCATCACTTTACGTTTCTTTATTTCATCCGATATCTTGCAATACATCCCGGTGCTTCGGTCGTTTGTGCCCATAGCACACGAGCCGCTTCTCCCTTGTCCATCTCTCTTAATTTCGCATCCACTCGCTTAGCCACCATTTCTGCCACGCGCTCCGCCGACGGATTCCATGCCCCCTGATCGCCATCTCGAAACCCTTCTACCTTATTCAAATTTTTTCCGTCCCACGCAGCCAGAACCTCATCCACCACCTTCTCCAGCACATGAAAATCCATTACCGTCTCCAGCGCGTCCAATCGCTCTCCACTCCCTACGCACACTGTGACCTGCCAATCATGCTTGTGATAATCCTCCAACCCGCCGTTCGGCAATCGCAGCGCATGGCCCGCTCGAAAAACCTTCACAATCTCGATTTCATACATCGTCGGCTCCTTATCGCAATCAACACCTCATTAGCCCCGTTCATCCCCTTGCCTGATTGTCTCACTCGCTTGCTCCCCTTACACTTCTTTCTTGCGAACCACACGCAATCTCACCGCTTTTCGGAGACCCACGTGGCCAACCCCACCTCAGAAACAACATCATTCCCCAGCACCGAGCCCATCATAGGCATTGACCTCGGCACCACCAACTCACTTGTTGCTTTCTGTGACGAGCGTGGTCCACGTATCCTCATCCCCTCCCATAGTACGGCGGATAGTACTGCCGAAAGCGCAACTCCCGAGGGCGAGGATTCGCTCCCTTCTGTCGTTCGTCTATCGCTTGCCGATAGCTCCCTCGAAGACATTGGTCATTCCGCCCGTGCACAAGCCATCACCCACCCCACCAATACCATTCACTCCGTAAAACGTCTCATGGGTCGTGCTCTCGCTGACATCGCTGATGAAGCCGCCACGCTCCCATACCCTGTCGTTGAAGGCCCGCAAAATACCGCTCGCATCCAAGTCGGTAACAACATCATCTCCCCTCAGCACATCTCCGCACTCATCCTCACTGAACTCAAATCCCGCGCCGAAGCTGCACTCCAAACCCCTGTCAAGAAAGCCGTCATTACCGTCCCCGCTTACTTCGATGACGCCCAACGTCAAGCCACCCGAGATGCCGCGCGTATCGCCGGCCTGCAAGTCGTCCGTATCGTCAATGAACCCACTGCTGCTGCACTTGCTTACGGCTTGTCTGCTCCCGTGCCTAAATCTTCGCACAAAACATCTGGGGGTATCTCCCTCTCCACCAAAATCAATCCCGAAGCATGTAGCACACCAGAATCGCCATCATCATCCGGGTCTGAAAAGCAAGCGCAGAATGAGCAGATCATAGCTGTTTACGATCTTGGCGGTGGCACGTTCGACATTTCCATTCTCCGGCTCACTCAAACAGATACAGGTTCTGTTGATCAGGTGCTCGCAACCGCTGGCGACACCCATCTTGGAGGTGATGATGTCGACAATCTCCTCATTAATCTCATCCAATCCGAAATTGCCGTTCAATTTTTCGACGGCAAATCCATCGACTTTCCTCCATCCACTCGTCAAGCGTTCCGCAACTTCGCGGAGCAAACCAAAATCCGTCTATCTAATGATGAGATAGCCAACATCGAAATTGCAATTGGTGGCGGCAAAACTTACACCCGATCTATCACCCGCGAAGAGTTCGAATCCCTCATTTCTCCTTGGGCAGACAAGACCATCACTGCCTGCCAGGCCGTACTTCACGCCGCCAATCTTACTCCTGCCGACATCGAGCGCGTCATTATGGTTGGCGGCTCCACACGTATCCCACTTATCCGTCAGCACGTCGGCGACTTCTTCAACACCACCCCCTACACCGCGCTTGACCCCGACAAAGTCGTTGCACTCGGCGCTGCTGTCCAAGCTTCTATCCTCATGGGCATCTCCTCCTCCCGTCTCCTCCTCGACGTCATCCCCCTTTCCCTCGGCATTGAAACCATGGGAGACGCCGTCGCCAAACTCATCACCGCCAATACCACCATCCCCACCCGCGCCACCGAAATCTTCTCTACCTACGTTGATGGGCAAACCAACGTCAAGATTCACATCCTCCAAGGCGAACGCGAACTCGTCAAAGATTGCCGATCCCTTGGGCAATTTGAACTCCGCAACATTCCCCCTATGCCCGCAGGTCTTCCTAAAATCGAAGTCACCTTCCTTGTCGATGCTAACGGCATCCTCTCTGTATCCGCCACCGAAGCACGTTCCGGCAAACGTGCCGCCATTCAAATTATCCCAAACCATGGCCTCACCTCCGAAGAAATTACACAAATCGAAACAGAAGCCTTCCAGCATGCTCGCGAGGATATGAATGTTCATCGGCTTATTGATCTTCGCCTCAATGCAAAACTAGACATTCGAAATATCAACAAACAACTTGATCGTGTTGCCGACGAAATCGATCCTACCTATCGTGCTGAAATCGAGTCTCACGTGAAAACCGTTCAGTCATTCATTGATGCTAATAACCCCGACGCCGACGCGTTCCAAAAAGCTCACACCGACATGGACCATGCCACCATCAAACTCGCCGAACTCAACATCGCCAAAACCCTCCGCGATGAAGGTCTCGCTTCACAATAATATCTCTCCCGCAATATCTATCTCATGATGAGACAACAGCAACATCTAAACGGCCTCGTCACTCTCCACTCCTCTCTCCTCGACGAGATCAATATCACTCACGCTTTCACCACCCGTGTAGGCGGCGTTTCCCCTATACCTTGCGATTCACTTAATCTTGCTTCACCACTTACCGCTACTGTCGATGAAGTGCCACGCATCGCACACAACTTTCGCCGTCTTCGCGCCGCACTAAACCTCGAGCGCATTATCCGCATGGCCGTCAATCAAGTCCACGGCCATGATATCTTCATTCCGGATGACAAACCCACTAACCCCAACTGCGCCCCCAAAGCTGATGCGATTATCACCCATCGCTCCGCGCGCATGCTCACTATCCGTACCGCCGATTGTCTCCCCATTCTCATTGCCAACAAGCAAGGCGACCTCATCGCTGCCGTCCACGCGGGCTGGCGATCCCTTGTCGCGGGCATCATACCTAATACTATCCACGCCATGCTTTCGTATCACGATTCAACATCTGCGCAAGCATCACCTTCAGATTTTATCGCCGCCATCGGCCCCGCCATCTCCGCCGAGCATTTCGAAATCTCGCAAGATGTTGCCGATCAGTTCATCCAAAACAATCTCGCTCCCGCCGTCATCACCAAACCCCACTGGCCAAAGCTGCACATCGACCTCATGCTCGCAGCACGTATCCAGCTCGAATCCTTTGGTCTACCCTCTGGTCAAATCGATACTTCCTTCCCCTGTAGTTACGCCAACACCGACCAATTTTTTTCTCACCGCCGTGATGTCACGCACAACCATCTCTCCACCACTGGCCGCCATGCTGCCATTATCGCCATACCGTCTGTGGACTGATCTTCATACTATTCTCATCCATTTCACAACCTCAATTCCTCCCCTTTAACCCTCTCATCGCGCCACATTAACCCTTCTAACAAAAAAATAAATACGCCCGGTAGCCGCCCCTTAGCCCATCTGTTAATCTGCTTTCCTCAGGCTTAACATGAGGTACCTATGATCCCTATCACCATTTCAAATCTCCGCAAACATTTCGGCGAAACTATCGCTGTTGACGGCATTAACCTTAACATCGGCGCCGGTGACCTTTTTTTCCTCCTTGGCCCCTCAGGCTGCGGTAAGACTACGCTTCTTCGCATGCTTGCAGGCTTCACCGATCCAACTGCCGGATCTATCCACTTTGGTGATCGCGATGTTACACACGAGCCTGCCAACAAACGTGATACGGGCATGGTTTTCCAAGGTTACGCACTTTGGCCCCACATGACCGTTGCGCAAAACGTCGAATTCGGCCTCACTGTCGGCAAACGCAAATCACAATTCAGCGCACAGCAACGCGCTGACAAAATTCAGGCTGCCATGAGTGCCGTCGAGATTGAGCAGTACGCTGACCGCAAGCCTAACCAACTCTCTGGCGGACAACAGCAACGCGTCGCCCTTGCTCGCGCTCTTGTCATCGAACCCGATGTTATGCTTCTCGACGAACCTCTCTCTAACCTTGATGCAAAGCTTCGACTCAGCATGCGATCCGAAATCCGACGCATTTGTAAAAACGCGGGCATCACCGCTGTCTACGTCACGCACGATCAAAAAGAAGCGCTATCTATGGCCGATGGTATTGCCGTCCTTCGTGCGGGTGCCGTCATGCAGACCGGTTCACCCCGACAACTCTACGATCGTCCTCAATCTCGCTTCGTCGCGGATTTTCTCGGTGAGACAAATTTTATCTCTGCCGAAATTGTTTCACGTGATAACGATCAAATCATTCTCGATTCCCCTCTTGGCAAACTTGCTTCCTCCGTTTTCCCAGAAAACCTCCCCGACACAGGCAACATCACTTGTTCTATACGACCAGAAGCACTCAGTCTCGATCACAATCCCGTCAACGAACTTAACGGTCACGCCAACTCCTTCATTGCTGCGCAAAAAGATATAACCTACTTGGGCGAAATGGCTCAGTATCAACTCACCGTTTCGGATAACCTTCCAATTAAAGCGTTTGAGCTCAATCCACACCTCATGGATCGATCTGCTGATCGTATCCACGTTACTGTTGCGCCCAACGATGTCGTTATTCTCGCTGACTAATCAGTGCGAAAATCACACTGTTTTCTTTGTTGTAAGCGATCAGTTTGCTTTCGGATATTTTTGCCTTGCCGCGTCATCACGGAGCGATGTTGTTGGGTTACGAGACATGCATTTTTCGCAATTCGTAGAAGCGTTACAATCCTACCTAATTATTCAATATGTAATTCTGTTCAGTGATAGCACCTCTCTGGCCAACCGATCATTTTAGTGTCGTAAGTAGTGTTACGCTGTTTATATTACACGTCAAAACCGGGGTCCATGTGAATCCACATACGATCAAGTCCGCCATGTTAATATTGGCCGTGTTGCTGTACGCCTGTCCAGCGATCGGCGCCGAGCCGCAAGCAGCTTCAAAAACCAATCACGATGCCAAGGTAAGTTTGAACGATCTGATTTTTGAAATGAAGCGAAGCCTGCTGTTGAATAACACTCAGGATGCACTTTCGTATGCTGAGATAGCCCATGCACTCGCTGTCAAAACACTCGGCCCCAACCACCCGCGCGTTGCGAAGCTCCTGCTCGATCTCGGTAACCTCCATAATCAATTACATCAACCACAAAAGGCACTGACTCACTATCAGCAGTCGCTGAAGATAGAAAAATCACAACTAGAACCAAAGCCGATACATATTGCGACTTGTTTTGGAAACATGGGACATGTATATAGAAAGCTCGGTGATTTGCAAAGTGCAACTGTGTTATATGATCAATCACTGAGAATCCGTGAAGAAACCCTACCAGAAGGGCACCCCGGCCGGGCTACTGGATACGGCAGTATGGCTGTTCTGTATTACGAACTCAACAATCTTAAGCAAGCAGAATCGTTCAGTCTTCGCGCAATCAAAATTTACAAAGAACATCTTCTCATGGGCGGCTACCACCCCCTGTTGCCCAACATCCAAAACACTCTTGCCAAGGTGTATGAAAGCAAACAGCAGTTTGTAAAAGCTGAAAAACTTTATCAAGAATCAATCGCCATACACGAGGTGAATCATATCAGCATCGAGGCGCCAAAATATGCGGAAACACTGCATGGTTATGGCGGCTGTTTATACAAACAGCGAAAGTTCCGTCAGGCGATCCCGATTCTGGAACGCGCCGTCAAAATGATGACGGACCATGGTCTGCGGATCAATCATCGAACCGCCTCCTATCTGCACGGGCTGGCAGAACTCCATATCGCAATCACAGAGACTGAAGTTGCCAAGGAATATCTGCAAGAATCGCTTGAGATAACCCGTCAAACTTTAGGGCCAAATCATATCAATGCCCGGAAAACAAAGGCTTTATTAGACAAATTGAATCAGAAGTCTGTTGCAGTTACTCACTCGGACCAGCCGTATTACATCAAACTGTTTACCCGTGCGAAGCAGGCACAAGATCAGCACATGATTGATGATGCGCTGAAATATTTTGAGCAGGCCCTTGCAGCCGCCGAAGCTGACGAGACATCGTTTGATAAGGATACCGCAGTGATCCTCGCGCATCTTGCAGAGATTCAAGCAGGTCGCAAGCAGTATGATAAGGCTGAATCCTATTTTGAGCGCGCTTTGGCATTGTCATATGACGCCAACGGCCGATACCATCAACAAACCATGGCCATTAAGCTTGGGCTCGCCGACAATTATTTTGCCTACAATAACTACGCTCATGCGGAATTGTTGTATGACCAACTGTTTGCGGACTACAAGAAGGTTGCAGATTACAAAAAAGAACAAGTCCGTTTCGATGGTTGCCGTCTTCATTGTGTCTATCGTTTGATAGAAATTTGTCGTGCGACCCGTCGTGATGACGAAGAGTTCGCCTTGCGAGCGTTAGCAAAAGACACACAGAGGCAGCAGCGAGCTGCCAGAACCTCCGCCAAGTCACTGTCCGCAGTTCAAAACAAACAGCCCTAATTTTTAATGTTTGCATGGGATGCTTCGTACGTTCTTCGATGTCATGTTATCGTATTCAAGCTGCCAATGACTTATGGTTGCGCGTGCGGCTGTGGAGATTGCCTCGATTAACATCTATTGTTGATCGAAAGCAAGGTAATGGTGAGGTGGATAAGGTGCGCGGCGCCATCATTTAACACGCTGAATAATATTTTGATCACTTAGGCGATCCTCGATTTGTCTCTGATGAATGTCTCCTCACGAGCCTCACACTTATGTCACCAGCGGCTATTCGAACCAGTTAGGCAATAGCTCGATCAGTAGGCAAGATTCGCATCAAAACTCTGAATAAAACGTCGCAAGCTTGTGGCGTTTTATTTTTGTTTTTCAACCGTTGCCTGTTTACGAATCTCATAGAGAAAAGGCTGATTGGGGTGGAAAACGGCTGCATCATGAGGAGGAGGTATCGAAATCAATAGTATGAGCGGTGTAGTGCGGGAAAATTCGCCTTGAATCACGGCAATCGCGTGCCAAAAATAAAAAAGTGTCATAATTATAGAATTTAGCTTTATTTCTACGCCCAAATTTGTACGATATCCGCTTGTGAATGGATAAATAAGTACGACATTCGTCACAGAATAGGATTTAAAGATGAAAATAGGTACAATTAAAGAAATTAAAACCCATGAGTATCGTGTCGGTCTGACGCCGGCATGTGTAAAGGCGTATATCTCTCGTGGTCATGAAGTTACGGTGGAGAAAGGTGCTGGCGAGGGTGCCGGTTTTTCCGACGAACAATACACCACTGCAGGTGCGCAAATCTTTGCAGATAAAAAAGCTATATTCGATCATTGTGACATGATTGTGAAGGTCAAAGAGCCGCTTCCTGAGGAATTTGATCTCTTCCGTGAAGGGCAGCTTTTATATACCTATCTGCATCTTGCCGCTGCAGAAGAGCTCACGCATGCATTGATGAAGAAGAAGGTACAAGGCGTTGCCTACGAGACCATCGAAACTCCAGACGGTGCTTTGCCTTGTCTCCGTCCGATGTCCGCGATTGCTGGACGTCTCTCAATCCAAGAGGGCGCGAAGTACTTGGAGAAGACCTACGGTGGGCGTGGCGTATTGCTCGGTGGTGTTCCCGGTATTTCACGGGGTAAAGTTGCTGTCATCGGTGGTGGTGAAGTTGGTTTAAATGCGGCAAAGATGGCGGTCGGTCTTGGTGCTGAAGTAACGATTCTCGACGTGTCGGCGAATCGTCTGTCATACCTTGACGATGTTTTTGGTGGGCACGTTACGACGCTTTACAGCAACGATGCGAACATCGAAAAGGTTGTGAGGGAAAGTGATCTGATTGTGGGTGCGGTGTTATTGCCGGGCAAGAAGGCACCACATTTGATCAAACGCGAACACTTGAAGATGATGAAAAAGGGTGCTGTGATTGCAGATGTTGCGGTGGATCAAGGCGGCTGCTTTGAAACGACCAAGGCAACAACACACAGCGATCCGATTTTTGTGATTGATGATGTGGTGCACTACTGCGTGGCGAACATGCCGGGTGCGGTGGCACGGTCATCGACTTTGGCGCTGACAAGCACGACATTGCCATACGGTTTGCTGCTTGCGGAGAAAGGTCTGAAGGGCGCATGTGAGGCGAACAAGGATCTGATTCCAGGCGTGAATGTTTATGATGGCAGGTGTACATATGAAGGTGTGGCTGAAGCATTTGGCTTGGCATACACACCGCTCAGCGACGTGTTATAGTTAACGGCTAAAAGGATGGTAACTTGCACGTTCGTTTTTGTAGGAGATAACGCATGACCCCGGATGAAATGGATTGGAAGATTACTGATATCCTTCGACAAGGGTATGAGTCTAACAATCAGATCGCGCGACAACTCGGCGTGTCGGAAGGCATGGTGCGTAAGCGTGTACAGCGGCTAAAGGAAGCTGGCATCTTGAAAGTTCGTGCACTTATCAATCCTGATGTTCTGGATAATCAGCAGATTGCGGTTATCGGCGTGAACGTGAAAGAGTCGCGGCTGCTGGATCAGAAGGCGAGCGATATCTCTGAGTTGGAAGGCGTGTTGTCGGTGTCTGTGGTTTCAGGTCGATACGATCTTTTGCTTGAATTGCTAATTGATTCAAACAAGGGGTTGGTCCGTTTTTTGACGGAGACATTGCCGCAGGTTGATGGGATTTCCGCAACTGAAAGTTTCTTGCTTTTGAAAAGTTATCATAAGTATGTTTAACGTGTGAAAGCACGTGTGTTATTGGTAGATAGACCGTAAGATAGACGGTTGGTTTGTTTAGCCGGCAGTCAATGAAAATTGGCTGTAGGCTTTGGAGTAAGGGGCGGGATGATTGGAGACTGGTTTGGGAATATTCCGGGTTGTGTGGCGGGTTGTATCAGGCATTGAATGGGAGTCCTGATGTAGCTCAAATGATGTTGTCGATGATTAACAACAATTAAATTGATTGAAGTGGCAGGTGATGTGGGCGTGGCTTGCCACGATATCGTACGCCAACGCATGTGATGTGTTGACGGTTTATCAATGTTGGGCTCAAACGCGAGAACTGGAGACAATCATGAACGATGCCCATGAACTATTGGACCTGCTTTGGAAAGATTACAGTGACCTGATCCCGCAAGCAAAAGAGATCCATGCTTTGCTTGAAGCGCGTGGTGAGAAGGTTGCGAATGACCACATCGCATTGCGGACGTATAACGACCCGCGTGTGGGAGTCGAAGCACTTGGAAAGTACTTTGAGAAGCACGGGTATGTCGCTAAGGGCGAATATCAGTTTGAAGCAAAAAAGCTTCGTGCAAAGCATTTCGAGCATGCAGACCCGACTTTACCACTCGTGTTTATCAGTGAGCTTAAGCTAGAAGAGTTTAGCGAAGAGCTGCAACAGACCGTGAAAGGTTTGATTGATCAGATTAGCGACGATGCTTATGCAAAGGACGATTTCCCGTGTATGGGTAAGCTATGGGATGTTTCACATGAAACATACTTGAAGCTTGCGGATGAGAGTGAGTATGCAGGTTGGCTCAGCGCGTTTGGTTATCGTGCGAATCACTTCACGGTGTATGTGAATGAGCTAAAGACGATTGATAGTCTTGAAGGGATGAATCAGTTCCTGAAAGATAATGGTTATGCGCTGAATACAAGTGGTGGCGAGATTAAAGGTACGCCGGACATTTTGCTGGAGCAATCATCAACATTGGCGGATAAGGTTGAGGTTGATTTTGCTGATGGCAAGTTTGTCGTGCCGGCGTGCTACTATGAGTTTGCACGGCGATATCCACAAGCAGATGGCACTATCTTTAAGGGGTTTGTGGCACAGTCGGCGGACAAGATTTTTGAGAGTACCGATCGTCAGAAATAAAGGCATATGCCTGCGATATGTTTTGTTGGGAGTAAGGGTAAAACCTTGAGTCTGGAAACGGAGACGTTTTCAGGCTTTTTTTATAGAGATTTTTAGTATCTAATTGGTGATTAGACATATCACTAAGAAAACCCACTCGCAGAGCGAGCGGGCTTGGTGGGAATGCTTGATGGTGTTGTGTGTGACTAGTAGCCGGTGCCGATGATAGGTTTGTCGGGCATCTGAAGTGCGGTGGCTTCGAGGGATGCGACAGGGAAGGCGCAGTAGTCGGCAGAGTAGAAGCCGGCGGGGCGCCCGTTGCCAGATTTGCCGCAGCCGCCGAAGGCGAGCCGTCCTGAAGCGCCAGTGGTTTGGCGGTTCCAATTGACGATACCAGCGCGGATCTTGCTAAAGAAATTGTTGTAGTGTTCCTGGCTATCGCTGAGGAGTGCGGCGGAAAGACCGAAGGATGTTTGGTTTGCTTCTTCGATTGCGGCGTCGAAGTTAGGAACACGTTTGAGTTGCATGAGTGGGCCGAACCATTCCTCGTCGACGGGATCGGTCATGTGTGTAGTATCGATGAGGCCGGGTGAGAGCAGGGCGGGGGAGCCGTCTAACTGATGCATAGACAGAAGTGATCGTGCACCGCGATTGATCATGTTTTGCTGCGTATTCAGTAGTGATTCTGCAGCTTTTTTGTCTATGAGCGTGCCGATGAAGGGCTGGGGTTCGGCATCCCATTTTCCTGCTGTGATCTTACGGATTTGCACGGTGAGTTTTTCGATGAAATCATCGCCTTGTGAGGTTTGCGGGACGATGAGTCTACGTGCGCAGGTGCATCGTTGTCCGGCGGTGATGTAGCCGGAGAGAATAGTCATGTAAACGGCGGCGTCGAGGTCGGCGGTTTCATGGACGATTAGTGGGTTGTTGCCGCCCATTTCGAGCGCGATGATTTTTTCAGGATGGTCGGCGAGCATTTTGTTGATGGCGCGGCCGACGTTGTAGGAGCCGGTGAAGAAGACAGCGTCGATGTTTGGATGAAGTGCGAGCGCTTTGCCTGTAGAGGCATCGCCTTGCGTCATGTTAATGACGCCGGTGGGGAGGTTTGCATTATGCCAGAGCTTGATCATCTCTTGTGCGACAAGTGGTGTTTTTTCGCTTGGTTTTAGGACGATGGTGTTACCAGCAAGTAGAGCAGGGATGATGTGTCCGTTGGGGAGGTGTCCGGGGAGGTTGAAGGGGCCGAAGACGGCGCAGACGCCATAGGGTTTGTAGCGTGTGATGCCGGTGGCATCGCCGACAGGTAGAGATTGTTCGCCTAAGCGCTCATTAGAAGCGTCGAGTGAGAGTTGAACTTTGCCGATCATCGCACCGACTTCTTGATCGGACTCCCAGAGTGGCTTGCCGGTTTCCTGGGCGATGGTACGCGCGAGGTGGAGCCGATTTTCTTCGAGTTGTGTTTTGTAGGTTTGGATGAAAGTGAGGCGAGCATCAATGGAGAGGTCGGCCCATGCCGGGAAGGCGGCGCGTGCGGCGGAAACAGTGCGATCGACTTCGGATTCGGTGGCGTTTTCGCCAGTCCAGATGACGGATTGTTCGTATGGAGCGGTGGAGCTAAAGGTGCTGCCATCGCCGTCAAACCACTGGTTATTGCAATAATGAGTCATGGTTTTAATACTTATTTTATAGGGTTATTGGGGTTGTATCGGGTCTTAACCGGCTGTGGGTTCAGATTCTGCGAGGTTCTTTTTAGGTTGGTTTTGAGGGCGGATGGGTGCGATGCGGACCCAGTCGCCGAGGGAAAGTCCGAGGGCATTGGCTGTTTGTTGATCGATGCCGATGTGCTCGTCGTTTAGGATTTCAATGTAGGCGGATGTGGCGCAGAAGCCTTGCTTGTGGGAGGCGATGATGTAGAGATCATCTCGGTTGGTGGGTGTTGTGAATTTGTCGATGACGGCTTCGGAGGATTCGCGGAGAGTTCTGATTTTGTTGCGTGGGCAGGTGAGGATCGGGCCAGCTTCAAAGATGTCGATGAGGCCGGAGAAAACGAAGCCTTCTTGCTCGAGTAGTCTGAGTGCGGGGCGGGTGTTTTGATGGACGTCGGCGATAACTTCTTGTGCATGCTGTGGGAGTAGTGATGCGTAGATAGGGTGCTTAGGCATGAGTTCGCCGACGAAGGATTTGTCGAAGACGGATTGACGGGAGGCTTCGAGGAAGTCGATGTCGAAGAAGTGTTGGCTGAGCGCGTCATAGAAGGGGGAGTGACCGTTGGCGTCGATGACGCCACGCATGGCAGCGATGATTTCGGGGTCGAAGTGTGTGGGGTGTTCGGACATAAAGAGGAAGCGGGAGAGGGATAGGAGGCGGCCATTGCCGGAGTTGCGATAATTTTCATCAAGGAAGAGTGAGCAGATTTCACATGGGCCGTTATGTTCGGCGTATGGATGGAGTGTGCGGACTTCTTTTTGAATGCCGAGGAGGTTTGACTTATTGACACCAGTTTTAAGTCGGAAGGCGTAGAAGGGCTCGAAGCCGCCAACTTTGGGAACGATGCCGGAGGTGCCAACGATTTTGCGGGTTTCGATATCTTCCATGACGAACATAAACGCTTCGCCGGGGGTAGGTTTGTAGTCAATGCGATCAAAACCGCGGATAGAGTCGTAGAGGCGTTTTTCGAGGTAATCGGGGTCTTTGGTGAGTGAGGTCATGCCGAAATCAGCTTGGCTGACCAGTGCAATGAATTGATCTAGGTCGGAATATTGGATGGGACGGATAATAACCATATGAGCGCAGCCTACATCGATGCCGAGGCATCTGTGGGGTAAAAAGAATGATATGAACCGTGTTCTCGCGTTGCCTGCAGGGGCATGATGGTTCTTTACAATCATTATAATTATACAAGACTGAAAAATGGATTGCACGAGTTTTGGATTGGTGGTCATGATTTCGTACAAGATAATTATTTTGGTACGAAATTCGTATAGAAATGACATGGTGTGGTTTAATGGAACAAAGGGTTGATGTGGTAAGGTGAGGTGTATGTGTTTGATGGTAACTGAAAGAAAAGCAATGAGATTTGAGCCTGAGGCGTTATGCTGGTGTTATCGGTGTAGTTATGGGCGCGTGGGAGGATTGGGGCATAGGGGGCCGATAAACAGATAGATGTTTGGAAGGGTGAGGGCGTGATGCGCGACTGATTGATGCACGAAGGAGCATAATGCTGTCAGAAGGAAGTGGATATGTATGGTGGCGGCCGCTGGTTGGTACGAGCGAAGGTGTGATGTTGTTACTGTTGTTTGTCGCGTGCTTGGGTGTGCTGGTTGTTTTGCTGAGGGGGAGTTACCGCTTGCATCATCGCAAAGTGCGCGGCGAGATGGATGTCGAGCAAGCAAAGAAAGAGAAATCAACCGATGGTGAACGGGCAACAATCACGATTGAGTTCGTGATGGTGTTGCCGGTGTTGTTGTTCATTGTGTTACTACTGGTGCAAGTGATGCAGTTAATGGTGGGGAATCTGTTTGTGCATTACGCGGCTTACAATGCGACACGATGTGCGGTGACGTACTTGCCGGTGGATGCGCGGGAAGCAGGAGGTGGAGATCGGAATTGGATGATGCTCAATCAAGAGTTTCGGAGGCCAAAGTATGATGCGATTAAGCGAGCAGCGGCGATGAGCTTGGTATCCGTGAGTGGGAAGTGGACGGAAGATATGGCGACAGTGGGTGTTGATGTTGACGGGTTTGTGGCGGGTTTAAAAGAGCATTATGAGTTATTGGGGCGGCCGGTACCGGTGTGGGTTGAGCGGATGGCGGGAGAACGATTGCGATACGCAGCGGCTAATACACGTATCGAGATGTTGGAGATGGTCAGTATGGATGAGGAAGGGCGGGTGTTTGAGCTGGTGGAGGATGACTTTTATCAAGCTGGGGTGCGTGAGGCGGTAACAGTGCGTGTGGTGCATCGATTGAATTTATCGGTGCCGTATGTGCGTGGATTGTTTGCAGATGGGCGGTTTGAGGAAGAAGGAGCGGTGGGCGCGTATGCGTTGGTGCAAGCGCATGTGAGTTTGACGAATGAGGGGATTGACCCGGCTTTACCGGAGAGGCCCAGTATTCAACGAAGAAATTATTGGGGTCGTGATTGGGATTATGGTCGGTATTATCCGTGAGCGGCACTGATTGTGATGAAGGCATCTAACGTCTATTTATGAAATTAGATGATGATCGAGGAATGGTGAGCATGAGAAAAGAGCAACGCACGAATATTATGGCAATACGTGGCCGAGAGCGGGAGCGGGGTGTGGTAATTGTGCTGGTGATGTTGGCGCTCGTGTTGTTGGGTGCGATTGTGTTTTATCTGTTCAATACGGGACGGAATTTGCAAGCGAAGGTGGTGACGCAGAATGCAGCAGATGCGGCGGTGACAGCGGGTGCCACTGAAGTGGCGCGGGCGATGAACACGGTGGCAATGAATAATGTAGAGATGACTCGGGTGATTGCCGCAATCAATGTTGAAGATGCGATGCCGCAGGCGATTGATTTTGTGGTGACCCATCCGGGTGAAGAAGATCATGGGCAGCTGAATGTATTGAGTGATGTAATTCGATGGCAGCTTAATCAGGGTGTGAGTCATTATTGGGTGCGAGAGTTGCTTGAGATTATGTATGAGCGTGAGCAGCTTGATGGTGGGGATTACAATATTAGGGCGGATCTTGATCGTTACACCGATTTGGATCATGAGCTTCGTCACAATGCGCTGGAGGTGATTCAGCAAACACATTACGACACGGGTGAGGTGGAGCCAGATCGAAGACGAGGTCGCTACTGGCAAGTGCTTGAATCACTTGATCAGATGAATCAAAAGATCATGCAGGATTTACCGCTACGTGCGCAGACCGCAGCGGTGGAAGCGGCGGAAGCAAACATTCGGGATAGTGTAGATGGGACAGGTGTGCTATTGCCGGTGTGGGAGGAAATGCCTTGGAAACGCGGGGTTTTTGATGATTTTGAACGGCCAGTAAAGAAAGGGATGCTGCCGGGGAACGATAGTAGTCGGGTGATTGTGAGCGATCGGGTGGCGCTCGGTTTGGGACAGGTTGATCATGATGAAGAGCGACGAGGGCCGTGGGATACGGTGTTTGGTTGGCGGGTGATGGACGCGGACCCGGTTTATTTTTCGGGTGGGCTTGGATATTGGCCGCATGCATTGGAGAACTCGGGCCGCACGCCGGAATGGTATCGCACCTTTGGGCCGCGTGAAAGAATGATGCAAATGATCCCGAGTAAGCGATATCATCGGCTGCGGTATTGGGCAGATGTGATCAGTTGGTTGAAAATGGGATATGTTTGGCCGAAAGTGAATGATGACATTTTGTTGGTGAAGCCGGACTGGGAAGCGGATATGCTCAGTGACAATGAGCGGAGTCACGATGGAGACAATGAGTATATTCAGCGGATCTTGAATCCGCAGCCGGACGATGAAGAGAAAGAAATCCGCGAGACGATGTTTGTGGTGTGTGAGGTGAAGTCGAAGGTAGCGGGGAGCCCAAACAATGAATCGATGCGTGGTGTGACGTGGAATTATGTTGATCGGCGGAACACGCCGGTTCCGATTGTGCGTCGTTATCCGGGTTGGGTATGGCCAACGGGTGGCTCGCCGGAGCGTATGTTTGTGAGTCCTGATCCGAAAGATCCTGCACCGATTTGGCGGAAGCTTGGACCATATATGTGGGAGTGGCAGCATGTGATGTATACCGATCCGGATGGACCAGACCGGGGCGGTGATCCTGAGGTTGATTTACCGCCGCTGAGGCAACGGAACGAAGAAGGTGAGTGGGAATATGTCGCGCAGCGATTGTATTACCGTGCGGTGTTTATGTTTGTTGGGGTGAATGTGGGGTTGCCGGTGAAGGTACGTGATCCGTACGCAGGGTTTTCACCGAATGATGAACGATCGCCGGCGCCGATCGGTTTTGATCATGACAAGATTGATGTGAGTGATGAAGCAACACAGGACTCGATGCATTTACTGAGTATCGTGCGGCATCCGAATAAGAGTGCGATCTGGCCAAGCCGATTCGATAAAAATCAATCTTATGATCAACATGTGGGGCTTGCTCAGGCGCGGGTGTTTAACAATCATTCTTTTGACCTGTGGACGCAGATGTGGCATGTGGGGTTGGAGCCGGTGGGAGGAATGAAGGATTGGGTGGATCAATTGGAAGATGAGTTGCCGCAACTTAGGCAGATTCCGGTGGTGCGTGACGAAGGTTTGGAGGAGCTGCTTAAGTACATGCGAAGTGTTGAGCCATTGGAAGATGTGATGCTGCACCATTAGTTATGAGGATGATGATGAAAAATACTTTGGTGGACAACATGGAACGTGAACGATTGCATCGGCAGATGGGGAGTGTGATGGCAGAAGCGGTGATGGTGATGCCGCTCTTGATTGTGGTGTTCGCGCTGTTGGTGTTCTTTGGCTATGGGATGGTCCGGTTTCAGCGTGACTCGATGATGGACCGGTATGAGACGTGGCGGGAAGTGACCGATGGGGAAGGGGTGAACGATGAGGCGGGATTGAATGCGGCTTTTCTCGGTGGGAATGCGGACGCGATCAAGATCCACCGGGAGGATTATTTTCCGGGTGGTGCACGATCGATTTTTGATGCATCACTGGCGGATTTGGAAGACCCATCGCAGGCGGCCTTCATCATGGATGTGGTGGAGAGCTTCCCATCGGGGCGGCAGTTGCATTTCAAAACGATACATCAGGAAGAGGTGCCGATTTTTCATGAAATGGAAAGGCCGAACAGGCACGGGTTTTTGCGGATTGGCAATGAATGGAAGTTTGCGAATGGGCTGCGTTTGGATGGATCGCATGGTTGGGTACCGACATCACCGCGGCTGACACATATCGATACGATTCGTGAGACATACTATGCTGAAATGGATGCGTTTCTTGACCCGATGATAGATGATGGGGTGGAAGGGGCGGATTTGATGCAGCAGTTTTATACGTTTGTACCGGGGTATGGCGGGCCGCACTTAGATTAATATCTATCTAATAGAGGATTAGACAGGGGTGTTGCGTTAAGCAGAGACGAGGAGAGTGAGGAACATCACAATCCAGACCGCGTCAAGGAAGTGCCAGTACATGGTGAGGTATTTGATGGGGCCGTAGTGTTCGTGGTCGTAGCGGTCGAGATAAGCTTCTTTACGGACGACGGCGAGGGGGATGAGGCCACCGATGACGTGTGCGGCGTGGAGGGCGATCAGAAAAACGATGAAGCCGAAGAGCGCGAGCTGTCTGCCGGTCCAAGGGATGTCGGGTGTGGCTGCTGCTGCAAGTGAGTTGTAGTGTTGATCCAGTAATTCGATCATAGCTGGTGTTTGAACGAGGATGAATGCGATGGCAAGGAAGAGGGTGATATTGATCATGCGTTTAAACTGCGGGAGACGTTGGTATTGAACGTGCTTGAGGGCGGCCTGCATAGTTAGAGTGGAGGCGATGAGAATAAATGAAGAAAGCCAAAGTAGGAGAGGCATATGAATGTTGGGGATGTCGGGGTTGACAGTTTCTTTTTGGGGCGAGCCTTCCGCGGTGGTGGTGACGATTTCATAGGGTTGGCGAATCTGGTAATCGAAGATGAGGTAGCCAATCATTGAGGCGACGAAGAGCATGCCGACAGAGATGAGAAAGATGCGCATGCCAAAGATGCCGGTGCGAAGCGGAACGGGTTTGCGGCGGATGTCACGTTGTTGGTTGCCGGTCAGGTTTTGTTTGTCAGGCACGGATCACCTCATGATTCGATTGGGATGTTGTTCACATGGTGTATCTTAGGGGTGGGTGGCGGCGGTTGGCCAGAAGGGGATGTTGCGTAGAGACGTATGATTTGTCCAATAAGAAAGCTCACGGTAATCATCCGCGAGCTTGTGGTTTTTTGTGGGTTGTGCGATATAAGGCGGCTTAATGAGTGGGGGTTTCGGCAGCATTGTGGTCGGTATTGATTGGGACAGCGATATCGTCAACAGATTGAGGTTCGAGGGTGTCGACAATGTAGGGTCGGTCATAGAACTTTTGGTATTCAAGTGAGTCTTTGAGGGCGAAGCCGATGAAAAGACTCACGAAAACGAAGGAGCACGCGAGGACGAGGCCGTTGAAGGGGGCATCCCATCGCAGGTGCATGAAGTAGAGCGCGACGAGGATGGCTTTTGCAGCGGCGACGCCGAGTGCGATCCAGATGTTAAGGCCGCCGAGGTCGACTTTGGTGACGCCGACGGTGAGCGCGGTGAGGATCAGCAATGCGATGAAGACTGCAAAGAGGATTCGTAGTGGGACTGCGTGTGGTCCGTCGTGGTTGTGGTCGTGTTCTGACATATTGATTGCCTCGGTGAAGAGGGTGAAAGTTTGGGGGGTTGAAGGATGGTCTAAGCGCTGGTTAGTGGATGAGGTAGAGCAAGGGGAAGAGGAAGATCCAGATGAGGTCGACGATGTGCCAGTAGAGGCCGATGAGGTCGACGCGGGTATAGTTGCGTGGGTTGTAGATGCCTTTGATGGATCCGACAAAGAGCCAGAAGATCAAAGCCATACCAACGAGGACGTGGATGCCATGCAGGCCGGTCATGAGGTAGTAGATCTGGAAGAACTGAGAAACCAGCGAGCGTTGGCGAGGGGTGAGGTCTTCAAACTGCACGGGCTGTTTGGTGGGATGTTCGTAGGCTTCCGCATCACCTGCAACTTGCGCAAAAGTGGCGGAGAGACCGGCAGGAGCGCTAGAGGCGCTGGTAATGTTTGAAACTTCCGCGGTTGCGTCGGCATGTGTTTGCGTCTCGGCAGCATGCTCATCGAGTTGGTCGGTAGCTACGGCATCAGCGACTTGTGCTTCAGCATGTTCATCGCCCTCGGCGGGTGGGGTCGCAGCATGTGCTTTGCCATATTCAACAGCGTGTTCGAGTTCGCCGGGATTTTTGTAATTGTCAGACTTGAAATAGAAAGCGTTGGTGTCGCCGATCCAGAGTGCGTGTTGGTATTTAGAGGTGTACTCGACGGTTTTGATGCCCATGAAGCCGACACCACCGAGGAGTGTGAGGAAGAGCATGACGGTGAGGAGCCATTTTTGTCCGAGCTGCGCACAGCGGACTGCCCATGCCATGGTGAGTGAAGAAGCGAGGAGAACAACGGTGTTGGTTGCGCCAAGGGTGGTGTCGAGGAAATGGTGCGCGTAGAGGAAGACTTCGGGGTGTGTACCGCGGTAGACAGCGTATGCACAGAAGAGCCCACCGAACATGAGGACCTCGGTTGCGAGGAAAGCCCACATGCCGAGCTTGGCAGAGCTGTACTGCTGCAGGGGCGAATCAAAATGATGCGCCAAGTAAGGATCGTGATGTTCGTCAGCGTGCGCCATGGTCAATCTCATCTTTAGTCTGGCTTGGCAGGGGAGGGCGGCGATGGAAACAGGATTGATCTTGTTTCCGTGACGGTTGCCTGACGGGTCGCTCCTCGTGCGTGGGCCATGAACGTCAATGTTTCAGTTTTGAAGATCAGTAGCCGGCGTTAACCAGCGACTGATGAATTTTGTTTTATCGCCTTAGCTATCGGTGCGGGCGATGGCGTCTTTTTCTTCGGGTTCGTCAGCTTCGTTTAGAACGTAGCCGGCGATGGCTTCGTTATACCGCCAATGAGTGAAGTCATAAGGATCGGTGGTTGGCGGTGCGTGATCGAAGTTGGCGTGCGGAGGGGGAGAGATCGTGTGCCATTCGAGGGTGTTTGCACCCCATGGATTGGCGGGAGCTTGGCGACCCTTGCGGAGCGAGTAGATCCACACGAAGAGGACGACGAAGAGTCCGATGGCGAGGAGGTATGATCCGCCGGTGGAGGCATGATGCCAGATGCGGAATTCAGGGTTGTAGGTTGCGTAGCGGCGTGGCATCCCGAGTGCGCCCATGATGAACTGGACGAAGAATGTGATGTTGAAGCCAGCGAAGACGAGGAACCATCCAATACGTCCCCATTTTTCGGAGTACATTCTGCCGAACATTTTCGGCCACCAGTAGTGCATGCCTGCGAGGAATGCGAAGAGGGTGGAGCCGACCATGACGTAGTGGAAGTGGGCTACGATGAAGTAGGTGTCGTGGATGTGCAGGTTCACGGAAAGTGTTGCACAGTAGACACCAGTGAGGCCACCAATGGTGAATAGCCAGATGAAACCGATGGCGTAGAGCATGGGTGTGTCGAGCCGTATGGAGCCTTTATACATGGTAGTAAGCCAGTTAAAGACTTTAATCGCGGATGGGATGGCGACGGTCATGGTAATGATGGAGAAGACGCCGTTAAGCAGTGCGGACTGTCCGGAGGTGAACATGTGGTGCCCCCAGACAAGGAAGCCGAGGATGGCGATGGCCATGGATGAGCAGGCAATGAAGGCGTAGCCGAAGATATGCTTGCGGCTGAAGACGGAGATCACTTCGGAAGCAATACCCATCGCAGGCAGGATCATGATGTAGACAGCAGGGTGCGAGTAGAACCAGAAGAAGTGCTGGTAGAGCACGGGGTCGCCGCCCATTTCGGGGTTGAAGATGCCGACGCCAAAAACTCGCTCTGCGATGAGCAGGAGAAGTGTGATGGCGAGGACGGGTGTGGCAAGGATCTGAATGACCGCAGTTGCATAGAGCGCCCAAAGCATGAGCGGCATACGGAACCAGTTCATTCCCTTGGGACGTAGTAAATGGATCGAAGCAATGAAGTTCACTGCGGTGAGAATGGAGGAGAAGCCGAGTACAAATGCGCCGGCGGTTGCGGCGATCACGGCAGTGTTAGATTCGAGAGAGTAGGGTGTGTAGAAGGTCCAGCCAGTGTCGAGGCCACCGCCGCCCCATTCCGCGAAGAGTGATGGGATGAGGATGTTAAGGATGCCTTTGAGCAAGACCCAGAGGAAGAAGATGGCACCGCCGATGTAGCAGTACCACGATCCAAGGTTGAGTCGAGGAAAAGCAACATCTTTCGCACCAAGCATCAGTGGTAAAACGAAGTTACCGATGATGGCTGGAATGGCGGGGATGATGAAGAGGAAGACCATGACCGCACCGTGGATGGTGAAGGACTGGTTGTAAAAATCATTGTTGGTGGCGAGTTTGCCATTCAGTTTGGCTTCAGCATCCGTACGTGCAGCGATCAGTGCTTCAGCAGTGACGAGATTGCCGGTGTTGCCTTTGGCATTGAGTTTGAATGCTTCGAGTTTTTCTTTGATCTGATCGTCGGTAAGTGAAGGGCCGACGTACTTGCCATTTTCGTCGTACTGGTTTTCGGATTGATTGAGGAGAATACCGCTGGTCGTGGATTCCGGTGCATCAGGAGCGACCATCATGAGCAGATCGTCAGGGACGGTCATGTCTTGCGCCGCAACAATGGCTTGGATGTTGTCGCGGGTCATTTCGGGGTAGTTGCCGACGTTTGCGATGGGCATGGCCAGCATGGTCCGCAGGACGACGGCAAAGAGTCCGCCGACCAGGAAGAAGGTCAATACGCAGATCATGTACATGATGCCGATGCGCTTATGATCCAGCGTGAACAACCAACTGAAGATCCCTTTGGAGTGGGTCAGGTAGTTATCGTTGTGCTCGTCGTCGACGGGCTTGCCGAAAATATCGGTGGGTCTCTCTTTTGTAGCCGACATTGCGGTTCCTCAAATCATGCTTCGTCTGACCTGCAGGTTTTACGGATGCGTGAACGAGATCGATCACGTGCGGGTCAGGTTTATGTCTTGCTTTGCAGGGGGGTACGTTGGACTGACTGCAAAGGCTGTGTTTTCAAAAGCTGTCATGCGGTGTTAACCGGGTGACAGCGGTGGTTTGTTTTTACTCAGTCGCGGGAGCTTCAACGGTGTTTTCGCTTGCGCCTTCTTCAGCGGGCTCACCTTCTGGCTGATATTTGTCGCTGAGTGATTTGATGTAGGCGATGATCGCGGTGATCTCGTCTTGCTTCAAACGGTTGGCAGGCATGATGGGCTGATAGCCGACGATGCCGTGGCTGTTGGGTTGACTGATAGCTTGGTAAAGGAAGTTGTCGTCGGCGATTTCAGTGGTACCGTTCTTGAGGCTTTGCGGGTAGCCGAAGAGATCCTTGAAGGTTGGCCCGCCATTGGCGATGGCGGAGCCGTTGATGGAGTGGCAAGCGTTACAGCCATTCCTTCTGTAGAGTTTTTCGCCGTACTGAGGAAGGGTAAGGCCTGCCGCAGGATTGGATGCCTCTTCAAGCCACTTGTTAAAGCTTTCCTGTGTGTGCACGACAACTTTGGTGGTCATGCGTGAGTGGTCGCGGCCGCAGTACTCGGCACAGAACAGATCATATTCGCCGGGATTTTCAGCGGTAATTCCGTTGCGATCACCTTTAACTTCGAACCATGTTTCGTTGTACCGGCCAGGCACGACGTCTTTCTTGGTACGGAAAGCAGGAACATAGAAGGAGTGAATCACGTCAACAGATTCGAGGATCAGTTTAATTGGACGGTCGGCAGGCACGTGAAGGACATCAGAGTTCGCGCCGTTGGGATAGGTAAAAATCCAGCTCCACTTCTTGGCTGTGACGAGGACTTCATAGCTGTTGGAAGGGGGGGTGGCCATGCCGACAAAACCGCGGAACCCCCAGACAAAAATCATCAGCACAATGATGAGTGGGATGATGGTCCATGTGACTTCAAGCGCGGTGTTGTGTGTGTGCGCGTGGGGTTGGTCGTCAGGTGTCTGGCGGCGATACTTGATGATGAAGAAGATCATCGCGCCGGCGATCAGCACGGTGAAGAACACACTGACCCAGGTGATGACGTTCCAAAGCCAGTCGACTTCACCGGCATAGGTGGAGACGGGGGCCGGCATGGAGATGCCTTTTGTTGCTGTTTGTGCAAGGATGCTGATCATCTTTGTTACTCTTAATCTTGCGCGTTTTTAAGGCCTCAAGCATCGCCCGAAGGCTGCTCCTGACGCCGCTTGTGAAACTCTCTTAATAGCAGGATACCGATTACCGCTGCCACGATAAGCATCGTGACATAGCCCGCGGTCCGCATAATCCAAGTGACGGCCAGCGTATATTTGCCAGCGTGGTTGTTGTACTGAAAGCATACGTTCACGAGGTAATCCAGCGCACTGCCGACCGAGCCGTTGGAAGATTCCATCAATGCGGATTTGAGCTGGAACGGTTCGTAGTTGTAGCCAGCGAGATACCGTGTGATTTTTCCTTCAGGAGAAAGGAATGTGATCGCCGCGGGGTGTGCGAACTGCTTTTCACTTTCGATCCATCGGAAATTGAATCCGACCGCATCGGTGAGCTTGTGAATGTTCTCCTCGTTGCCGGTGAGGAAGACCCAGCCATCTCCGGCGATGTCATCACGTTCAAGGACGCTGAGCGTGCTATCTTTCTTGGCCGCAGCAAGTGCAGGCGTTTCGTTGTGATCGAAGCTGAGTGTGATGATGCGATACTGATCGCCGGGCGCCCAGTTGAAATCTTTGACGCCTGTGGATAAACCTTGCAAGAGTAACCCGCAAAGCATGGGGCATTCGTAGTAGGCCAGATTCAGGATGACTGGCTTGCCATCGGCGAAGTAATCACGAAGCGGGACAGTTTTGCCCGAAGCATTGACGAAGTTTAGATCGAGCGGGATGGTGTCGCCAAGTTTTTCGTTAAGCGTTGCTTCTTCAAATTCTTTGGGGAGTTGAGATTTGAGTGGCACGGTGCCCGAGTTGGAGTAATACCCTTGCGCAAAAGCTGAAGATTGACCGGCCAAACAGACAACCAGAGCAAGCACGGTAATGAGCTTGCTTGGGCATAATCCGAATTGGCGAAGCAATGTGTTCTTCATTTCAGCGGTTTAGGACTCCAGATTTACAATCAGTTTTTTTACTTCTTGCGGTTACGTTCCACGACTATTTTCATCGCATTGTCGATTGGGATGGCATATAAGCCTTCCTGACGATTGACAGCACGGTACTGCGTGATGTTGGCTGTTTGTTGTGTACGCAGATTATCCAGTTCAGTGTTCACAACATTAATTTTGCGATCTTGTTGAACGTAATTGATTTCGGTTTGCAACCACGCGGTCATGCCAACGAAGATGATCAACACCAGAAGGACGCCAGCAATCACAATGGTGATCAGTGCGCCAACATAGGTGTCGCGGTTTTCAATTTTTGCTTGTTCAAGTTCAGCGGACATATCGGGTTCTCGCTAAAAGTTCGGTTTAGGGCAGGGGGTTAGATGTTGTGGAAACCGAGTGAATCGTTGAGGCGTGGGTCTTTGACTGGGACTGGTGCGTGTTTGCCAAAGTTGCGGAGCGCGACACCAAGGACGAGGCCGAACATGCCGATGGCAGTACCGATTTCGATTGGGCCAAGGACCACGTGATGCTCATCGAAGATCGGCATGATAAACCACCAGATATCGATGTAGTTCATGACCAGCAGCCACACCGCCCAGAAGGCGAGGACTTTGGCGTTACGCTTGACGTGTCTGGAGAGCAGCCCGACGAACGGGATCAGCAGTTTGCATGCGACAAGGATGAAGAACACGGTGGTCCAGCCGGTGATTTTTTCGGGGACCATGGTTGCACCGTGAATTTCGTACCAGATGGTTTCTTCCGGAAGGTTGCCGTACCAGATCAACATGTACTGACTGAAAGCGATGTAGCCCCAGAAAAACACGAAGGCAAACAGCAGCTTCCCCAGATCATGCATATGTTCTTTGTTGACTGAGACAAGTACACCCATTTTGTGAGCTATCATGATGAAAACAATCATCATCGCCATGGCAGCCATGAATGCGCCGGCAAAATAGTACACCCCAAGAATAGTGCTGAACCAAAGCGGCTCAAGACTCATCAAAATATCAATCGAAGCGAAGGTGATCGTGAGCGCGAACATCAGCGTGTTGATCGGTGACCACCCTTCCATCTTGTTAGTCAGCGTATGGTCGCCGGTTTCGTCTTGCTTGGTACTCTTACGCCAGTAGAAACGTGCGCCAAGAATCCAGATCGCAAAGAACACCGCCCAGCGAACAATAAAGAAGGTCGGGTTTAGATATGCACGTTTGGCGAGCATCATGCTTGGGTTTAGAGGGGCTTCGTCGTGGCCCTCGGCTTCTTTAGCATGTGCACCAGCTTCAGCGCCTGCAGTATTGGCGACGGTTTGCAATGTGACGTCATTATGTTCAGTCACGGCGGCATGGCCACCAGCTGCGGCTTCATGCCAGACGGATGCAGGCACCGCCCACGGGAATAGATCGCCTTGTTGGCTGGCGACAAAACCTGCGATTGGTAGGAACAAGATCAATAGAAGCGGCAAAGTATTCGCAATTGATTCCGCAGGACGGCGCACAACCACGCTCCAGCCTGCGCGGAACAAGTGAGTCAGGATCAAAAACGCCAACGCTCCTAGCGCGATGCTTAGCACGTAAGCAAAGCTCGCCAAGTAGGCGAACTTGAACTCACGCCATCCGCTTTCAGACATGGCTGCAAAGACGACCGCGACCACAAGACCGATCACACCAAGGGCAATCCATATGTTTGCCGCTTTGTTTGCTTTCGAGCCGATCGGTTCGGCGTCGATTGGGCTCAGATATTCACCGTGCTCAGCCACAGTTCTGCTCCATCACTTTCGCTTACTGGCAACGAAACACGTTCGTTGCGAATCATTCGTACCTCTTGCTTTACTCGCAGGTGACACATGGTGTTGTCATCACTACTTGTTGCTTGAGGTCAATCCCAGCAGGCCGATTTACCAGACTGCTGAACAATTGCTGGCTCTCGCGTGGTCGCCAGCCCCAAATCCCCGTCCCATTCCCCGAGCGGTTCAGCGATCTCCAACGCCAAACCGTCTCGTTGTTTTATTCAGGCAGGTTGCCCAGCTCGCTGACCGGGACATCCTTTTCGGTCGCACGTTGACTTAGTTGCAACGCACGAACATAAGCTACGATCGCCCAGCGGTCTTCCACCGTGATCTGGTCACCATAGCCTTTCATGTTGCGGATACCATTGGCAATGGTGTTGTACAGACGACCGTTGGGATAAGCTGTTTCACCATATTTAAGTTGACCTGTGGTCGGATCAAGGTCCAGCAAGTTGGAGGCTGCGACCCAGGTCGTAGTGCTGCCATCAAGGCCTGCCAACATGGTTGCGCGTTCATTCACCGCACCGCCGCCGAGACCATCAATACCGTGGCATGGTGTGCAGAAGGTGGCAAACTGATTTTGGCCGCGCTTCACAAAAACAAGATCGACATCCACGCGCTCAGGATAGCCGTCGTAATACTTTGGCAATGAAGGACCGCCTGCCTCTGTCGGTTCTGCAAGTTCTGGACGACCATTTGCATCAGTTTCATATCCGAGCGAGAAGTGGTCGTCGCCGATGATTTGATCACGTGACACAGTGCCCGCCGGGTTCAGCCGCATTGAGCGTTGGTCGGCAAAAATTGGATTCACACGCTGCGCATCAAATCGCGGCTGCACATACATGTCTTGGAAGATACGGATGGCGGGTTCTTTTGAGGTGACGGTGCGGCCTCTGGCAATAAACGCCAACGGAACCCAGCTCGCCACGACACTGACCACAATGATCGCAATCATCCAGAACGGCATCCGTGGCAGGTACATATCTTCAATCAAATTTTGGATCAGCTTTTTCACGCTTCCAGATCCTTGCTTCTATTCAGCAGATTAATCGACGACTTCTTCGATGGCCGTCGCACCAAGCTCACGCAAAAACGCTTCGGTTTTTTCGCGGTCAAACTGTTCATCCTTGTGGTCGATTCCAATGAAGAATCGATCGTCGGTTGCGCGGGCAAACCGATCAATCTTGAACAGCGGGTTGTACAACATCGGCAAGCGGTTCAGCAGGAACATCCCAAAGACCGCAGTGTATGCAGCAAACATAATCGTGAGTTCAAAGATCACCGGTATGAAGGCCGGGAGACTATTAAACGGCTTGCCCGAAATGATGAACGGGTAGCCAATGACTTCCGAGCCAGGCATAAATGGGATCTTAACGTCGGTTGACATAGCGAAGATCGTGAGAACGATCCCGACGGTGAAGCCGGTGATGCCCATGCCGAGGACCAGCCAAGGCAGAATCGTCGGTTTGATCCCCATTGCAGGGTCGATGCCGTGGATCGGAAACGGGGAGTAAACATCCCAACGCTTGAAGCCCGCATCACGGGTCTTCTTGGCTGCGTTCATGATCACATCGACGTCATCAAACTCGCCGATGAGTCCGACCACGCGCGCGGGTGGCGTTTCTTTTGGTTTGTGTGCGGTGTCGTTGCTCATATCTCTGACTCGATCACCCGGGTTTGTCGCAAACCCTTTGCTAGCCGACTGAACATTCAGTCGAGAATCTATTTCCTGTAGCACGTTTGTGTGCTACACATCACTTTCAAATGCATCTGACCCAAGCTTTCGCTCAGAAGATGCGATCTCCCTCTCCCGCCATTTCCCCGTCTTCCTACACAGGCGTGTCCGAAAACACACACGTCTTTGACAGGCGATTGTCTAACCATCGCTTAGGCGTCCGGTTGGTAGTCCGAACGGCCTTCTGATCCCATCGATTCACCGCCCGGGCCGCTGTGGGCATGTGCTTCTGGCATCACAGATTTAATTTCCGCCATCGCACAGGTCGGCAAGAATTTCAGGAATAGCAGGAACATCGTGAAGAACAAGCCAAACGAACCGATGAACATCCAAATGTCGACCCATGTCGGCACGAACAAGTCCCAGCTCGACGGTAGGTAGTCGCGCACCAAACTGGTGACGATGATGACGAAACGTTCAAACCACATGCCAACGTTCACACACATCGCGGCGAACATGATCGTCCACACGTTGTTGCGAGCCCACTTGAACCAGAGGATCTGCGGCCCGATACAGTTGCAGAACACCATCAAGAAGAAGTAGGTCTTGTATGGTCCGAACGCACGGTTCTGGAACGCGAATACTTCCCAGCTCACCGCGCCGTACCAAGCAATGAAGAATTCAATGGCGTACGCGTAAGACACAATCATGCCAGTGCCGAGCATGACCTTCGCCATGTTCTGCACGTGTCGCCAAGTGATGATGTCTTCGAGGCCAAACATCTTTCGGCAGGGCACAGCGAGTGTGATCACCATTGCAAATCCGCCATAGATCGCACCCGCTACAAAGTACGGCGGGAAGATCGTTGTGTGCCAACCTGGAAGCTGTGCTACCGCAAAGTCGAACGACACAACCGAGTGAACAGAAAGAACCAGCGGTGTCGCCAGTGCGGCAAGCAGCAGGTATGCTTTTTCAAAACGGTGCCAGTGACGGCTTGAACCTGTCCACCCTAGCGAAACCACGCTGTAGCCAATCTTGGCGACGACATTTTTTGCACGGTCACGTAGTGTTGCAAAGTCAGGAACCATGCCCGTGTACCAGAACAAGGTAGAGACAGTGGCATACGTACCGACCGCGAACACGTCCCAAAGCAGCGGACTTCTAAACTGTGGCCACATGTCCATCTGGTTCGGAATCGGGAACAGCCAATACGCCAGCCAAGGACGGCCGACGTGGATACCGGGGAAAGTTGCCGCGCACATGACCGCAAAGATCGTCATCGCTTCTGCAAAACGATTGATGCCGGTACGCCAATTTTGGCGGAAGAGGAACAAGACTGCGGAGATCAATGTTCCCGCGTGGCCGATGCCGACCCAGAAGACGAAGTTGACGATGGGGAAGCCCCATGCCGCCGGCTGGTTGTTCCCCCAAATGCCGGTTCCGGTCACGATCAGATAACCGATGAGTCCGCCGAAGATGGCGAGCAGCAGGTTGGAGAACATAAACGCGCCCCACCACCAGATGGTAGGCCAGCCGTGGGTGAGTCCATCGACCATCTCTGTAACGTCGTGAAAATTCCGCCCGCCGGTGACCAGCGGCGCGCGCTCACGTGGATCGGTGCTCACGTTCTTTTCGTACGACTCATGTGCGCTTGTTGAGATCGATGACATTGAATCTCAGGCCTCGTATTAGTCTTTTGCCGTGCCACTCAGGGCAGGGCGGTTCTCGTTTCGTTTATCCCGCTGGTCTTGAGAACTTCTCAGATCAGCTCGTGAAGGATGAACTTTTGCAAGCTCACACCTCAAAGTTTTACTTTCATCCCCTGAATCAAACAGCTTTGAATCACTGCGATCTGCGTTAACCGATCGCAGCCTATTGTTCCTAGTTAGTGCACGTTTTCTGGTGCAGCATGTCCACCCGCAGCTTCACTTGCATCGCCGGGTTGTGGATTGCGAATCTTCGCCATGTACTGCGTACGTGGTCGTGTGTTCAAGTCGGTGAGCACGCCATATGTTCGTGGCTCGCTCATGTTCTTGGTCACCTGCGACTGTTTGTTCAGCAAGTTGCCAAACACGATCGCATCTGTTGGACAGACTTGTTGGCAGGCGGTTTGGATCGCATCGACGGCAACCGTCGGTTTACCTGGTGCTTTTGGATCATCATTGGTGATGCCCTGCGCCCATGCGTTCTTCGTGTCGATCTTCTCACGAGTGATACGCTGCGTGCAGTACGTGCATTTTTCCATCACGCCACGCATCCGAACCGTCACGTCTGGGTTGAACATCATCTTCTTGATTTCGTTGACGGTGTCGTTCTGTTGCTGATCTGGCATGTTCAGCCAAGGCTTGGCCATCCCGCGCGGATTCTTCGAATGGTAATCAAAATAGTTGAATCGGCGAACTTTGTATGGACAGTTGTTTGAGCAGTACCGCGTGCCGATGCAGCGGTTGTAGATCATCGTATTGAGGCCTTCACTGTCGTGAACCGTTGCAGCCACAGGACACACCTGTTCACACGGTGCGTTTTCGCAGTGCTGACACATCATCGGCATGTGCGCGATTTCCGGATTCTCTGCATCAGGATCAGTCTTTGGATCGGTCTTGAAGTAACGGTCCGTTCGGATCCAGTGCATCTCGCGATGCATCAGCACCTGATCCTTACCTGCCACTGGAATATTGTTCTCCGCCTGACACGCAATCACACAGGCGTTGCAACCCATGCACTTGTTCATGTCAACGGTCATGCCCCATGCATGTGTGTCGGTAAAGTTTACCGGCACGTTCGATCCCCACACACCCTGCTTATCCTTCTCATAGCTTGGCGAGCCATCGTTATTTGTCGTCGGCGGCTCCCATAACTGCAACGGCACATTACCAAAGTGATTCAACTCGTGGCTGTTCGCAAAGTTCGGGTTTGATTCGTAACCGTCAACTGTTGACTCGCGGATGATCGCAGCACTTTGATGCTTCGTGCCGACACGTTCCCGCTTACCCTTCATGCCGATCGCATCGAGCATGTAGTGGTTCTGCGTGAGTGCGAGTGCGTGTATGTCTGAAGTTGCGGTAATGTTGGCAGCAGCAAAGTGCATTGCTGCGCTGGTCCGCAAGGGATATACATTCACGCCGACATCGTTGCCGATACTCAGTGTCGCTTTTGCTTTTTCTTGACGCCCATAACCGAGTGCGACCGAGATGGTCCCCTTCGCTTGACCTGGCATGCGATATGCCGGCAATAGCACTGACTTCCCGCCAACCTCAACCTTGAGCAATTGCCCATCAGTATGAATGCCTAACGTTTTTGAATCTGCAACACTGATCACCGCAGCATTGTCCCACGTGATCTTGCTCATTGGTTCCGGCAATTCCTGCAACCAGCCGCTATTCGCATACCGGCCGTCCAACAGGTTCTTGCTCGAAACAAAATTGATTTCAAATTTTCCGCTAGGTGTTGACGGAACAGATGCAGATGCTTTCGCGGTTACATTTTCAACAGTAAACTCACTGCCCGCGATCGTTCCCTTGTGCAGCATCGTCTGCCATGGCACCACCGGCAAACTCGCATCTAACCAACCATTAGATACAGCCGATTCACGCACAATGCTGTAGCCATCCTTGTGCTTGTAATCGCCCACGATCGCAAGCAATTCAATCACGCTGCGACCATCAAACAGCGGCTCAATCAGTGGCTGCTGCACGCTAACTAGGCCATTCCACGCACGACCGTCACCCCACGACTCAAGATAAGTTGCACGCGGTAACTGCCATTCGCACAATGCACTAGTTTCATTGCGATACACGCTTAGGTGCACCGGGTTTTTCACTTTTTCAAGACCAGCCGCGAAATCAATATCAGCCGGTGCGTCATAAACAGGATTGCCGCCAAGGATCAACAGCGTTTGCACGCTGCCCTTGCTCATGCGATCCGTTAACGTGCGGAGTTGGCCGACGTTGTCACCCGCATTGGGTTCCTGCACATAGCTGACCGTCTTGCCGACGTTGCCGAGCTTGTCATTGATCGCATGCACAAGTGCGTGTACTTCGGCTGGCTGCGATTCGCCCGCGACCAGCAAGCACTCACCCGCATGTTCGCTCAAGTCCTTCGCAAGCTTCCGAACAAAATCAGTCTCACCATTCAGTGATACACTTGCACCACCGCTTTGCACATGAAACAGGTCCGCCAAACCTTTGGCAATCCCTGCGATCTTCCCGCTCTTCACCGGCAAGCGATAATCTGCCACCGAACCGAACTGCGTAAAGCCCGATTCAATCGCGTAGCCACGGTTGCTTGTCTTGTGGTTTTTCTTATCCACCCCGTCACGTGCCGCGGCCCATTGCTTTGCATGTCGTAGTGCGCCCGGCATCTCCCAGATTAGATCTGCATCTAGCGTTGCAATGACCTTCGCTTTAGAAAGGTCATACACCGGACGCACCGCTTTCCCGAACGCTAGTTTCGTGCCAGCAATCGAGTTGTCGCGGTTCACCGCTTCATATGTGTACCACTGTGCTTTCGGATACTTCTTCAAAAGTTCGCTGTGCATCATCGCCACAGCCGGGCTGTCTGATGCTTCGCTCAATATTGCAAGGTCGCTGCCGTCCGCGCTGATGTTTTGGCCAATGCGTCCTTCAAATTGTCCCCATGTGCTGCGACGACCTTCACCCTTCCCGGTGAAAACCCATCGGGTGCGCTGCGGATCATATTGTTCCAGCACGCTTGCTTGCGTGAAGACATCCGTCGCGCCAAGCGAAAACGGATGAAGCTCATTACCTTCAATCTTAATGGGGCGGCCATCAAAAGCCGTTACAACCACACCCTGTGCGATGCCCTGACGTTCAACGGTTGAAGCATAGTACTGTAACCCGCCCGGCGTCCGATTTACAGGACGTGCTGCAAACGGAGCAAGCTTCTCCTCAGGCAACCGCCGACAACCGCTGAGTGACAAGCCCGCCAAAGACATGCTTGCCGCCATCAATTGCACAAATCGCCGCCGACTCATCGACAGCACTTCGTCTGGCTCATACCCGCCTGCAAACTCTTGCGACAACTGCTCACGCAGTTCCGGTGAATCTGCAAGCTCCTCCAAGCTTCGCCAATAACGCGCCCCCGTTGGCTCCTCATGCTCGTTCTGCAAAGCTTTATCCTGATGTTGATCTTTTATCTGTGACACGTTGAGCAGCTCGTCATATAGGCTTTGTTGTGAATCTGATATTTCTTCACCAGCTCCTCACCGATGCGAAGCTGTGCTTCCTCTTCCGTTTCATTCCCCTGAACCGCCGGCTTCCATGCCAAGTTCGTCACTTCCTCGACAGGACGCAGATGCTTTTCTGGAGCACGGTGACAATCCAAGCACCAACTCATGCTGAGCGGTTTCACCTGCTCCACAACTTCCATCTTGTCCACACGGCCGTGACAACTCACACAACTCACGCCTTTGTTCACGTGAGCCGAGTGATTGAAGTACACATAATCCGCCAGATCGTGAACCTTGATCCATTCCACTGGTTTGCCAGTTGCATAGCTGTCATATACTGGGGCTAGCTTTACGCTACCCTTCTTCACGCCGTTGACGTTGGGCTGATTACTATGACAGTTCATGCATGTGCTGGTCGGAGGGATCGCTGCGAATGCAGCTTTGTCTACCGTCGTATGACAGTATTTACAATCAATGCCAAGCTCGCCCACGTGTAGTTCGTGGCTGTACGGGACCGGCTGCTCGGGTGCATAGCCAACATTCAAGGTTTTCGCTGAAAACCCATAGTTCACAATCACCGGTGCATAAAGAGCACCCCCAACAGCACCAATCACCAGCAAAGGAAGCAGGTAATTCACCCATCGGGGAAACATAAATCGTTGGTTTTGGTTCTTTTCTGGCATGCCCTACCAGCCGAGTTGTAACAGCATTGCGGCAAGGCAATCCTGTGACTGATCAAATGATGTAACGACTTCTAACTAATCGCGCTTGACATGGTTGCGCTCCGTGTTGGGCGCAGAGGATAACGTGAAATCTTCTGCCTGACAATGCGCATAAACGTAACCGATCATCCCTTGATCGCCGTCAACACGACCATGTATCGCTTCCATAACAACGATGCCTATGTGTAGATCATCTTGTTTTGGAAACAGCAATACACAAAATCCCCTGTCAATCGCGTTAAACCCCAATTTTATGAGTTACTTGCATGAGATTTGATTCTGGTTTTCAACTCTCATTAAGCAACCTGTAAACATCCGCACACAGGTTTTTGCACATATTTTTTTTTCGAAAGACTCTAAAAAAATCTAATGAACATGACGCAGCTTTATGCGGTGTAACACTGATCTTTTTAAGCTCAACTCGTTAAATCCTATAAGGGATATTATTATCCATTGAATGCGATATGGATTTCGTCTGGGCTGTTTTTAAAGGGATGAAAGTGTGTTTTATTTTTAAAGTTTAAATGATCTTTTTACAGTATGATTTTTACAACTGATCTTCGTTGCAGTGCAGTTTGTACCTGCTTATTACCAGTCGATGTGATTGATGAAAAGATCTATATCATGCTCTCGTTTCGTCGTGTGAGGTGGTAATTTGTGGTAACCAGCAGCAAGGGGTGTGTTCATTGGTCAGCGGCCTTCGTTTCGCGGAAGTTGGAGATGATATATCAAGACAGCAAAAAAACAATATCACATTACTGATATATGTGATTGTGCCCTTGGTGTATCAGAATCGCCGATACAGATAGGCGTATGCCTCGGTTGATCTTTTTCGATATGGGCATGGCATGTAAAAGGCAAGTTGATGTTAAATAAGAGATTATATTTTTCGCGTCATGCTATCTAAATTAAACACCCCCCATTGCAGGTAACCCCATCGTGATTTACACTTTCCGCATGACCATTCTGGAAAAAACAGCTCCGATTCTTGCCATTTCTGCGATCTCGCTCAGCTTAGTGGGATGCGCTTTTTTTGCTGATAAAGACACCGGGCCATCCGCTGAGGATCTCACCGCCATCGAGCAAGAGTACCGTGAGCGTGAACGTGAACGTGCTCAGACGCTTGCTGCTAACGAAAATGTAAATCCTGCAGAATCCTCACTCGTTATCAATGCCATGATCGGTCAAATCAATGGCAATGCCATCTACGCAGATGATGTACTTGCACCGTTACACGAAGAATTTTCGACCATCTCTCGTACTGCTACCCGTGAAGATTTTTATCGCCGCGCGATTGCGAGTGTGCAGCAACGTGTTCGCGAGATTATTGACGACACACTACTTTACGGCGAAGCCGAGCGTTCACTCAATGAGAACGAGCAATACGGCCTGAAAATGTTCATCAATACCCGTCGTGAAGAACTTCTTCGTACCTACGGGCAAGGTTCTTATTCACTTGCGGATCAAAAAGTCCATGAAGAGTTTGGTAAGTCTCTGGAAGAGCTTCTCGAAGATCATCGCAAGAAAGCTGTCATCCAAAAACATATCGATGAAGAACTTCTTTCACTCATCAGTGTGTCGCGAAGAGATGTTGAACGCTACTATCGTGATCACGCGGAAAAGTACAATCCACCGGTCAAGCGTGATGTTCGCATGATTCGCGTGGCGACCCCTGAACTTGCTAATGAGTTTCAGCAAAAACTTGCAGATGGCGAATCCTTTATCGCGCTCGCTTCCAGTGAAAGCAACACGTTCATGAAGTTTCGTAAAGGGCAACTCAAAGACCTAGAAGGTGATGAGCCGCTCCGCAAAGACCTCGCTTCTCTGAACGAATCGTTGCAGACACTTAAGGAAGGCGAATTTACGCCTGAGCCTATAGTAATCGGAAAAAACTACTGGTTTGTATATGTTGAGAAGTTCAATCAGGCACAGCGAAAAAGCCTCCGTGATGTACAGATGGAGATTCAGAATGAATTGCGTCACCAGCAATATCTGACTCGTCAAAATCAGTACATGATGAAGCTTTACCAGAACGGAAGTTTTTCTGACCCTGTCGAAATGTCTAAGAAGCTCGTTCAGATTGTGATGAACCGTTATGCGGCTCCTGAATCTTGAACGTGTTCATCTAATCAACGGTTAGGCGTATGCTCATGTGGCCGTTTACGCGCTCTATCTCACGTAACCATGATCAAGAGATTGGCCGGCGCGGCGAGAAGCAGGCTGCCCGATATCTTAAATCGCAGAAATATAAAATCTTGGCTCGTAATCTCCATCTCTCAGTCGGTGAAGTCGATTTACTTGTGAGATCTAATGAAGGTGCTTTGGTGATTGTAGAAGTGAAATCTTCTGCGTCAGCTACTGCGGACATGACTCCACCTGAGCTACATGTTGATCATGTTAAGCAGGCAAAGCTTCGCAAGCTTGCGATCGCCATCATGAAGCAATATCACTATGATTGGCAAACCACCCCGTTGCGTATTGACGTTGTTGGCGTTGTTTTCCCGCCACAGGGCAAACCCATCATCCGTCATCATCCAAACGCGGTGCAATTTCAAACATATGCTTGATGGTAAATTAACGTTTGTTTTTTAGTGCTTCTCGAAACACATCCATTGGCCCCGCTTGTCCAGTCCAAAGCTCAAGCTGTGGCGCCGCCTGATTTACAAACATGTCCATTCCGCTAATGGTTTTACAGCCTGCTGCCTTTGCATCCTTGAGCAGTTTCGTCTCGGCAGGATTGTAAATAGTGTCAAACACAATCATATTCTGTTTGAATGCGAATCCTTCCATCGGTGAAGCATCAATCTTGGGTAACATGCCGATCGGGGTGCAATTGATGTACACATCGCAATCCGACTGCATCAACTTATCCAGCCCTGCAGCGATAATGCTGCCGCCTCTATCTATCGCATAGACACCAAGTTCTTCTACTAATATTTCACCCTTGCTCATGGTTCGGTTATAGATCTGCACATCGCAGCCTTGCCCGCCGAATCCCGCAATGATCGCTCTTGCCACACCGCCCGCACCGATGAGTCCAATCGATTTGCCCGCAAGATCATCTCGCAGAATCCCCAATCCGCCGCACACCGCGTCTAACGCTCCAGCATAATCTGTATTACATGCATATAGTGAGCCATCGTCACGTACTGCAAGTGTATTCGCCGCACCGATTTGCTCGGTAAGTGGCTCGACCTCACCATCCATCTCTTTCACGAACCGGATCAAATTTTCTTTGTGTGGGATCGTGACCGAAGCACCCTTAAAATCAAGGTCTTTCTGATCGATCCAACTCCCCACTGTTGCTTTGAAACTCTCATAACTTTTTTCGATCGGCATCGGCAGATACACACCATCAAAATTTACCGCTTCAAACCCTGCGTTATGAATCACAGGGCTCAGCGAATGGCCCACGGGTTCGCCAATAACCCCATATACTTTTGTTTTCTCATTCAGTTTATCCCAGCGATAAACATGCTTGATCGCTTGAACCGTCGGTTGTCCGGGTGCTGTCCCTTCATCACTCAATGTTGCAAACGTCAGTAACGCCCCAAATTTTTTCGCGAGTACTCGTGAAGCTAAGCCATGTTCGCCCATGCATAGTGCAATCGTCGGCTTATAATTTCCCTGCACAATCTCAAATGCTTCAAGATTGTCGCGCAAACTCTTCGCCGCCCACGCAACTTTAATCACTCGTCCAAGCTCTGCCTCGGCCATCTTTGCCACACGCTGCAGTAAATCTTTTGGTCGTCCTTCAAAGTCATGCGACGACAGGATCAATCCCGTATCAATCCCCTTCACCTGCTCCGCATGGTCCACCACACCCTTGATCTTCAAACGCAGATTCGCCGACCGCTCATACGCCACAAGTTCAAGATCAATATATGCGGGCTTCCTCACCCCTACACACGCATGCTCTAAGAAAGCGATTCTTGCATCCTCATCCCCATCATAAAGTCCGCCTTCCCATGTTGGTCTGCATGTCACGATGCAGGGCAGGGGGCTTTCCACCACCAACTCTGTCACCGCTTTGGCATCTTCTGTGAAAAGATCAATGCGGTACTCGACCAGGTCGGCCCCTGCTTCTGCTGCTTTTGCCGCATAGCTGTGAGCGTGCTCAATATTCTGAACCATAATAGGGACTGTTAATTTCGTCATGGCGATTAGAGATTACCGTCGTAGCTACATGAATCAAATGTCATGTGACTAAATTCCACCCACCCTATGCTTGCTTTCAGCCTCGCTTCTACGAAATGATCTTGGGATCAATCGCACTTTTAAGGCAATAATATGTCTTTCCCTGGACACAACAAAAAAACGCTCGGCAACTACCGGGCGCTTTTCGTCTTCGTTTTTCCCTAACTATATTTTCATCAGGCGCAACAGAATCATGTCACTATCATCGAGACATAAATCCCGATAAATGTGAGAGTTGCGGGTTCTACGCAATCATCTTCTGGTTACCGCGTATTTCTGCGGCCAGTGTGGCGTATTTTGCCGATTCAATCACCTTGCCTTTTCGTGCTAACTCTAGCTGGCGACTGCGGATATACGCATACTGCACCTTGGGCTTTGCTTCGACTTTGGGTTGTTTTATTTGTTTCCTGGTCATAACTCTTCCCTCACCAGATGTCTGGTATGTCTTGTTCGATGAATGTCATGGTAGATCGCCTAGACATCCCGCAACCGCAGTGCCACGTTTTCTAGGACCTACACTTATCTAACTACACCAGTGTTCAGTTCTTACGACAGATGTGTCAATTACGCGCAAACATGAAATCGTTCGTTTTGCACAGCCATGGCTTGGGTGCTCCTGTCATCTCCCGGAATTCGCAGCAGCTTACTTGCCACGTTACGCTAGTGCTGCCTGTTCACCACCACCCACAAACCGCATCCAGCCGCAAGCCCACACGTCGGGCAATCCGTCATTAAAACATTCATCCCAAACCGGATTGGATCTCCGATTATGCCAACGATACAACCGATTCGTGCCCTGACTTATTCCACAACTACTCCCGGCGTTCTCGCTGGCAACGATATTTCCAACCGAATCGCCCCGCCTTATGACGTGCTTGATGAAGGCCCGAAACAGAACCTACTCGCCAAAGATCCACATAACATCGTGGCTGTCGATCTTCCTGTGACGCCGCCCAAAACCGTTGGTCCCGACACTGCCTACGAAGCTGCCGCGCAAACCTTTCAGTCATGGATCAATGAGGGCATCTTCACGCAGTCTGATGATCCAGCCATCTATGCTTATGAACAAGAGTACACCGTTAAAGATCAAACCTTTAAGCGTCGCGGTATTTTTACTGCCCTCGGCCTGCAAGACTTCAATCAACCCAACGGCATCTTCCGACATGAGATGACCATTCAAGGTGGCATCGACGATCGTTATAAACTTATGGCCGCTACTCAGTCTCAACTCTCTCCCATCTTTGGGATTTACGCTGATCCAAAAAAACAAGTCGCAAATCAACTTGGCGACATCTACAACAGCGCCCCCTCCTTCACCGGCACCACTCCCAACGATAACGTTATCCATCGCATCTGGACCATCACAGACCCTAGCATCATTACACCGCTTCAATCCTTTTTTGAAGCTTCGCCTGTCTACATTGCAGATGGTCACCATCGCTACACGACTGCGCTTCAATATCACAAAGACAATCCGGGCAACGCACTTGCCGCCAACTGTTTGTTTGTCCTTGTTGCTGCTGAAGATCCCGGCATGATCGTCCTTCCCACGCACCGCATCATCACAGGTATGAAAAACTTCAACATGGAAGCGTTCATTCATACCATGGCTAAGCGTGATGATGTGGTCATTCGTGCGGCGGAATGTTCCGCAGATGAACTGGGTGATCTTGAGATGATTCTGCCGAAATTGTCGGGTGGTGTTGGCGGCCATCATGACATGGGGATTTACGATCCTGTGACAGAATCCGCTTACATTTTCGCCACAAACGATGCAGACCCACTTGTGAAGACACATGCGGATAAGCCCGCTGTTTGGCGGGAGCTTGACGTTGCTATTCTTCAGCACTTACTTGTCGATCAAATCCTTACACCACAGTTTGCCCCACAAGGTGAAAAACTTTCTTATAAATACACAGCGGATATCAATGATTTTAAATCGCTCTGTGAAGAGAAAGATCCCGGCGATCAGCCTCGCCTTGGTGTTATCATGCAATCCACTCCGCTCCAATCCGTTATGGACGTGTCATTGGCCAACGAAGTAATGCCGCCCAAATCGACATACTTTTTTCCTAAACTCGCCACAGGATTGGTTATGAATCCACTTCGTGACGTCTAATCGTCGATTAGATAGAGGCAGATACATTGCCGCCCGTGCGAAACTGCGCGGGCGTTTTTTATGCCCAATAACACAATCATCACCGATAAATCTTCGCTTCATATTGATCGGTCAAGCATCACTAGATCCAATCGCGATCACTGGCCTATGATTCCACATCATGAGCCTTGTTGAGCTTGAAATCAAAAACCATATCGGCACCATCACGATGAACGATCTTCGTCATCGCAACTGCCTTTCTGCTGCACTCATTGATGGTATTCTTCATGCACTTGATGCCTGTGAAAAACAGCACGTCCGTGTTGTCATCCTCCGTGCTCACGATGATGCCGACGTTTGGTCTGCCGGCCACGACATTCGCGAAATCCCCACAGACAAACAAGACCCCGTCACTTGGAACGAGCCCTATGGCAAGCTCCTTCGTGTCATCCGACATTGTCGCCTTCCGGTCATCTGCGAAATCGGCGGCACCGTCTGGGGGGGCGCTTGCGACCTCGCAGTCAGCAGCGATCTCATTGTTGCTTCAACTAATGTTACTTTTGCCATCACCCCTGCCAAGCTCGGTTTACCTTACAACACTGTCGGCGTTGCTCACTTCCTCCATGCGCTACCACTCCACATTATCAAAGAGATGTTTCTGACTGCCCGGCCGATTACTGCTCAAGCCGCACATCGTTTCGGATTGATCAATCGTCTGGTTGAACTCGAAGATTTGCGAGCCGAATCAATTGATCTTGCTGAGATTGTTGCTGCGAATGCGCCACTTTGTATCCGTGTGCTCAAGACCGAGATGCGGATGCTCGCGGATGCTTTCGCACTCGCTCCAGATGATTACGAGCACATCCAATTCCTTCGCCGTCAAACTTTTCGATCGCAAGATTTTCAGGAAGGCCTGTGCGCCTTCCATGAAAAACGTTCTCCAGATTTTCAAGGCAAATAAGATTTGGACATGGCTATGAACATAATTGAGTTAAGCACTGAAAACCATATTGCCATCATCACCATGAATGATCATGCGCACCGCAATCGTTTTTCAGCATCGTTCAGTTCGCACATGCTCAAACTTTTCAACGAGTGTGAACGATCTGATTGCCGGGCAGTGATCATTCGCGCAAATGATGGTGAAAAGGTTTGGTCCGCCGGCCACGATATCGGTGAATTCCCCACCGATCAGAAAACCGACCCATTTCCTTGGGAAGAGCCATACAACCAGCTCACCCGAGCGATCCGCTACGCGCGTTTTCCAGTGATCTGTGCTGTGCAAGGATCGGTCTGGGGCGCGGGCTGCGATTTGGCCGCATGCAGCGATTTTGTCATCGCAACCCCCGATGCTACCTTTGCCGTTACACCGGCAAAGCTCGGCCTGCCGCACAGTCTCGTCGGCATCACCAACTTCATCCGCGCCTTTCCCGATCACATGCTCAAAGAGATCTTCATGCTCGCCAAGCCCATCGCCGCCGAGACCGCGCACCGGTTTGGCTTTGTCAACCGCTTGGTTGAGCCTGATAACTTGCACGATCAGGCAATCGCATTGGCGCAAGATCTGGCTGCCAATTCCCCGCGTTGTATTGCCGCGCTCAAAGCCGAGATGCGTATGCTTCAGGACGCGGTGCATTTCACCAGTCATCAAGCTGAGGAGATTCAGTCTCTACGCCGCCGGGTGTATCAATCCAGTGAGATCACCGAAGGGCTTGCCGCCTTTCATGAAAAACGCCCGCCAGAATTCACAGGCGAGTAGCTCAAATGGCCCCTGCCGCCTTTCAAGTCCGCACAAACTGACTATCTGTTCACCTTTCTGCGGGTTTCTATCCCCAATCGGCGCTTGTTTTCCGTTATGATCTCTTACAATGTCCGTGTATGACGGTGCTTACAGAGGAAATCCGGTTGCAGGATAAGATCACCGACGAACAGCTGGTCGCCGACTACCGTTCTGGCAAGACCGAGTGCTTTGAGCAGTTGCTCGAACGCTATCGTTTGGAATTGTTCCATTTTTTGATCCGATTTTTGGGCAACCGGGCTGCTGCGGAGGATGTGTTTCAGGACGCGTTTCTCCAGATCCACCTCTCAGCCGATACATTCGACATAAGCAAACGATTTAAACCCTGGCTTTTTACAATTGCCGCGAACAAAGCAAGGGACTTCTTACGTAAGAATAATCGAAGGCAGGCCGCTTCTTTGTCTGCGATGATCGATAGCTCAGGTGGGGATTCCGGCAGCGGTCGATCATTCGTCGATCTTATGGAAGCTGATGTGGTCCTGCCGGACCTTGGCGCACAAAATGCTGAGCAGAGGGAGCTGGTGCGACAGGTCGTGCAGTCATTACCGGATCATTTGCGGGAAGTGCTTACGCTGGCGTATTTTAACCAGTTCGCCTACAAGGAAATCGCCGAAATCCTTTCGATCCCGCTCGGTACCGTCAAATCCCGTCTGCACGCAGCCGTCGGTACTTTTGCGGACCTATGGAAAGCAAAGTTCAAAGAATCTGAATCAGGGGGTTGAGAATCGTTCTATGCCAGATGAACACACATATGAGAATACGCCAGAGCAACCAGTTGAGATCCGTTCGCTTTGTCCGGAAGATGCAGATGCACTGGATGCGATCATTGAGAATCGAGCCAACTGTTCGGACCTGAAGCTATCCGATCATGATCCGCAGCGGGCGGAGCAGATGGCCTCGCTCCTCTCGATCTTGGATGCTTATCCGGAAGAGCCAGCAGCCGATGACTTGGCCGCGCGCACTATGGCCCACATTCAGCAGGCTCGACAGCGTGAGCGTTTTGCTGAGCAGGTTCAGATGCTTTCACAGCCTGCCCGATCACTTGGCGTGTCTTGGCGGCAAATTGTCTCAGCTGCGGCGGTCTTTATTCTCGGTGTCTCGCTACTCTTCCCCGTTCTCCAACACAACCGTAACGAATCGCAGCGCATCGCCGGTCAGGCCAACCTTGCTGGTATGGGCTCGGCTATCTCTCAGTATGCCAACGACAACAATCTCGCGCTTCCAGCGCTTTCGGTGAATCCCGGATCGATTTGGTGGAACGTTGGTCAGACATCCCAGAACAATCAGGACCAAGGCGCGATCAATTCGAACTCCGCCCATCTCTACTTGCTCGCCCGTCATCAATACCTCAAACCCGAAGAGATGATTTGTCCAGCCAATGTCCACGCTCCTGTGCCGGGATCAATGACGACTGCGGATCACGATTGGAAAACCCCGCAGGCGGTTTCGTTCTCTTACCAAAACCAGTACGGAAGGATCCGGCTCCGTATCAATCATAACCCCAACATGATTATCCTCGCCGACAAAAATCCGCGCTTTAAGATTAATCTCGATACCAATACGCTCACTTTCGACCCACGTACAAGCCCTGCGGCTGTGAGTCGCGCTCATCAATCTCGCGGCCAGAACGTTCTCAATCTCGGTGGCAACGTTACATGGACAACCTCATCTGTAGTCACCTATCCCAACCTCAAAAAACAAGACAATATCTACAACGCCACCGGCATCGAAACTTACACAGGTACGGAAACACCCACTGAAGAACACGATTCTTTCCTCGTCCCCTAAACACAATCTCTAAAGACAACATGACGACCTCAAAATGCTCGCTCACTTGTGGGCATTTTTTTGTAGGCACCTATGTTCTATTGCGATTATTTATTCTGCGTACAGAGCAGTTGCGACTCGACACAAACCCCGAGTCATTTCTCTATTGTATTTTTTTGCGTATTCACGATAATGACCAATAGGAACGCCTGTCTACACTGGCATGATTGATACCTCATATGGATTTGCTTTGTTTGAAGCTTTAAAATCAGGTGTTTCCGGCGATTCATGATTCCGAGTTACTGAGCGTATTTGTACGTGTTGGATGCTTAGGGGCTTGATATTTCGATTCCGGGTTTCTGGGCGGTCTGATGGTTTGTGACGCAGGTTTCTCACTTTTTATTCGTCGCAACTACAAGCTTCGACAAGCGGATCAATGGTGGGTCTCAGCTGTGCTGACAATCTAAGCGTATATAGGACCACGATCCTGCGGTTTGTACGGCATTGATCTTTGCCGATCCACCTCTATTGTTTACCAGAGACGTTGCTCATGTCTCTGTCTAAGCAAGAGAAGGCTCCAGCCGTTGGACTTGAATGTTCTGCGAATTCAGTAGGGGGATTACAACATTCCGAGGGTTAAATAGCCTGCGTGTGATATGCAAAACCTGATCATGAAGAGCAGGTGACGCAAGGCCGAGGCAGAAAGGATTGAGACATGATTTCAACCAACATTACAACCGAACATCTGCAGAAGCTATTTGATGAGAAATGCCGCGCCAACACGCACACACTTCTCAATCATCTGTTGCATCAACCGATCGAGCCTCACCTTGAATCGATTGCACGTGCATTGCATCATGCGCTCCCCGAACTATTGGTGATCGTGGAGCAGTCGCATCATGTGCCGATGCATCAGCATCATGTCGCGATCCATCGTATTTTGACGGATCATGATCGCGCACCGTACGAACCACAAACATCGCCGGATGCATACGCTCACCATAACCATCGTATTGATCAACTCACTGAAGAGTTAACGACGATTCTTGAATCAGTTCGTCGTTCTGCTATTAAGTGTGGTGATTGGTCTGATCGTCTCGCGGCACCGCAGTTCTTTGGCTAATCCTCTGGGTCCTGAAGGAGCTCTGCACCCAGAAATGTATATCAGCTATAGTCCCAAAAGATAAACAAGTACCCGTTGCCATTTGCAGCGGGTTTTTTATGAAACATTATCCTGTTGCTGTCCATGATCAATTCTCCCCACCTTTGCTCATAGCCGGTATCATGTGGCTAACACAACTTCATCGTCCCACCATCCCCACACCGGGAGTTACTCCATGACCGAACAAGAACCCAGCCCCGCTGGTACCCCTAGCCCTAACGAACAGCAGTCAGATGCCGGCACCAGTAACACCAAGATCACCGATATCCTCCCTTTTCCTGATCACCGTGATCTATATGTTTTGATCGTCGGACTGCTTCTTGGCATTGTTCTCTCCGCCAATTTCCTTGGCGCTGTTGCTCCTAACCTTTACAACAAAATCTTCCTTGGCAACCTCGCTGAACGAACTGCGATCATTGAGTATGAGAAACAAGTCGCGCCATTCAAAGCTGAGCTACAGGCGAAACAAGCTGCGGGTGAAAATCAGCAGATGGATCAGCAAACCTTCATGCAGATCATGGCCATGCAAAAGGAAGAGCAACAACTCAAGGCCAATCTTGTTCAGGCAAGTACTGCTCATACGACTGGCTTGCTCGGCATTATCCTGACTCTTGTTCTTGCTGTGGTTGCTGTTTCTGTTATCGAAACTCAGATCGTTCCCAATACTAAAAACAACCGCGCAGAAATCCCTCCATCACTTGGCCGACTTACACGCCTTCGTTATGTGATCCTCGCCGCCATCCTCACGATTATCATCGCCCAGCCGAACTTCATTTCCACCGTCCCCATCACTTTCGCGATTATCCTCATTGGCTTCATCCTCTTCGCGGGGCTGTTTCCATTTGGGAAAAAATCTGCCAAGTAATTTCATTCTTGCCTGAAATATACGTGTCTCTACCTCGTCTATACCTGTGTTAGCGTTTCCTAATCACATTCATCACACAGGATCAACCCTGCGCATGGACTTCCGCTTCTCCATCATCTTCGCTCTTATTTTCGCGTTGATTTTTGCCATTTTTTTTATTCGTGCGGCAAAGAAACAGACCAAACTGATTCGTGATGTCGAAGCTGCCAAAGCAAAACGTATCCGCACCTATCTCGTTACAGGCTCCATCAACCTCATCGTCACCACACTTTTTTTCTATGCCGATCAACTCTCATTTCCCTTCTACATCTTCGCTGCTATTACCGCGTCGCAATTTATCGCCGCTTTTTGCGAGTACGTTAAACAACCCACCCATAAACAATTCCTTCACGCCTACGCAGCCGACTCTTCCAAATGTGGTCGCTGCAACTATTCTCTCGCGCATATCACCACACAAGCCTGCCCCGAATGCGGTTGGCAGCTCCCCAACCTCACCAACCTCAAAATTCAATCTCCCGCCATCCTTTTCTGGTGGAAGCAGTGGCGCATCGACTATCTTGAAAGCCCTCGCAAAACAACCTATCAAATGCTCTGGCTCGTCTCCATATTCTCATTGTTACTCCCAGCCTCTTTTCTCTTCTACTACTTATATTTCCCTGAGATGACCATTGAAAGAGCTCTCGCGCGTACCTTCCTCGGCCCGCAAGTCATCATTCTCTTCATGATCCTTCACTTCACCATCAACCTCATCCGCGTTATCCAATATCGTTGCCGCAAAGAGCAACAGGAGGCGTAACGATGTTCTCCAGAATCATCATCGCGCTAACCAATCCCGTCGTGCAGAAGCTTTTCTTCAGCACGGTCCTCTCGCTTATTGTTTCTTTCTTAGTCGCAGGCTACTCCCCATCAATCAAGCGATTTCGTCAGCAATTCAAAGAAGCCGGTGCGGAGAAACGCAAGCTCATCTTCATTCACCTGTGGCAAGGCGCGAGCTTTGGTAGTCTCGCATTTGTTTCTACCTATGCTGTTCTCCGCGGTTTCTATCCGTATCTCACTTATTGGAGTGCCGTTGTCAGTATCGCCAACTTCCTCATCGCTTTTTATCAATTTATCCGTCCTCTGAATGAACACGAATTTCTTCTGGCCTATAAGCGCAGGCCCGATCGTTGTCCCCACTGCCAATACAACATCACCAATCTCACCCGCAGACAATGTCCAGAATGTGACTGGCATATTCCAGATGTAAATCAGATTCAAGTGCAATCGCCCACCACCTGGCGGTGGTGGAAGCAATGGCGCATCGACTATATTTACAGGCCGATTCGACTCATTTGCCTGTCCATGTTTGCCTACTTCGTCTACATGCTGCTGCTATCACCCGTCGCTTATTTTATCTATGTTTCCCGCCATGAGATCAATCTAGTTTACATTGCGCTATTGCTAGCGATACTCGGGGGATTGGCCCTGCATCTTGTGATCAATCTCGTCCGCATCATCCAATACATATGTAGTCGTGTAAATGATCAGTCCGTTAGACATCAGCTTCGCCATATAGCGTCCGTCTAATCACCGATTAAACCGATCGTTATCAATGAAAAATGAATGCATCACATGCAGATATAGATTGCGCTATAGAATCAATGACCATTTTGTGGCGAGGTGAGTTTGTCTGCGTGTTTTTTTAGGAATGATGCGGTCAGGCCGGGGAACAGTGTGGCGAACGACACACCGACGTGTACGGACTTCATTGGCCATACTTCTGCCTTTGGTTTGATGATTGCTTTTACAATCTTCTTTGCCACCTGCTGCGGCGTCTGCATGATGTGCTTTGGCGTGTTGTTTACGCCGCGCGTCTGAACCGACTTTTCATCCACCTGATCGAAAAACTCGCTGGATGTGCCGGCCGGATGTACGGAGGTAACTTCAAACCCTTCACTTGCCAGTTCACCGCGCAGTGCCGAGGCGATTGAATCCTGTGCGGCCTTTGTTGCTGCGTACGCCCCAAACATTGGCAAGCCCACCTCACTTACCACCGATGACGTGATCAGATATTGCTTGAGTCCATCCGGTGTTTGCGTCATGTAATCATGAGCAGCTTTGATCGTGCGAACGGTGCCAAAGTAATTTACTTCAAAAATTTTCCGGTGCTCTTCCTCGGTCATGTCCAGTACCGAGGTATAGAGTCCATACCCTGCGTTGGCAAAAACAATATCCATTCGCCCGAAAGCTTGATGGGAGTCATGCATGAGCTTGTCGACATCTTCCTGTATGCCGACATCGCCTGTGACGACATGGGTTTCGCCGCCAGCTTGCTTGACCTTTTCTGCAATGGCATGAAGTTTGTTTTCCCGCCGTGCGTTTAAGATGATTTTCATGCCATGCTTGCCACATTCAATTGCAGTGGCTGCCCCAATCCCCGAGCTGGCCCCGGTAATCACAATCACTTTGCCTTGGAGATTTCTTGTCATGATCAACAGTATCCGTGTGATTGCTGGTTTCTCGCAACTGGGGCCGATACTTATGTGTAAAACATTTGGTTAGTTGGTAGCTGTGCCTGATGTCGTTCGCTGGTGTCAATCCTGCGCTATTGTGTTTGCTTGCTCTTGATCATTGAACATCCCGGGCGGCGCGTTTTGGATTTGTTTTGCTGAAAGAGGTGAGCCACATTCGGGACAGCGCGGTTCGGAGAGTCCCCAAAGTGTGTGGCTACATTTGGCGCATTGCCATGCGAGGCCATGCTTTGGAAGGTTTTTGTGATTGGGGATCAGTGAGATAAACGCCAAAACGAAAAAGATGATTGAGCCAAGAATTAGACCCAATGCGAAAACGAGGGCATCGATTCCGGGTCCTGATTTGTCCGCGTTATAGCCGACTACGAAGAGCGTGATCGAGAGCGTAATGCAGGTAATGAAGACGATGCGTTTTTTCATGATGGACTCCGGAACCATCAATATGCTAACAGGATTGTACTTTGAATACGTTATGACGAACGTGATTTTCATGTGTGTGGTGAAGTGCGTATACTCTGGCCATGAATCACGATGAATTAGCAAAACGGATCGCAGAGGTGGCTTTACTGAAAGGTGAGTTTACGCTGCGGAGTGGCCGGAAATCTAAGTATTACTTGGATAAGTATTTATTTGAAACGCAGGGCGATGTGCTTGAGGCGTTAGGTAAGTCGTTTGCGGAAAAAGTTGCGGCGATTGAATCTGAATCTGGCGGAGTAGATCGGATAGCAGGCGCAGAGCTTGGCGGGATTCCGATCGTGACGGCAACAGCAATTTATTCGGGAAAGCCGACTGTTTTGATCCGAAATCAGAAGAAAGATTATGGCACAGCTAAGCAGCTCGAAGGCAAGATCGAAGCGGGTGAGAAAATCGTGATTCTGGAGGATGTCGCTACTACCGGCGGGCAGGTCCTTGAAGCGGCCAAACTTTTGGAAGAAGAGTTTGGCGTGAAGGTCGTGAAGATCATCGCCACGATCGACCGCCAGGAAGGCGCGCGGGAAAATATTGAAGGGGCAGGATACGGATTTGATGCACTGTTCACCAAATCGGATCTTGGGATTGACGAATAAATCAGATTGCGACGAATGGATCGTGGCTGGATGAAATAAACAAAAGCGGCACGCACGAAAATGGTGTGGGCCGTTTTTTATATGGGTTCGTTGTTGATAGGTAAGGCCAAGCACGAGCTAAATGGTGGGGGTTTCTAGTTTAGGAGTTAATTAACTTACCCAATGAGGCCTTCGTGGTGGTCGTCTTTGGTTGGCTCATCGCCGTGGACGATGACGGGGTCGATCTCGGCTTCAATGTTGACGTTGCCGAAGGCATCGACGACGCAGACGGGGATGCGGTTGGCTTTCCAGTCGGCGAGTGGGAGGAGCGGCCAACGTTGCGGTGTGCCGCGCGAGGGTTCGACAGTGATGTAAGCGCCGCCGGGTGCGAGCTTGTCGATGATGATGCGTGGTCCGGAGAGGAGGTAGCCGATGGAGACGGCTCCGCGCGGGTAGAAGGACAGCATATTGTTGATATAGGTGTCGATGAACCCGAAGGATTGTCCGCGAGTGTTGGACATGATTTGCATGTCCCAGTAACACTGTGCGTGGCCTGATGGCATGCCGAGGTAACGTGCGAGGTGGTCGCGCCAAATGTTCTGGGAGATCCAGACGTTATCGATTTCTTCAGAGGTGTGGCCAGACCCGTAGTGGGATTGGTTTTCGCGGAGCGCGTTGTTGACGTCCATCTTAACGCGCTTGAGATCGAGGATGGGGGGCTGGCCGATGATGTGGGGGAGGAAGGTGCCGTTGGCGGAATAGATGGAGTAAGCATCCCAGCCGGAGTCCTGATCGAAGGAGATCATCTCGCCGGTGGCGTCGTCGATCATGCCGAAGGAATTTTTTTCAAGACAGACTGCGTAGTGGTCGCCGAGCCAAGCGGCGGCTTCAATTTTCTTGAGATCTTCCTCGGCACGCGTTTCGCACTGTTTGGCAAGTTCGATGTTGTCGGCTTGTGTGAGTAGCGAGACGGCGGCGCGAAGTGCGGCAACGCGTTTGACGGCAAGGTAGATCTGTTTACTGGCGAATTGTGTGGCGTGGTTGGCGTCGTCGATGGTGTTGGCGCCGCCTTCGGTGGCGAAACCGGAGCCATCGCGGTCGACCCAAAGGAGATAGGTGGCGAGGCGAGCAATGAGGTCGGCGTGACGGTGTGCGACCGAGCGGTCGCCGGTCCAGTGCATATAGGTCTGCGCGAGTTGGAGATAGTTGACTGCTTCCTCGACGGGCATGTCGTGGGGGTAGGCTTGTCCGCAGACGTAGAGCCCCACACCCATATCGTGTGCCATGTAGGAACCGCCGGAGGGCTTGTGCGGCATTTCAAAGCTGGCCCATTGGTCAAGTTGCTGTGCAAGCAGTTGTGGCCAGAGTGTGAGGTACCAGAGTGAGATGTTGTACTCGACGTCGAGGGAAGAGTGGTAGGTGCAGGATCCTTCCCAGACGGAGAACCACTGCTTCATGGGGCCTTTCTGGTCGCGGATGTCGCACCAGAACGTGTTAGCGAGGAAGGCGTGGAAGGATTGATTGATGAGGTGACGACGGGCACCGCGGAGGGGTGCTTGTTCGAGAAGTTTTTCAAAGCGGCGGGAATGTGCGAGGTAGTCATCGCGATTGGCGATGGCATCGTTAATGACTTCATCAACGTCAAGCCAATGTGAACAATAGCGGAAGGTGGCGTCGCGTTGGTGCTCGCCATCTTGGACTTTGAGGACGGGGTTGCGTGTGTAGGCGCCCCAGATGAGTCGCCATTTGATGCCGGACCCGGTTGCGGTAATGGGGATGTTGTAGGTGAGTCCTGCGCCGCCGTCTTCGAGCCATTCCTCGTCCATGGGCTCGCAGCCGGGATTGAGCGAAACGATGCGTTCGGCAACATTAACGGGTTGCAGTTCTGCGTTGGGGTCTTTGGAAGCAGGGCCTTCCTGGGGGTGCATGTGGTTTTGGTAGGCGAGCTGGATTTGTGCAGATTTCTGATCGGGGCTGACGACGGTTTTGAATTCTGTATCGGGTCGTTTGATGCGGATGAAAAGTTTGACGTTGTCGGGAGACTCATGTTCGGGGAGGTCCCATCGCCAGATTGGGACGGGGTTCACGCGCATCTCAAGGTAGAAGGCGGGCATGAGGCAGAGCTTTTCGTTCTGCGGATAGAAGACGGAATGGATATTAAATTCGAAACGGAGACGGTATTTTTCGGAGTAGCCGCGATAGGTGATGGAATTAACACGTTCGAATTGTTCGCAGTTGGCGAGTTCAACGCCGTCGATGGTGAGGGGGAGTGTGCGATGGGTGCCATCGGGCTCGACGAGGCCGACCATGAGGTCGAGGGGTTGATCGAGGAAGCGGCCCATGGCGCCGTGCATGACACGCCGTTTGTACGGTTCGAAGACTAATCCGAAGCGGCTACCGAGGCGAGCCATGGTCCAGGTCATTAACTGCATGAGGCGGCATCCAATCCTATCTCAACCACGTCAACATGATATGCCGCGTGGGCATTGTTCAATCGTACATAAAGGTTACTTTATGTTGGTGGGCGCGTCACGTTTAAGGATGAGGTTAGGGATGCGACGGTTTCACATTGAAGCGGCTGTCGTCGTTACATTTTGGTTTACATCAAACAGGGTAGGTTTTTGCGAGTTTGGCAACGACAGTAATGATCTGATCTTGTGCGTGGTCGAGTTCTACTTGCGTGGTGAAACGAGAGAGGGAGAAGCGGACGGAGCCATGGGCGGCAGGTTCGGGGATATTCATGGCCAAGAGGATTGGTGAAGGCTCAAGGGAGCCTGAGGAGCAGGCGGCACCGGCAGAGGCGAAGACACCGCGTTCTGAGAGGGCAAGGAGGATGGCCTCGGCTTCGAGACCAGTGAAGGCGATATTGGCCGTGTTCCAGAGGCGGGGTGCATTTTGGCAGTTAATGAGGGGTTTGATGGTGGTTTCGGCTGTGATGCGGTTGATGATGCTTTGTTCAAAGGTATCGCGCATGTTTTGCAAGGCGGCGATTTTGTCGGTTTCAGTGAGGAAGGTTTGGGCGAGTTGTGCTGCAATGCCGAGGCCGAGGATGGCAGGGGTGTTTTCAGTGCCGCCTCGTTTTTCGCGCTCTTGGGGGCCGCCGAGGATTTGAGGTTCGTATCGGACACCACGGCGGAGCCAGAGTGCGCCGGCACCTTTAGGTCCGTGGAATTTGTGGCCAGCAAGTGTGAGTAGATCGATGCCGAGAGCTTTGGGTGCGACAGGGATTTTGCCGACGGCTTGTGTGGCATCGACATGAAAATAGATCTTGCAGGGGATGGATTGCTCGTCGGCGAAGTCGCGGGCGGATTGGATGGCGGCGGCGAGATCGGCAATGGGTTGGATGGTGCCGGTTTCGTTGTTGGCGAACTGGATGGAGATGAGGATGGTTTGGGGTTGGTCTGTGGGCTGGTTTTGGAGAGTGTGCGTGATGGCGTTTTGGAGAGAAGAAGGATCGATGAGGCCATTTGCGATGGCGGGGAGGCGGACGACGTTGATATTGTGCTTAGCGAGGTTGTCGGCTGGCGCGGCGACAGCAGCGTGTTCGATGTTGGTGGTAATGAGTGTGGGATTGGGGGCGGTGGTAAGCGTGCCAGTGATGGCGAGATTGTTAGATTCGGTGCCGCCGGAGGTGAAGAGGATTTCAGAGGGTTTGGCAGAGAGGAGGGAGGCAAGTTGAGCGCGGGCGAGTTCAATTTTATGGCGGGCCTGTTGGCCGAAACGATGAATGGAAGATGGATTGCCCCAGAGATGTTCGTTGGCATCATTAACCGTAGCGCAGACTTTGGGTGCGGGTTGCGTGGTGGCGTTGTTATCGAGGTAAACAGATTGCATGGGCATATTGTAGCCCAAAACGTGATAGGGTCGGCGTGGACGGATTAGACGGAGGTGGTGGCGGCAAGATCTGTATCGGGCATGGTTTGAAGTGGAATAGTAATTTCGTGATGGAAATCATTGGATTGCGTGTTGATGTGAGCTGCGCCGCCGAGTTCATAGCCGATGAATCCGTTGACGAGTTCTTTGGCAAGGGTGATTTTCTCCATGAGTTCAGGTGGAGCTTGAGGTAGATCGCACTGCTCAATGTGTTGTGTCCATTGGATATGCAATGCGGGCATGTTGTTGAGCTGTGTTTGTTTCCAGGTGATATGAAACGGATTGATTGTTTTGGGATTGGTTTTGACATACTCGGAGATGTTAAAGAGTTCGAGGAGTGCGAGCATGAGCGGCATGATCTGGCGGGGATGAATAAAAATGCTATCGCCTTTAATGATCATGGATACAGGATTGTTGTGGAAGGTTTCAGCTTGCGAAGCAATGTGTTCAAGTACGGATTTGAAGTCAACATCTTCCCAGCCAGCATGCGCGAGGATGTCGTGGACAAAGGTCATCAAGTTGATACGACGCATGATCATGTCGTTGTATTCATCGAGGGTTTGGCTGGTGCGGCGGGTGAGTTTGATGAGTGACATGAGGCCGGCGAGGTTGTTGCGGACACGGTGATTAACTTCCTGTAGGAGTTGGCGATTGCTTTCAGCTGCTTTGCGATAGTGTTCACGTGAATCCCGTAATGCTATTTCAGTTGCTTTGCGCGTGGTGACATCGCGGCAGATACCAACCGTGAAGATATGTTCGCCATTGGTATCGATGATTGGGGTGCTGCGTGAGCGAAGCCAAACGGTGTTGCCTTGCACATTGATGATACGGTAATAGCTGTCTGTTTCTTTTCCATTGAGCATGAGAGAGAGCATTTGTTTATAGGTGTCTTGATCTTCTGGGTGGACCATTTTGAGGATCACCAGGTAGTCACTGTAAAAATCTTTGATGGGTCTACCGAACACTGACTCGAATGCTTGTGAAATGTAGATGCCAGTTTGTGATTTAGCATCGAAGATCCAGAAGATGTCCGCAATGTTATCGATGAGCATCTGGAAGCAGGTTTCAATACTGAAAGGAAGCGGCGACATACCTGATTCGCCTTGAGGATGGTGCGGCGTGGCGTCATCGATATCGAATTGTGTGTTCATAAGATCCCTTGTATGAGTGGATGCGCGGTACACCTCGAGAAGCCGAATGATCGCTAGAAGCATCATGCGTCAAAATACGTGAGGGTAAGAATGGTGGACAATACAAGCGATGCACCGAAAACCCGGCATGACTATCCTACCGAGGTGGAGGCGGTTTGATCATCCTCATTAACCCGTATATGTCGTAACCTGGTCGGGCTGGCCTAGGGGGACAGGCGCGGTATGATACGGGGCTGCAGGCTCGCCACCGCGGATCAGTTCAAGTTTTGTTGGATGCGCGAGATTTTGACTGTTTGTAAACCTTGGTGTGGCCGTACAAGGAAAGAAATTCAGATGGACGCATTTAAGTACGAGAATAGCAAACTGTTGTGTGAAGAGGTTTCAGTGGATCAGATCGCCGATGCGGTGGGATCACCTGTGTATATCTATTCAGCTAAAACTTTTCGAGATCACTTTGCTTCTTTCCAGAAAGCGTTTGCAGATCTTGATCCGATCATCTGTTATTCGATTAAATCTTGTGGCAACCTCGCCATCATCAAGTTACTGTCCGAACTCGGCTGCGGCATGGATACGGTTTCGGGTGGTGAGATCTACCGTGCCCAGCAGGCTGATGCGGACATGTCCAAAGTTGTTTATGCCGGCGTTGGTAAGACAGATGCAGAGATCAAGCTGGGCATCACCAGTGGCATTGGTTGGTTCAATATTGAATCTGAAATGGAGTGCGAAAACATCTCACGTATTGCCAAATCACTTGGCAAGGTGGCGCATGGCGCTCTGCGTGTGAACCCGGATATCTATGATCCAAAGACGCATGACAAAACCACGACGGGTAAAAAAGAAACTAAGTTCGGCGTTGACATCGAACGCGCCAAGCAGTTCTTTCGCACCTATGGCAAGGACGAGCATTGCGTGCTGGATGCGATTCACTTGCATATTGGTTCGCCTATCTATTCGCCGGAGCCTTATGTGATGGCGATCAAGAAAGCGCTTGATTTGATTGCAGAATTGAAGGCTGAGGGGATCGAAGTTAAGACATTGGACATCGGCGGCGGGTACGCAGCTGACTATGAAAGCGGTAAATCGCCGAGCTATCAAACGTATGCGGATGCGATCGTACCTTTGCTGAAAGACACAGGTTTGCAGGTGATTTTGGAGCCGGGTCGCACGATCTCGGGTAATGCCGGAATTTTGGTGTCTGAGGTTCAGTACATCAAGCAAGGTGGCAACAAAAAGTTTGCAATCTTGAATACGGGGATGCATCACATGATCCGCCCAGCGATGTACGAGGCGTTTCATTTTGTCTGGCCGACGCAGGTTGACGCGAAGTTCGAGCCAGCTGAGCGTAAGGAAGTGATGGACATGGATGGGCTTGTGAAGACCGAAGTGGTCGGGCCGATCTGCGAGACGAGCGATACGATTGCGAAGGACCGGATGTTGCCGCCGCTGGAACGCGGTGATCGTGTGGCGATGTTCACGGCCGGTGCTTACGGGATGGTGATGGCGTCGAATTACAACGCAATGCCGCGGCCGGCGGAGGTGCTGGTCGATGGCGATACGGCGACGGTGATTCGGCAACGCGAGACGTATGCGGATGTGGTAGCGCTTGAAGAGTCGCCGATGCCGGTGGATTTAGCTTGATGGCAAATGAGCGAAAACAGATGAATGATTTGAGAGCCCTCGCCGTGCGGTGAGGGCTTTTTTGATGGCGAGAGGCTAGCTGCCGTTGGGTTAGGGGTGCCGGTAAAAATGGGTGAATGGGCAGGGTTGGGATAAAAAATGCTTAACCTAGGTGAAATAAAGGCTTAACTGCATCGTCTTTCTCGTGTGCAGGGCTGATTCCTCTTGCTCAATCACCTGTCCTACGACACAATGGGGGTTCATGGGAGGGACGTGCCCGAATTTTATGGAAGAACTGCCGGGGTTTATCTAGTTCCGACATTTTCTACCTCCTGACCAAGCTGTTAACACAGGAAGCATTATGCCGCACCTTGAAGTGACCATGCCGGATGGCAAGAAGAAGCTGGATTTGCCGAACACGATGGGCTTTAAGCTGACAATTGGTCGGCATCAGTCCAACAGTTTGCCGCTGCCGCACGACCGTGGCGCGTCGCGGTACCACGCTGAGATCGAACGAACCGCTGAAGGTTTTGTGCTTAAGGATTTGGATTCTTCGAACGGAACACTGATCGAGGGGTTCAAGATTGTGAAAGTGCAGTTGCAGGACGGCTGCACGTTTGTTGTGGGTGGGACCCAGTTTGTATTTATTGGAGAAACGGCAGGTGTGGCGGATCGTCCGGGATCTCGGCAGGTTCAGCCGGTCGCGGCGGGATCGGCAAGTTCAGGCGGAGCGGAAGATATGATGGCGGGGTTGGTGATGTCGGACGTAGCCGACGGGGTGCATGAGGATGGTGAAGGCAATTTGTCGATGGGGTTAGATGATCCGTATGCCGAAGAAGCAGATTACGATGAGCCGGATAGTACGCCGACATACAACATTGGTTCGATCGATGCATTGGCAACGGTGGGGCGAGACGTGCCGTTTGATACGAGCCAAATCGCGCTGATCAATGCGCGTGGGCAGGTGGTACACGCCGCAGATTCAGAGAACAATCCGACCGCGGTGACGCTGCGTGTTTTGCGGCTATTGGTGCTGGGTTGCATCCGATCGGGCGCTTCTGACATTCACGTTGAACCGAAGCGGGAAGGATGCTTGGCTAGGTTGCGAATCGATGGTGCAATGGTCGAAGTTTGTCAGCTTGATGAAGATGCGATGAAGCGATTGTTCTCGATGATCAAAGTTCTGTCGGACATTGATATTTCCAAGAAAGCGATTGTGCAGGAAGGCCACTTTTCGACGCGGGTTCCTGGGAGGCGGATTGATTATCGTGTGTCGTTCACGCCGTCGATGTATGGGCAGAAGTTGGTGATTCGTGTGCTTGACCCGGTGAACTCGCCGCAGCAGTTGCGTGATTTGCAGTTGCCGGGCTGGATGTTCAATCGGATCAAGGATGTTGCCAAGCAGAACACGGGTATGGTGCTGATGTGTGGCCCGACGGGCTCGGGTAAAACCACGTCGCTGTATGCAATCTTGCGTGCGATTGATGCCCGGGTACGAAACGTGCTGACGATTGAAGACCCAGTGGAGTATGAATTGCCGGGTGTGACGCAGATCCCGGTCGATGATGATCAGGGGCAGACGTTTAATACGCTGTTGCGTTCGTGTCTGCGGCAGGACCCGGACGTGATCGTAGTCGGCGAAATCCGTGATGCTGAGACAGCGACAACTGCGATGCAGGCGGCAACGACCGGCCACTTGGTATTGTCGACGACCCATGCAAAAGATACGACAGGGACGATCTTCCGGCTGCTTGATTTGGGATGCGAGCCGTATTTGGTGGCGAGTACAATCAATCTGATTTTGGCGCAGCGCTTGGTACGATCGTTATGTCCACATTGTAAAGTGACGAAGAAGGCGACGCCGCAGCAGATTATGAAGATGGGTCGTCAGGTTGAGGGCGTGCCTCCGCTGCACTTGCCCGTGGGTTGTCCGCAGTGCTTCGGCACAGGGTTCAATGGGCGGCGAGGTGTGTATGAATTGCTTGTTGCGTCGGATGATCTACGTGATGTGATCTTGAATAATGCGAACTTGGCTGCGATCAAGAAGGTATTGGAAATGACGATGTTCAAATCGTTGCGAGATGAAGGTTTTGATCTGGTCATAAATGGAGAGACGTCGTGGGATGAGGTGGTGCGTGTGGTGGGGGTTGACTAAGCGCTGATTAGAATGATGTTGAAAAAGGATCACGATCCCTTGCCGAGAGACGAGGGATTTTTATTTTGTTGGTAGGGCGAACGAAAACCGAACTTTTGGGGCAGGAGTGGTGGAATGTTGGTAGAATGTCCGAATGGCCAAGGAGCGAATCATTACAGCATCGGAGGGGGGGACGTCGGAGGAGCGGGCGTTTAATGTATCGCTTCGTCCGCAGCGTTTAACAGAGTACACAGGTCAGCCGAAGCTGACCGAGAAGCTGGATATTACGTTGCAGGCAGTGAAGGCGCGACAGGAACCGATGGAGCATGTGCTTCTGCATGGGCCGCCTGGTTTGGGGAAGACGACGCTAGCGCACATCATTGCGAATGAGATGGAAACGCATCTGACGGTAACAGCTGGTCCTGCACTGACCAAGCCGGGAGATTTGGTGGGGATCTTGACCAAGCTGGGTGAGGGGGATGTACTTTTTGTGGATGAGATCCACCGGTTGCAGATCTCGCTGGAAGAGTATCTGTATTCAGCAATGGAAGATTTTAAGATTGATGTACAGATTGATCAGGGGATGCACGCAAAGACGATTACGTTGCCGGTGAAGCCGTTTACGTTGATTGGTGCGACAACGCGTGCAGGGATGATCTCAGGTCCGATGCGGTCGCGGTTTGGGATCACGCATAATCTGGAATTTTATAGCGAAGCAGATTTACTCAAAATCTTGCAGCGATCGGCGGGGTTGATGGGCGTATTGGATGTTGGCGATTCTAATCATGTGTTAGAAGCACTGGGGGCGATTGCAAGTCGATCGCGTGGGACACCTCGGATTGCGAATCGGTTGTTGCGCAGGGTGCGCGATTTTACACAGGTGAAGGCAGGAGGGACGTTGACACCGGCGGTGGTGGATGCGGCATTGGCACTTGAGGGTGTTGATGGCTTAGGGATTGATGATTTGGACCGGAAGTATATGAATGTGATTGCTGGAGTGTATGAAGGTGGCCCGGTCGGTTTGGAAGCAATCGCAGCAACATTGGGTGAAGATGCGGGAACGTTGGAAGAGGTGGTGGAACCCTATCTTTTGCAGATCGGTTTTTTGGCAAGGACGCGCAAGGGGCGACAACTCACATCTGCTGCAGGTAAGCACTTGGGACTAAAGATCAGTACAGATCAGACACCTGCGGACCTTTTTGACTGATCGCAAGATAGACAAACTGCACATGGATGATTGATATGACTCACGTCTAGGTGCGTGTCCGTTGTGCTGTGGGATAAGGTTGGGGTCTGTCACGTGTGACAAAACAAAAACCTGTATTTTTAGCCGGGTTTGTCGCCAAAAAGAAAGTCATGAATACAATTCATGATCGTTTGCACGGTAACACTAGTTTCGATGAAAGGAGCGTGGATACATGAGCAAGCGTAAATGGATGAAGGACATCTTTGGATCGCTGCAGGATGTTGGTGTGACGAAGATGAGGTATTTTAAAATGCCAATCCCCACATTCCGGGTGAAGCCGCATGAGGAATTGGTGACAGAGCATAAGAAGAACAGCAGGCGACGATTTCTGAAGCCACAATTACTGCATACGCCGTATAAATTTGTAAAGGCGATGCATCACAGGCGGATTAATTCGCGAATGACTGCAGAACGTATCGGACGGCCGCAACGTGCGGAAGTCTGATTAGAGTAGGAGAAAATCCAGTTTTTTGACCCAGGAGCAGGCTGCAACAGCGTATACAACAAATCACAAATGTAGCCTCCAAATCGCAGGCGTCCGTGTGTGAACAGCGGACGTCTGTTTTATTATGTTTGGCAATTAATCATTTGATCATTGATAAGCTCGCCTAAACGTTGAATGGCAGGCTCGACACGATCATCCCAAGTGAGGCCGGTATTTAGGCGTAGACAGTTACGATAAAGCTTCATGCCGGGGCAAAAAATTGGACCGGGGGCAATTGCAATTTTATTTGCCATGGCTTGCTCGTATAGGGCAATGCTGTCAACCATCTTAGGAAGTTCAACCCAGAGTATATGCCCTCCAGTAGGGCGGCTGATACGTGTTTGTGATGGAAAATACTCTGAGATATAGCGGCTGATGAGATGCATTTGCCTTTGGTAAACCTTGCGAAGTTTACGTAGGTGCCTGTCATACCCTTCGCCGTTTAGATAATGTGCTATTGTCATCTGCCCGACGCTTGATGATGCGTGGTTTACAGCGAGTTTGATTTGCTCGATTTGTTGCTGCCATATACCGCCTACCGTCCAGCCAACACGCAAGCCGGGTGCAATGGTTTTGCTATATGAGCTGCAATAGATGACTTGATCGTGTTTGTCGAATGCTTTTGCCGCTTTGGGTCTTGTGTTGTCGAAGGATAAATCGCCATAAATATCATCCTCGATCAGAGGGACATTGTATCGTTTGAGCATCTTGACGAGAGCTTCCTTGCGTGAGCTACTCATGCAGACGCCGAGTGGGTTGCTGAAATTCGAGATAATGAGGACTGCTTGCACACGCTTGTTTTGTAGTGCTTCACCAAGGCCTTTGAAGCTGATCCCATCTCGCGGATGGGTGCCGATTGAGAGTGTTTTGAGGTGAAGGCTTTTTAGTGTCTCAATAAAATCGTAGAAGGTTGGGCATTCGATAGCAACAGTATCGCCGGGTTTTGTTACAGCTTTGAGAGCTAAGTAGACCGATTCAATTGCACCCGAAGTCATGGTGATTTGTTCGGGGCCAACAGAGATTCCTGCATGCATCATACGTTTTGAGATGACGCGTCTGCATTCAATCAATCCTCGTGACGCACTATAGCCGAGTGTGCGGACGGGTTGTTCACGCATGATTTTACCGGTAAGTCTGGCGAGCGTTTGAAACGGCATGAGATCATAGTTAGGGATAGATGCACCAAGCTGCACAATAGATGGATCTTCGATTGCAAAGACTAATTGCATGGGGAGTGTTTGGTCGAGACGGTATGGGCGTTTATATGTCTTTGAAGGTGAAGGCTCGCCGAGTTCAATGACAGGGAGGTCGTTGACATAGTGTCCGGATTGTGGGCGTGCGGTGATGATGCCTTTATCTTCGAGTGTGTGACACGCTTCAACCGCGGTGCTTACGCTGACATTAAACATGTTTCGTATTCTGCGGATAGAAGGGATGCGGTCGCCAGGCAATAGCACGCCTTCTCGTACCATATTCTCAATACGATTGGCTGTTTGCTCATAGAGTGGAACACCACTTTTGCGATCTAGCGGACTTACATGTTTCATGGCTGATCCTTTGATGACTGATCTTATCCACTGTGCTATACGCGCAATAGGTACAGTTGATGGCAATCTGGATCAGTACAGTTTATGTGAACTAAACTGTACTGATAACAATTGTATTCATCTGATTCTGTTCTGGTTAAGGAAAACTCCAGAAAATATGGCTACGCTTTATTGGCGCAGAAAGGATCGTGTGATGAATGAGAAAGGAAGTGGTTTTGCGTTTTTGATGAAGCTGATCTTCAATGGGAAGGCTAAGCAGAAGGATAAGCAGGGGCAAAATGCTGATGAGAAGGGGCATTTGCCAAAGGGATATCTGCCGCCACAAATGCTGCACACACCGGTGAAGCTGATTCGCGCGAAACGTGGTGGAGAATGAATAATAGGTGGTGAATGCTGAAAGAAGTTTGATGGGGTTTTTAGATGGCTAGGGTGTAAATTCTCGGAATGATTGAACCTGACGGGCAGTTATGACGGATATTCTGTATAGCGGGTCATAGAATGGGGCAGGATCATTGATCCGATGATAAGGCAGGGTGGCCGGGACCGTTTTTTGTTGACCCCAGCCAAGGAGTTATCGGGATGAGTACGATCGTGATCAAAATTGATGGCATGATGTGTGAAGGGTGTGCGGGGACGGTACAGGCATCGTTGTCGAAGGTGCGTGGTGTGCGGACTGCGGTGGTAGATTTGGCCGCTAAGGAAGCGAACGTGCAGGTTGAGGATGGGAAGGTCACGCAGTCGGAGTTGGTGGAAGCGGTGCGCGGAGCGGGGTATGAAGCAGTACCTGCGTGAAGCAGTAGTATCGGGGTGGGTTGTGATCAGGTTTGTCATCAGGAGATTTAATGATGCGTAACGTGACGTTTAAAGTGAAGGGTATGCGGTGCGCTTCATGTGTGAATCATGTTGAAAAAAACCTGATGGAACTTAGCGGTGTTGATGATGCGCGTGTCAACTTGGCGATGGAGGAAGCGACTGTCACGTACGATGAGGCCGAGGTCGATTTGGCGGATATGATCAAAGCGGTGAAGGATGCAGGGTACGAGGCAGAATTGCCAACGGAAGAAGGGGAGATTGCGAATCATGACAGCCATTCTTATGGAGGTGGACACGATCATGCAGATGATGAAGCGTATCATTGGCGGGTAAAGCTGGTGGTGGGTGGTGTGTTATCGGTGGCTGTGCTGGTGCTTGCGATGGTGTCAGACACAAATACGTCACGGTGGCTGCAATTGATTTTAGCCACGCCGGTGCAGGTATTTTTGGGTTGGACATTTTATAAAGGTGCGTGGAATGGGCTGAAGCATAAGCGGGCTGATATGGATACGCTGGTGGCGCTTGGAACGAGTGTGGCGTATTTGTATTCAGTGGTGGTGACGCTGGCTGAGGGTTCTGGCGGTACATATTTTGATACGGCGGTGATCATTCTGGTGCTCATTGGCTTAGGAAAGATGATGGAAGCGCGGGCACGTTCGAGTGCAGCCAGCGCGATACGAGGATTGATGGATTTGCAGCCACCAGAAGCAGTGGTGATGCGTGATGGGAATGAAGTGGTGGTGCCGGTGAAGGAAGTGAAGGAAGGGGATGTGCTTGCGGTGAAACCTGGCGGAAAGGTGCCTGTAGATGGAAAAGTGGTGAAAGGGAGTTCGTCGATTGACCAATCAATGGTGACAGGCGAGAGCATGCCGGTGGAAGTGAGCGAGGGGAGCAAAGTGTTTGGTGGGACAGTGAACCAGACAGGCGCGTTCCGTTTTGAGGCGACTGCGACAGGCGGAAAGATGCTATTGTCGCAGGTGGTAGATTTGGTGAAGCAGGCACAGACGAGTAAGGCAAAGGTACAACGGATTGCGGATGAGGTGGCGGGCGTGTTCGTGCCGGTGGTTTTGGTGGTGGCGGCGATCACCTTTTTAGGCTGGGGCTTTTATGGCGCGGGTTGGGTATTCGCGATGGTCGCGATGATTTCAGTGTTGATCGTAGCGTGTCCATGTGCGTTAGGATTGGCCACGCCAACAGCAATCATGGTAGGGACAGGGATCGGCGCGAAGCATGGGATTTTGATTAAAGACGCGGCTGCGTTGGAGCGTGCGGGAAAACTGACGGACATCATCATGGATAAGACCGGGACGTTGACGGAGGGGCGACCGGCGGTGACCGATGTGGTGTGTTTGTTGGGCGAGGCGTGCCAGGATGATGTGCTTAAATACGCAGCAGCTGTGGAAGTGCATTCAGAGCATCCGCTTGGTAAGGCGATCGTAGAAGAAGCACGTCACCGAAGTATTGATGTGCATGAGGCAGCGAATTTTGAATCACTCACGGCTGCTGGTGTGAAAGGGACGATTGAAGGCAAGCAGATTATTGTGGGGCGGATCACCACACTGAAGGAGATGGATGTTGAGGGTGTGGATGAATTGAATACGCAGCGCGATGAGATGCTGGAAGAATCTAAGACAGCGGTGGCTGTAGCGGTGGATGGCAAGGCGCGGGGATTGATCGCATTTGCGGATAAGGTGCGGCCCAGTGCGCCGGGCGTGATCAAGGATTTGCGTAATCTGGGGCTTACGCCGGTGATGATGTCGGGGGACAATCAACAGTCAGCGGATGCAGTGGGCAAACGGCTTGGGATTAAGCAAGTGATTGCGGATGTGCTGCCAGCAGATAAGCAGGCAAAAGTGAAGGAACTCCAGGAAAACAAGCGGATCGTGGCGATGGTGGGTGATGGGATCAATGATGCACCAGCTCTTGCAGCAGCGGATATTGGGATCGCAATTGGCGGGGGGACAGATATTGCTATGGATGCGGGGCATGTGGTTTTAGTGGGGGATGATTTGGAGAATTTGCCGCGAGCGATTCGTTTGAGCCGCGCGACGATGCGGCGGATTTACTACGGGTTAGGTTGGGCTTTTATCTACAACATTATTCTGATTCCCGTAGCAATGGCAGGTGTGCTCAACCCGATGTTTGCGGCAGGTGCGATGGCGTTCAGTTCAGTTAGCGTGGTCAGCAATGCCCTGTTCCTGAAGGCGACGTGGCATCCGGAAAACTAATCTCTCCAACATCTTTGGAAAAAATAAGCCGAGCGATGAGGCTCGGCTGAGTGGTTTGGTTTAAGGTCTAATCAATGGTTAGGCGGTAGTATCATTAATCATCTTCGGGAAGACGTTCGGGGATTGCAGCTGTTTGAGCTTTGCGGTAGGCGATCAGTTTTTCGTTCACTTCAGGTTCGGAAGTGGCGATGATCGCGGCGGCGAAGAGGGCTGCATTGACTGCGCCGTGTGATCCCATGCTCATGGTCCCAACGGGAATGCCTTTGGGCATGTTGCAGGTAGAAAGGAGCGCGTCGAGGCCGCCCATGAGTTTGCCGTCCATCGGAACACCGAGAATAGGCAGGTGGGTGAGCGAAGCCATGACACCAGCAAGGTGTGCGGACATGCCTGCAGCAGCGATGATGACTTTGATGCCGCGGCCAGCAGCGTTTGTCGCAAAGTCATGAGCGCGGTCAGGGGTACGGTGTGCGGAACACACCATCATGTCGTAACCGATGCCGAGTTCGTCAAGAACAGCAGCACACTTTTTCATAGTTGGGCCATCGGAAGCCGAGCCCATCACGATACCAACACGTAGGGGATTTTGATTTGCCATGCGGGGAGTATACACATGCCGCGGCGGGTCGCCAACTGGGTACCGTGATGTGGTGTGTGGCAAAAATGGGGAAAGAGTGGAATTTTCTCACAGCATTGCAGGACGTTTTTGCCTTATTTTATAGGTGCGATGAGGGGAAGCGGGGGGTGTGTTAAGAGAATGGGAGCCCGATTCCGGGAGGGCTCCGGGCAATGTGATGGGAGGATTGATGTCAGTTAGCCGGGGACTGATGTCCGAAGCCGAGGCAAGGAGAGGGGAATTGTGGCGGGATGATTGAGATTCAGCTACCTAGAATCTATCAGCCTAGCTGAGAAAGACCGAAGGTAGCTATATGTATCACGTGTATAAATGGATGTGCAGGACGCAGATGACGGGGTGGGTGATCTTGATCCGGATTATGGTGGGTTGCGTTTTTGTTTCAGAAGGTTTGCAGAAATATCTATTTCCTGAGGCGCTGGGGAGCGGCAGATTTGCGCGAATTGGGATTCCGTCTCCAGAATTTTCAGCTTATTTTACTGGAAGCTTTGAAATAGTCTGTGGAGCTTTGGTTTTGATCGGGTGGATGACGCGGGGTGCGGTGGTCCCGCTTATGGTGATCATGCTTGTTGCAATCGGTTCAACAAAAATTCCGATGCTTGTTGAGAATGGTTTTTGGATGGCGGCACATGAAAGTCGAACCGATTGGGCGATGCTGATGAGTTTACTTTTTATGTTGGTGGTTGGTGCTGGTAGATGGTCAATAGACGGTGTGATGAGATTGGGGAAGTAATATGCGACCAAGTTTGTGAAAATAAAAAGAGCTGGCGTGAGGCCAGCTCTGTGTGGTGTGTATTGTAGTTGTTGTGTGCTTAGGCACGCTTGCGTCGAGCAAGAAGGATGCCGCCAATGCCGAAGAGTGCGAGGCTCGCAGGTTCGGGAACTGCCGCGTAATCGATGGTGATTGATGGACGGAAGTTGATGTTTGAATCGTTGAGCATACCGAGTGCGGCAGGATTGCCAGCCGGTGGGTAGTTGTAGTCGGCATCTTTGATCACTTCGGTTGCGATGATCATGAAGCCGGCATTCTCAGGGTTAGCGATCCATTGCTCGATGAGTTCTGCAGAAAGCTCGATGGTGTAAGTCATGGCGCGGAGAGGATTGCCGTCTGCAACGTTGTCACTTGGTGAGAAGAGATTGTTGGTCGCTTCCCAGACATGTCCACCGCTGCCGTCGTCGATGTATTGGCCGCTTGCATCAGTGGCGCGTTTGTTGAGTTGTGTTGAAACGCCATTGACTTTGGTATCGATGATGTTGAGTGCAGTGTATTCGGAGGATTCCATGCCACCCCAGCCGCCACTGTTGGACCATTCGACGTATGGGCTTGCGTTGTTAGAGCGTTTGTAGGCACCGGTTGTGACGTCAGCATTCCACGGTTGTTCAACGACTTGGTCGGTGAAAGTCCAGCCAGAGTTAGCGGCATTCATCGCGACAACATCGAACATGAAGGCGGGTGATGATGCTTGGCGATCGTAGAGTGTAATGTCGAGTGTGCCGCCAGAGATACTGCTGTAGTTGGCAGCCATGCTTGAGAGGTCGAAGCGCATCATGGGAGCGCGGACTCCGCCGTCAAAGCTGCCCCATTGATCATAGGAAACGTTAGATGTACTGCCAACGGAAGCTTGATTCCAGTCGTCTCCCATGGAAAGCATCCGCCACGTGTTACCGAGAACAATGCCACCATCATTGGTCGTGTCCATTTCGTAAGTCGTGCCAGTGAATGTATTGGTTTCACCGACTTTGAATGTTGCAACATCCGCATTTGCCCATGTGGTTGGTAAACTAATGATTGATACTGTAGCTAATACAAAAAGTGGTTTCATTCTTCTCTCCTTTCAAGACGAGAATCAGGGAACGATTCAGCAACGTTTATGCTCGACTTGAGCATGGGCCGCCCACACTGAATTGCTGGTTATTGTTTAGATGTCTAACCATGAGATAGATCTACAGCTACAGCGCTGTGATTACCATCGCATGTGTGTGATTCAGATTTGAGTTGCGATTCATAATAGTGATGCAACTCAGTAGCCTTTACCTTTTATCTGGGCTGATTGCGATATTGATGCTAGACCCACGGAGATGCTCAAAATGAACTATTTAATTCAGGGCAATGCTCAGACTGGAATCAAATGTAAACCATCTGAAGGGTCAGTCAATCGGCCAAGATTCAGTTTGGCGAAAAAGGCATTTTCTATCGTAAATGGTAAATTGCAGAACGATTGTTTCATATTGTTCCATGCGTTTATGTTGTTGTAAAACAGGAATTTATGTGTTTTGAGCGGTGTTTGGGAGGGTGCGTGGATATGGATAAAATCGACAGTGCAAATGAAAAGATAATGGTAAAAAATTGCGTTTATGCTTTGTGGCTTTAGCTCGCAGAAAGTGTGCGATGCGTGTGGCTAGACCAAGTCAAGCCACGCTTCTGGAAGAACTTCCAGCCAGTATCGACCGTGAAGATTGCGGACGTAAACTTTGCAACCAAAAAGTTCAGTGAGATGCTCGGGGGTGATGATGTCCTTTGGTGGGCCTTGTGCGATGAAGTGGCCATTTTTCATGAGAAAGATGTGAGAGGTTTTGGGTGAGAGTTCCTCGACATGATGAGTAATCATGATAACGGCCGGCGCGTTGGGTTTCGTGAGAATCATTTCGATGGCCATGAGGACTTGTTCGCGTCCGGCAAGATCAAGGCCCGCAGTTGGTTCGTCAAGGATAAGTAATTCTGGGAGATGGACGAGTGCACGGGCAATCAGCGCGCGGCGTTGTTCACCTGTGGAAAGTGTGCCGAAGCAGTGATCAAGACGATGGCCAAGGCCGACATGTTTGAGATTGTCGGTGGCGTGTTGGATTTGTGATTCGGAAGGTGAATCGTATAAGCCAACAGTGGCGAAGTAGCCAGTGCAGACCGCTTGTGTGGTGGTAAGTCTTGCATCGACGACAGCACCAACTGAATGATGAGCAGTGGTGTCGGTCGTGGGATTGACCAAGCCGATACGCTTGCGGAGGTTAGGGATGTGTGTTTGTCCAATGGTTTCGCCGAGGACGTGGAGGTTGCCGGAGGTTGGGAACATCTGCCCCATGATAGCGCGGGCGAAGGTGGTCTTGCCGCAGCCGTTGGGGCCGAGGATGGCTGACACTTCGCCACGATTGATTTTGAAGTTGAGGTTGCTCAGGATATTGGTGCCATTGCGGACGAGGTGCAAGTTTTCCGCGTGTACGGCTATATGTGAGTTAGGATGTTGGGATGGCGCCCTGTTCATGCCGATATTCTAGTAGATATGCTGGATGGTGGGATCAGAGACATCGTAAAGCAGGAAATCCCTGTAAAATCAAGATATGAGGAACATGGTGAACGAAAAGAGAGCGATACAGCGATTGGTTGAGGTGACTAATATTCCGACAGCTGCGGGTTTAGAAGCTGAAGTGATGCGATATGTGCTGCGATGGGCGGATAAGCTTGATGGTGTCGCGGTGCGGCATGACGAATATGGGAATCTACTGATTTCAAAGAAGGGGGCTGGTCGCAGGTCAGGCAAACCGATTTTATTGACAGCCCATCTGGATCATCCAGCTTTTGTAGTGCAGGAAGTTTTAGAAGATGGGTGGGCAGTGTGGGCAGATTTCCGTGGCGGGGTTAGAGATGAATTTTTTGTTGGATCAAAAGTGAGATTGCATGGTGGAGTGGGTCGGTTTGATAATGAGCCGACTGCGCGTGGTTGGTTGAAGCGAGTGATGGATAGTGGGCGTCGCGATGACGAAAGGAGGCGGAAGCCGGTAGGAGAGATCGAAGAATTGATGGCGGTGGATGCAAAGCAAGGGCGTTTAGATAAACGGTGTTTAATTCGGTTTGGTAGAAAGAGTGGCGTGTGTGTGGGGGATATGTTGACGTGGGCGGTATCAGGATCGAAAGTGGTGGGCAAACGGCTTAAAGCACCGGTGTGTGATGATCTTGCGGCAGTGGCAGCGGCGATGGTGGCGTTTGAAGCTATATATATAGGTAGAAAAGGAAAGGGGAATGTGGGGGTAGATGTTCGGCTACTGTTTACAAGGTGCGAAGAGGTTGGATTTATTGGCGCAATGGGCGCTTGCCGGTCTGGATTAATCCCGCAAGGTGCGCATTTGGTTGTATTGGAGAACAGCAAATCATTTGTGGGGGATTCGCCGATTGGGGGCGGGCCGATTATTCGAGTTGGCGATCGGATCTCAACGTTCAATCACGAATTGAATCACCGGATCACACAGATTGCGGAAGAGCTAAGAAAAGATCAAAAGGGTTTTGCGTATCAGCGGAAGCTCATGCCGGGCGGCGCGTGCGAGTCGACGGCTTACCAGGCGTTTGGATATCAAACGACGTGCTTGTGCTTGCCGCTGGGGAACTATCACAACATGAACGAAGAAACGAATCGGATTGATCGTGAAGTAATCAGCACGGTGGACTATTTGAACCTGATTGCATTGCTCGTAGCGGTTGGGAAAGGCCTAAATTCAGTAAGTAAAGATGGCGAAGGGTCGTTGCAGGAGCGGCTTGATAAACTCTTCATCTCTCGGGTGAGATTGCTAAAAAAACAGTGAACAAGGTTCGTTGGGTTTGTGGCCCGAGGCGCAGGTTCTGCGCCTGAGGTGGTGTGTCATGCGCAAAAGCTGTGTTGTTGTTGTGGACGATTTTTGTTGGTGTGTACTGCCTAGGCATGGGGGTTTTCGTATATTTGCCGCTCTTTGCATGGTTTATTTGCGTGATCGTGGTGCTGTAGCTTGCATGACTGAATGTTCTGGCACGCTTCTTGCGTAGTGAGGGGTACGGTTTTGGTGCATGAGTGTGCGCCATTTGTACTCGAAAGAGGATTGAGTCAGACAGGTTTGATGATGAACGGGTCCAACACTTCCACATCCAAAGCGCCTTTGCTGCAATTGCTGCGTCAGGTGAATGACTCCACTGCGGATCGCCCGAAAGCGATCGGTCAGGGGATTGTTCGTTTGGCGACGCTGGCCGCTGCGGCGCACCGGTTTGAAGCTGCTGAGTGCCACAAATCAACTGCCTCTGAGTGTGATGAATAATCGCACGGCTTGATCTTCTGCGAATGCGTCTAACACGCGCTTAGCAGGACAGCAGACGATGAACTACGGCTTGTATCTTTCAGCATCTGGCGTTTTGACGAACATGTATCGTCAAGATGTCTTTGCCAATAACTTGGCGAACGCGGATACAGCTGGGTTCAAGCCGGATTTTGCTGATCTGATGCAGCGCGCACCGGAAGCTACTGAAAAGAATCTTTCGTTTGATGTGTCGCAGCAATTGCTGGATCGCTTGGGTGGCGGGGTGCTTGCTGCGGCGGGTCGTACCTCATTTAAGCAAGGTGCACTGAAACATACGGGGATCAATACAGATATTGGTTTGTCTCAGCCCAAGCAGTTCTTGGCGGTTGAAGATCAAGAGAACGGTGCGGATGTTGTGCGGCTGACGCGCGACGGACGTATCTCAATGAACTCTGAAGGATACTTAGTTTTGCCGAATGGTAAGCGAGTCTTGGATCAGAGTGATAAACCGATTTTGGTGGAGCGAGCGCGACCGTTTTTTATCTCACCGGCGGGTGAAGTGATGCAGGATGGGCAAGCGATTACAAAACTTCAGGTTGCGAAGGTTGAGAATACGGACGTACTGGTAAAACGTGGTAGTGGTTTGTTTGCGATCGATGATCTGAATCAGCGTGAAGTGCTTGAGAATGTTTTGGTAAAGCCTGGCTTCATTGAGAATAGTGCTGTTGATCCGATCACGTCGTTGATGAACATGATCAATGCGACCAAAGCTGCAACAGGCAACGCCAAAATGATTCAGTATCACGATACATTTATGGATCGAGCGGTGAATACGCTCGGCAGAGTGACGGCATAAATAACCAGCCTAAAGGCTGATTAGATAGGAATCAGGAAACAATTATGGCCATACTCGCCTTACATTCCGCATCATCAGGATTGAGTTCACTTTCAACGAAGCTTGATGTTGTTGCCAATAACCTTGCCAATATGAACACTGGCGGGTTTAAGGCGTCGCGCGTGAACTTTGAAGATTTGCTTTATCAGCAGAAGGCGCAGCCGGGCGTTGAGAATGCTGCAGGCACCACGCGACCCCATGGTATTCAGGTTGGTTTGGGAACACGGGTTTCAGGCACACAAATCGACTTTACCAAAGGTCAGCCAACGGCAGATACCGGGAAATTTGCAGTGGCGATTGATGGTGAAGGGTTTTTCCGTGTGAAGATTGTTGATGGCCTTTCACGGGATGGCTTTGGCTACACACGCTCGGGTAATTTTGTGCTGAATTCAGAACGTGAACTGGTTTTGGGCACATCGGAAGGACCACGTCTTGAACCTCCGGTTCAAGTACCGGATGAATATGATTCGGTTGAGATCAAGCCGACAGGTCAGGTCGTGTTCCGTAATCAGAATGGTGTTGAAGTTGGGTCCGCAGAGATTCAGATGTTCCAGTTTCCTAATGCATCTGGTGTGAAACAGATTGGCGGAAACATTTACGTTGAAACAGATGCCTCTGGTGCGACCTTTGAAGGTACACCGGGTGAAGGGTCGTTTGGCAAATTGCTTCACGGCTTCTTGGAGGGATCAAACGTGAATCCAACCAACGAATTGATTGATTTGATTACCACGCAACGTGCGTTTGAACTGAACAGCCAGACTATTCAGGCTGCGGATGAGACGTTGCAAGTGATTAGTAACTTGAGGCGATAACACTCATCTGAGCATGGAGGCTCAGCGGGTCTAATCGTGGGTTAGAAGTTCCAGAGGTACGGTTTAGGAGAAGAAAGAGAAGGGGCCGAGTTGTTTGAGCCTTCGAAAGAGGAGGAGGGGAGAAAGGCATTCGTTGCCATAGCAGGATGCAAGCATGGGACAAGGAGGTCCCAGGGGGCAAAGTCAGGATGATGAACATGACAGATAGATTGCGCAGAAAAATATGGATGTTTTGGATCGTGCTCTTGTTTTGCAGCTTCGGTAAAGTTGCGATGGGAGATACGATACGTCTGCATGATCAGATTGGCGTGACTGGTAACACGGTGACACTCGGTGAAGTAGCGGAACTGAGTGGCCGCGATGCGATCATGTTCGCAGATGTTGTAGTTGGGGCATTTGGTGAAACCCAGAGTAAGCTTGATGTGCAAATGGATGATTTGCGGCTACTGCTGCGTGAGAAGGGGATTAACCTCGCGCGGATCGATATTAAAGGGTATGACCGTTGTGTGGTACACCGCATGAAACCAACTCGGGAGGAGGAATCGCAGAATGAGCCAGTATTTGCAAACACCGACGTGCAGGTCGATGTGAAAGTTGATACGACACTTCGTGGTTTGCTGATACGGAAGCTTGCGAGCGAGATTAAAACAGAGCTTGATGACGTGCGGGTGGTCTTCCAAAAACGCGATCTGAATTTTCTTGCTACAAGCACAATGGGCAAGAAGTATGACATTGATTTTTCATCGCGCAATCGCATTGGTCGTGTATCGATGATTGTGCGTGAGATTACGGGCAACAAAATTACTTCTAAGCAGCATGTGGCCGCGATGGTATCAAAGCGTGTGGTTGGTTTAGCGATCAAAAGTATGATCCGTGGGGGTGAGACGGTGCGAAGTGATCAGGTGGAGCGAAAAGAAGTTTGGTCGATGCGACGTATAGATGAGCCGATTGCTTCGATGATGTTGATTGAGGGGCAGGTCGCCGGACGGACGCTTGTGAAGGATACGCTTATTTATCCGGATGATTTGCGTAAGCCGCGGCTTATTAAACGCGGTGAGATCATTTCTGTCTACAGCATTGTTTCCAATGTGGTTGTGCAGCTTACCGCACGTGCCAATGAAGACGGTGCGATGGATGATGTGATCACGCTACGTAATATCCGTACGAATCAAGAGATCTACGCCACAGTTGTTGGGCGAGGTGAAGCGACTGTGTATCAGGCTAAAACAGATGTTGGAGTGGAACAAGCTAAGCAAGCACAAGTCGAAGCGGTTGATCGGGAGGCGCGTTCATGAAGAAGATGCGCTGGATTATTTTTGTTTTGATTGCTTGCATGGCAGGGGTGGCATATGGCCAGTCTTCGTCACTGTATATGCAGGAATCTGATGAGCTCACTGTGAAACGACCATATTTCCGTGATCCAAGTGGAGTGGTACGTAAGCTGTCACCATCTATTGCACGGAGCAGTTTTATCGCTGTGGAGTTACCAGAGATGCGCCAGTTTGCGAAGCATGACCTGGTGACAATCATCATTCAGGAATCGGCCAGCGCTGATTTTTCGTCATCGCTTGAAACAAACAAAGAAGTAAAGGTCAATGGATCGATCACAGATTTTCCAAGATTTGATTTGGCAAAATTGATTCAATTTCAGTTGCAGCCAAATAATATCACTAATCCAGTGAAAGTTGGTGTGGATTTCAAGAATGAGTTCACGGGCGATGGGGATCTGTCCCGCACGGAAAAGTTAACGGGCCGTATTCAGGCAAGAATCATCGATGTAAAGCCGAACGGCACGCTTGTGTTAGAAGCTCGCAAGTACACTCAGGTCGATAAGGAATCGGTCACGATGATTTTGACCGGTACGTGTCGCGCTGAGGATATTACTGCTGCGAATACGATCCTGTCTTACCAGCTCGAAGGGTTGCATCTTGTAAAGCAGCATGAGGGTGAGTTGGCTAAGTCTGCTAAGAAGGGCATCTTGACCAAAGTAGTGGAGTTTCTGTTTAACTTCTAGTCATGTGTGAAGTGTGATTGGATTGTGAATAGTAAAGCAAGGAAGCTTATGAAAGTTAAACAGTCAATACAGTTCTTGATGCTCGTTGCAGCCATGTTTGTTGCTGTCGGGCATACGATGACTCATGCGGTTCAGATTCAAGATATCGTTCGGCTTAAAGGTTCTGAATCGACCAAACTAGTTGGGTACGGTCTTGTGGTAGGCCTTAACGGTACGGGCGATGGCGGGAAGTTTAACCCAACAGCTAGAGCGTTGGCGCAACAGATTGCACATTTGTCTGATGAAACCGTTTCTGCTGCGGAACTCGTTGCTTCAAAGAACACCGCGATTGTTTCAATCTCAGCGATGATCCCGCGCACTGGCGTGCGTGAAGGCGACATGATTGATGTACACGTGGCTTCGGTGGGTCCGGCAAAATCATTGGCTGGTGGTCGTCTTTCGTTTTCGCAGTTGATCGTGCCAAAGCCATATGGTGATGTGTTTGCAGTGGCAGAAGGCGCAATCCGCGTGAATGAATCATCACCAACAACGGGTATTGTTCATAGCGGCGCGCAGTTAACTGGCAATGTAATGACGCGCTACCTTGATGAATTTGGCCAAATGACGCTTGTAGTGAATGATCAGCATGCCGGATGGCAAGTCGCCAATATGCTTGCAAGCACGATTAATCAGACGATCTCTCCGGATGGGCCAAAGGTTGCCAAAGCGATCAATGAAAAGAACGTTGTGATCCTCGTGCCGGAGTATGTTCGAGAGAATCCATCACAGTTCATCTCAGATATTTTGGTGACGTATGTTGATCCGGTATTTGTGAAGTCGGGTTCGCGCGTGCGGATCAATATGGACTCACAGACGATCGTGATTGATGGAAATGTACAGTTCTCGCCAGCAGGTGTGATTCAAAAGGGTTTGACCATTACGACGATCGAGCCGGAACCTGTGCCGTCGAAATTTAATCCGATCACAAAAACACGTGACGTAGCCGCGATTGATCCTGATAAGCGGGGCGGAGCGAGATTGGCATCATTGCTGGAAGCATTCGAGCAGTTGAAGATTTCTGCGAAGGACAAAATCGAGATCATCCGCATGATGCATGCAAATGGCAATATCCATGCACAACTGATCATTGAGTAATCATCATGATAGATTCATTAGCAACCAACTTATCAGCCTTTGAAACGGCGTCGTTCAACGTGGATGCTTCGGCAGGATTGTTGGGTCGTGATGAAGCAGGCGATCGTCATGATTTTGTAAAGCGATTGGCTGCCGCGCAGGGTGGTGTGACGGTTGCAGATAAAGAAGAAGATAAGCAAGCAGAACTTGAGCAGAAAGTACGTCAAGCAGCGGAGCAATTGGTTGCTTCTGCTTTTGTCACGCCCATGCTCAAGCAGATGCGCAGCGATCCGTTCAAAACAGAATTGTTTCACGGTGGGCGTGGTGAAGACATCTTCATGCAGCAGTGGGACACGCAGGTGGCGGACCACATGGTGAAGCGTCAAGGTTTTGACATGGTGGATGCGGTGTACAACCAGATTATACAGACGATTGATACGAAGCAGTCAGGTGTAGATGCGGAATCATTTGCACGTGCAGGTATGAAGCAAGAAGGGATTGATCTCCATGCTTGATCAAAGAGCATTTGAAATCAGTATGGCCAGTCTGGAAAAGCTTTTGGTTGAGCAGCTTGGGCTCCATGAGGAACTGCTGACACTGATGCAGGATAAGCGGCGTGCGATCAAGAGCGGCAATCCAACGCAGCTCACCATGATCTGCCAGCTTGAGCATGAAAAGGTTCAGCTCATCAGTGAGATGGAAAAGCAGCGATTGGAATTGATCGGTCGAATGACACAAATGATCGAGCCCAATGCCACTAAACCGAAACGACTGGTCGAGCTGGCTGCAATCATGCCGCAAGAGCAACGGGACCGCGTGGTGCTGCTTCGTGAACAGTTGCGTGGCAAGATGAAAGCAGTGCAGCAGGAAGCATCCGTGGCACGCCGAGCGACCGAATCGTTGGTGAAGCATATGCAGTCACTGATTCAAACTGTAACCGCGGTTTCGACCGGGATCTCGGTTTATGGCAGCAAGGGCAGTATCAATACCGAACGCGCGCGCATTAGCACGCTTAATATGACGGCGTAAAAGAGGCCATCCATGGGACTAAACTCAGCACTGCAGATTGGAAGGACGGGGCTGCTTACGGCTCAGACCGGGCTGCAGGTCACGGGTAACAACTTGGCTAATGCGGCGACGCCCGGCTACAAACGCAACACGGTTAATCTTTCTGCGATCTCCACCAGTGAAATTCAGACTGGTGTGTTCATCGGCCGTGGTGTGCAACTTGATGCGATTACCCGGCAGGTGAATGAAGCGCTGCAAACACGCTTACGCACTTCAATGTCGGATCAATCTTTCTCGCAATCACGTACAGATTTGCTAAAACAGATCGAAGCGATTGAAGGACAGTTTGGTGATGTGAATTTGTCTTCAAAGCTTGGTAAGTTTTTCGATTCATGGTCCGCTTTGGCGAATAATCCACAGAGCAGTGCAGCCCGCACGGTGGTCATCTCTGAATCAACCTCATTGTCAAAGTATGTACAGCAGCTTGATGGTGATGTGAAGGCGCTTCGTAAGCAAACCAATGCAGCGATTGATCAATCGGTCGCGACGGTGAACGATCTGCTTGGGCGCGTGGAACAACTCAACCGTGAGATTGCAAGCCATGGTAAAGGCGCGATTGGCGGTGCAGGTTCATTGAGAGATCAGCGTGATCAGATTCTTGAAGAGTTGTCGCAATATATGGACATTTCGACGGTGGAGATGCCATCGGGGAGCATGGATATTTATGTGGGGTCGACGCCGATCGTGATGAATGGGAAGGCGGAGAAGATTGATATAAAGCTGGAGAACGATTCGGATAACTATATTCCGATCGTGGTGGCAGGAAGTGACAAGCAGCCGTTGGATATCCGATCGGGGCAACTCGGTGCATTGATTGATTACCGCACCGGTGATCTGGAAGAAACGATCGACTCGATCGACAACTTTGCCAAGCAGCTTATTTGGGAAGTGAACCGTCTGCATTCACAGGGACAGGGCACCAAGGGCTATAGCTCGATCACAAGTACGAACGGTGCGACGGATCCTGCTGCTGCGTTGAACTCTGAAGAGGCAGAACTCGATTTCTTGCCGGAGCATGGCTCGTTCAAGATCCATGTGACTGATTCGCAAAGCGGGCAGCGCACTACATCACTTATCAGTATTGATCTTGACGGGATTGGGGCGGATTCTTCGCTAAACGATATCGCAGCACAACTCAATGCAGTGGCGGGTGTGTCAGCTACAGTAACAGCCGATGGACGTTTACAACTTGATGCCGACGGTTCGGGTATGGAGCTTTCCTTTACCGAAGATACCTCAGGTTTTCTCGCTTCGATGGGTATTGGTACGTTCTTCACCGGCACCGGTGCGAAAGACATTGGCGTGAACCAAACCGTTGCCACTGATACCGCTTATATTGCCGCAGGGCAAGAACATCTCTCGGGTGATAACCGTAACGCACTAGCGATTGATGCGCTCCGCAGTGCTTCAGTCGATGGTCTTGGTGGGTTGTCTCTGAATGAATTCTGGAACCGCCACGTGCAAGACATTGCGGTGGCGACGGCGCAAGCGAACGAGCAAGCACAAGCAGACGGTACGGTGATGGAAGCGCTGCAGGCACAGCAGCAAGCTGTCTCCGGCGTGAATACTGACGAAGAAGCCATCAATTTAATGCAGTATCAGCAAGCGTATCAAGCCTCAGCACGGTACATCAATGTGGTGAACCAGCTGATGGAAACGCTGATGGGATTGATTTAAGGCCCCGATACGAAACGGAATAAGTTATGAGCGGATTTGGCCCCATCAATTCAAGAACGACCACGGTGTTGCAGATGCAAACGCTGCAACAGAATCTTCAGCGCACGCAGCTGGAGCTATTCCGCGCTCAGCAGCAAGTCAGCACCGGCAAAAAATACGGCGCGCCTTCGGAAGGATCATCCTCTGTATCTGCGATTCTTCAGTTGCAGCAAACTGTCAATGCCCGTGTGCAATGGGATTTGAATCTCGAACAAACCGGCGGCATTCTCGATACCACCGACAATGCGCTTGGTTCGGTGACGACCACACTCACCAATTCAATCTCCATCGCATCATCGCAGATTGGCATCGGTTCAGATGCAGATACACGTAAAGATCAAGCGATTGTCATCGATGAGCATCTGCAATCAATCTTAAATATTGCCAATCAGCAATACAACGGCATCTCACTTTTCGGCGGCAACAACGGCGCGGTCAAGGGTGGCAATGTCTTCGAAGAATTCCTTGGCGGTATCCGTTATGTTGGTGGTGATCAAAACCTTGAAGCTTCCGTTGGCACGATCAATGGGCAAACCTTCACTTCCAATGGCATCGAATCTTTTGGTGCCTTGTCCTCGCGTGTTGAATCAAAAACCGACTTGCAGGTACGACTTACCTCAGCCACCAATCTCAACGACCTCGATGGTGCACTCAATCAAGGTATCCGCAAAGGCACTGTGGTTGTCAACGTGAATGGCTCAGAGGTACAAGTCGATCTTTCAAACGCAGACACAGTGAACGATGTCGCGCAGCGGATCAATCAGGCGATTGCAGATATCAATCCAGTAGCGGGTTCGGTTTCACTGTCCGGTCCAAGCTTCGCACTCACCGCCACGGCTGGTAATACAATCTCCATTCAAAATCTTGGTGCGGGTAAGACGGCGTCTGATCTCGGATTGGATCTCACCGCAGCGTCAACGACTGTGGCGGGCACATCAACCAAGCCACGTCTGACCGAAACCACCCTCGTTTCGGCTTTGGGCGCTTCAGTCGACCTAACCTCCGGTTTACAGATCACGCAAGGTGGCACGACTAAAACCATCGACTTCTCCAGCGCCAACACGATTCAAGATCTCATCAACACCGTTGCAGAGGCTGATCTTGGCGTGCGTTTGGAAATCAACCAGGCTGGCAACGGCGTTAATCTTGTCTCAGAAGTCTCCGGCCTCCGTCTAACCGTTGGCGAAAACGGTGGCACGACCGCACGTGACCTCGGCATCTCCACCCTCAGTGAACAAACTGAACTTGCCAGCTTCCGCGAAGGGTTGGGCGTTGAGACTAAGGTGGGCGAGAACGATTTCCAGGTTCAGCTTCACGACGGCACAACTTTTGAAGTGGATGTGACCGGAGCGGTAACAATACAAGATGTGATTGACCGCATGAATGCGGCAGCAACCGCTGCGGGGGCGACTGTGCCGGGCGATTTTAATATTGGTTTTGCAACAACCGGCACCGGTGTGGTCTTTACAGATAACACAGCTGGCGGTTCGAATTTTGCGATCACCAACCTCGGCACATCCCAAGCGGCAACACATCTTGGGTTTGTGGCGGACGGTGGTGCGGGAAGCACGATCACTTCCGAGGACAATGCGAAGGTGGTCGTGGACTCGCTTTTCACAAATTTAATGGATTTATCAAAATCTCTTCGTGATAACGACGAGTCTGGCATCATCTTTGCTGGAGATAAACTGGAGAAGAGGAATGATCAAGTCATTCTCGCCCGCGCCGCAGTTGGTGTCGAGGCTCAGAGAGTGGCATTAGAGCAGGAAAGGTCCAAGGAATTGGGAACTGCCGAGAAATCAATGCTGTCACAGCTGCAAGATGCGGACTTTACGGAGTCGATCACTAAGTATCAGCTCTTGCAGACTCAGTTGCAGGCCGCATTGCAGGTAGGGGCATCCAACTTCCAGCAGAGCCTTTTAAATTTCCTGCGTTAGTTTGAGCATAACTTTGCGCGGTAGGCGCAAAAGACGCGCAGCATCAGTCATTACGACGGCCTTTTGACAGATGCTTCTGAAGACAGGATGTCTTCAAGCCCGTTGGAGTAACGGGTTCATTAGATTCCAGGATGGATGGCCGATTCGAGGAAACTGATCATGCTGATCAACACCTCACGTTTTGGACAGATCGAAGTTGACGACTCGCGGGTCATCAGCTTCGAGAAGGGACTCTTAGGATTCCCCAAGTATCGTCACTATGTTCTGATTGAAGCTGGCCAGGATTCATATTTCTGGTGGCTGCAATCGATCGAGATGCCAGAGCTTGCGTTTGTCGTGACAGACCCAAGCCTGTTCGTGCCAACCTATCGTGTTCCGCTTCGTGAGGATCAGATGCGGGAGATGGGTATGGACTCGGTCGACGAGGCACAAGTATTTGTGATCGTGAACAAGCGTGACAACGTGCTCACCGGCAACCTTCAAGGTCCATTGGTTGTGCATGTTGGCAAACGAACGGGCGAGCAGCTTGTGCTTTCGGACAGGCGTTTCACTACGCGTGTTCCGCTGATCGAGCTTGGCTCGAACATGCAAAAAGCTGCTAGCGCGTAAGTCATTACGCTTCATCGTCTCGCATGATGGTGTTTGTCGTCTCGAGCGTCTAATTGGCGCTTAGGTTAATTCAGTTAGCCTCGACATCATTAGAGCGAGTAGTGTTACGGGACCCGGTGCAGGGATGCATGCGGGTAAAAAACGGCCCAAGGAAGGAGCCTCACACCATGCTGGTGCTATCCCGTCAACGCGACGAGACGATCATGATCGGCGACGAGATCGAAATCACCGTCGTCGACATCCGTGGAGATAAAGTCAGACTCGGCATCAACGCACCAAGGCAAGTTCAGGTGCATCGCAAAGAGGTTTATGAAGCCATCAAGCGGGAAAATGCCGAAGCGGCTCAAGTCCAGGTTGAAGATCTTAATGTCGCGGACAAAAATCTGCGTGGAAGAATCGATAAGCTCACCACGCATCGTCATAACCAAAATGGTTCATAAATCAGGAAAGGGGCATACGCCCACCCCAGGGTGACAAGTGGAATAGGATCTCCCTCAGTTTCAAGGATGAAACCTTCACCCGGGTACGACAAACACCTCAGCGTCAGCTGACTCCGAGCAAACGCTCGGAAAGACAATCAAGGAGGATTGTCAATGTCCAGAATTAATACAAATGTTTCATCTCTCATTGCGAGAAACGCACTTCAAGGCACCAACGCCAGTCTGCAAACCAGTTTGCAACGTCTTTCGACCGGCCTAAGAATCAACAAAGGTGCCGACGACCCCGCAGGTCTGATTGTTTCCGAACGACTTCGTTCTGAAATCGCTGGTGTTTCTCAAGCCATCGACAACGTCGAACGCGCCTCGAACGTAATCGCTACCGCCGAGTCATCACTGCAGGAAATCAATTCACTCCTGCTATCGATGAAATCTCTCGTCCTCGAAGCCGCCAACACAGGCGCCTTCTCCAAAGACGAAGTCAAGGCAAACCAGCTGCAGATCGATTCTGCAATTGATTCGATTACACGTATCGCCAACACAACTTCCTTCGCAGGACTCAAGCTTCTCAATGGATCGCTTGACTACATCACCGAAGGCGTCACCGGCTCGCAAATCACTGACCTTACCGTTCAAGGCGTGAACTTCGGCACCAACACTTCTGTCCCAGTGACGGTTGAAGTGCTCAACTCCGCCGAAAACGCTTCGCTCTTCCTCTCTGCAACAGGCGGCGCGGGCGCACCCACCAACGGATCTGCTTTGCTGTCTTCGATCTCATTCGAAGTCCGCGGCCCCATCGGCGTCGAAGTCTTTGAGTTCGCCTCAAACACGCCAACCTCCGCCGTTGCCTTCGCCATTAACTCCGTCCGTGACGCCGTCGGTGTTTCCGCATCGATCGTTAACGCGTCATCCATTCAAATCACCTCGCTCGGCTTCGGCACAGATGAGTTTGTTTCGGTCAACCGTTTGGATGCAGACAAGAATCAATCCTTCGCAACGGTCGACGCACCCGATGGCAATGAAACCGGCAGAGATGTCGGTGCTGATGTGCTCGCACTCATCAACGGTAACCTTGCCGTGGGCGATGGCATCAATCTTGCCCTGCGAACCTCAACACTCAATCTTGAGATGACCCTCGACAAGCAAGCCGCCCAGATCACCGGGCAAACTTACTCGTTCGATATCAACGGCGGCGGCGCGACCTACCAAATCGGTCCCGACGTTACCTCGCAACAAAAAGTTGGCTTCGGCATCCAATCCGTCGCCGCCTCAAACCTCGGCAACTCCTCGACAGGCTTCTTATCACAGATGCGCTCCGGTGGGATCTACTCCCTTGTCTCCGGCACCGACACCGCCGACCAGGCACGCTTCGCCGACGGCATTCTCGATGCTGCTATCGCAGAGATATCCTCTCTGCGAGGTCGTATCGGCGCGTTCGAAAAGAACACTCTGCAAACCACCTTGCGATCGTCTCAGGTTGCTCTTGAGAACCTGACTGCTTCTGAATCGCAAGTCCGCGATACCGACTTTGCTGAGGAAACCGCCAAGCTCTCGCGAGCTCAGGTTCTTCAGCAGGCTGGCACAAATACTCTGCAGATCGCCAATACCTCGGCTCAGAACGTCCTCGCTCTCTTGGGTGGATAGATCTGAACACGACATTAAAACACACAACCCGATCTTCGGATCGGGTTTTTCTTTGGGTCAGTTTTGGCCGCTGCTGGACTCTGATTCCCAAGCCCGATACGCTATGAATCATGATTTTGATGATCGACAACTACGACAGTTTTACCTACAACCTCGTGCAGCGCATCGGCGAGCTGGACCCGTCCGTTGATTTGCGCGTATTTCGCAACGATAAGATCACCGTCGACGAAGCGTTGGCACTGGATCCGGATCACGTCATCATTTCCCCTGGCCCATGTACACCCAACGAAGCCGGTATCAGTTGCGACATCATCAAAGCATTTGCAGGTAAAAAGCCTATGCTTGGCGTCTGCCTCGGACATCAATCCATGGGTGCTGCTGGCGGCATGATCGTTGAACGCAACGACCGTATCATGCACGGCAAAACCTCACCGATCCATCACGATGGTAAAGGTATTTTTAAAGGTCTTTCTAATCCCTTCACCGCGACACGATACCACTCATTAGTAATTCGCCGTGATTCATTCGATGATGCGAATTATGAGATCAGTGCTTGGACCGAGGAAGATGAAATTATGGGCCTTCGTGCTAAACCCGGCGTCTTTGGTGAAGGATTAGATGCACCGATGGAAGGTCTTCAGTTTCATCCCGAATCCTTTCTGACACTTGAAGGGCCACTGATGTTTGCCAATTTTCTCGGCTTGCCTCATCCCGAGCTTACGCAACGTGGTTGATTAATCCCGATGAATAAAAGCCCGCAACGTGGCGGGCTATTCTTCGGTGCACAATACAAAATTGTGGCGACTGTTGTGATAAGCAATGTTATGAGATAGATCGCATACGTCTTTTCAGCATCGCAAGGCTGCCAAGCCCAAGTAGTGCGAATGATGCAGGCTCCGGTATTGCTGCAGAATCGATACGGACGGTCACATCATCAAAACCTACATGATGAATTCTTTGGGTGTCAGCGGGTAAAAAAGTAGTTGTCATTGATACGGTAAATCCAAATTGCATTTCATCACCAGCAAAATCGGGATGTGAATCAGGATCACCAAAACCATTGCTCATTTCAATGAAATCTTCAGCGATTAAGCCTGATTTATTTCGTATGGCCGTGTCGTCATCAGTACTGAAACCTTCAATGCCTGCGAAGTAAATTTTATTGTTTTGTTTGATCGCAACACGCATGACGCCATATTCTACAAATGGCGGTGTGCCTGTAGGCGAAAAGGTTTTTGCTGAAGCGGTTAGTGATGCGATGGCACCCTCAGTTGTAGGATCATAAATAAAATCAGTCAGAAAAATAGGTTGATACACAACGTTAAATTCATCAGTGGGTCTTGTCATATCAAAAATCTGAATTATCACTTTGCCAAGATTTTGAGTGTCAAATTGCGATGAAGTTGCTGAGTACGATGCTCCCGGATTTTGATCAAATCGTACGATTGTTGGCCCGTCGCTATAGCTACCGGGATCGAAATCACCTTCCATGAAGGCAATATCAGCGAAGGATACAGTTGAGCAAGCAAGTGCGATAGAAGATGTTATTAGTGCTCTAATTGAAATTTTAGCAATTTTCATATAAATACCTTTTTCTCAATGAATCATAAAAACACAAGGCGAGTTGGTGATGTTAGCCGTGTCGCACGGATGTGAATTATGTAATGTGAATTGCAAAACACAACATCTCAAAATTGAGAGGTTCTTGTAACTGACGCAGGAATAATGCTTTAAGCGTTTGTATAAAATGATTTAAGATGTTGCCTGTGGAGTGTGATTGCCGTCGCCATGGGTGAAACGCTTGGTCAGCTCGATGCGTCCGGAGACGTTGTAATGTTTATAGATTTGCCGGATGTAGGTGCGAACGGTGTTTTCGGTGAGGTTGAGATTGTGGGCAATGCGTTTTGGTGTGAGGCCGTCCATTAGGAGGGCAAAAATGGTTTGGAGCCGTGGGGCGAGTTGAGCGTGTTGCGGATCGTTGGTGTTTGGGAGCTCGAGTGTGTGTAGCCAATCGACTTCTGAGGTGAGAATGTGGTAGATGAGGCAGTCGCGATCCGAGAATTTAGGCTTAGTATTGGCGCGGTGAATGCTACCGGCAGAAACGAGCATCGGTTCATCTTGAATTGGGTACACCGAGATGATGGAGTCGCCGATGTTAGTTTGTGAGAGATACTTGGTACAGAGCTCGGAATTTTCGAAGATTTTGTGGGGGACGAGGTGAGTACGCTTGCGGGTCCAGTGTTTGCCGAGCGCGGTATGTGCAGCAATCTGTTGATTCATTTCGCTATTAGGAAGTTCGTAATTACCTGCAACCATTGCGGTGAAGATGTGTTCGGGCATGTTATGGATGGATGAAAATGCGTGAGGTGTTTTGTCGATCTCGAAGCTCATGACGTTCCAGATCCAATAGTCAGCATCAACGAGCTGGCAAAGCCCATCCATAAGAGCTCGCCGTTGTTCGTTTAGATTGCTATTCATACAAGCAATCTTGCTCAGCAGGCGGACAATTAAGCGAACATCATCATGGTGTAGAGAATCTATCTGGTTCAGGCGATCTTTCATCATGCGGGATTATAACGAAAGAAATGATGCATACACGAAGTACTTATTCGTTAATGTCAGAAATTTTGCCAGTACGAATATCGTAAACAAAGCCGCGTATCGAAGATAGATTTTTAAAGTAGGGGTGGGATTTTAATGTCTGGACTTGCTTACGCACATTCTCTAAAACATCGCTGAACGCATGAAAGCATGTTGGCGTGAGATCATGCTTAACACCTTCGGGATATTGTTGTTGTAGCTCGGTTTTAAAGGCGGGTTCATCGAGTTTGCCGACGGCGCAGTCTGTATGTCCGATGACCATCACTTCTTGGATGCCTGCCGTTTGCACCGCCAGTGTAAGTGACCGTACCACGTCGTCGGTGACGATGTTGCCCGCATTGCGGATCACAAATGCTTGGCCCGGCTTTAGGCCTAGCGCCGACTCGATCATAATCCGGCAATCCATGCATGTGATCACCACCGTATGCATGGAAGAGGAAATGCCGCTGGCGGTTCCAGCTTCGCGCTGCTCAACATAGTGCTTATTGTTCGTGAGCCATTGATCGGTATTGATATTCGTATTCTCCATGGTGGGGTATTGTAAGGATCGTTTGGCTGTGCGTAAACCAGAGCCAATCATGCGGTTTTTGCAGAGGTTTTTCTTAATTCCGCATGATGCCGATATGTAGAATGAAGAGAGAGATGCTGTATTATGAAAGGAGATCGCGATGACTCAGGATCGAGAACGTCCCTTCCCGCACTTGGATGAATCTACTTTTGAGAAGTATGAGAGACTCGCTCCCGGCTGGCAAATTCGTTGTAAAAAATGTGGCAAGCGCGAGCATCTCGGCAAGTTTGGCATCAGACGGGGCGCCGTCAGCGCAGGTAAGTGCAAGCTGGGTTGGTGTTCACGGTGCGGCAGGGTTCGGTGTTTGCGTGTTTCAAAATTCAGGTAATCAAAAAAAGCTCAGGCGGCGACCTGAGCTTCTATTGATCGATTTAGGCGTTGCAACTATTTAGCGACGATGTTTACGAGCCGCTTGGGAATGATGATGATCTTGCGGATGGGGGTGTCGCCAATAAAGTTTTTCACATCGTCCTGATTCTTCGCAGCTTCTTCGATCGCTTCATTGCACGCGTCGGCCGCAACATTGATCTTGCCACGCAGTTTGCCATTGACCTGCACCGGCAATTCGATCGTGTCTTCCACGAGCAGCGATTCATCATAAGTCGGCCAGCTTGCCTTGATCACCGATGGCTGGTTGCCGAGCTTCTCCCATAGTTCTTCACACAAGTGCGGCGCAAACGGCGCGAGCATGATGACTAGATCATTGGCTGCTTCACGCGGGAGTTTATCCAGCTTTACTAGATCGTTGTTGAGTTCGATCATGGCGGCGATGGCAACGTTAAAGGCAAATGTGTTCATTGCTTCAGTGACGCGCTTGATCGTTTTGTGCAGCTTGCGTTTGATGTCGTCAGATGCAGCATCATCGGTGACGAGGAAATCGCTGGTGTCTTCGTTGTAGAAGTTTCGCCAGATGCGTTGGAGGAAGCGGTGCACGCCGACGATGTCGCGGGTGTTCCAGATCTTGGATTGATCGAGCGGCCCCATGTACATCTCATAAAGACGGAGTGTGTCAGTACCGTATTCAGCAGCGATTTCGTCGGGAGCGATAGCATTTTTAAGTGACTTGCCCATCTTGCCGAATTCGCGATTGACTTCTTCGCCGTTGTAGAAGTACTTGCCGTCCTTTTCTTCAACTTCTTCAGCAGGTACATAGACACCGCGGGAATCGGTGTAGGCGTAGGCTTGGATGTATCCTTGATTAAACAGCTGACCAAAGGGCTCGGGTGTGCTGACATGCCCAAGGTCATAAAGCGCCTTGTGCCAGAACCGTGCGTAAAGCAGGTGCAGGACCGCATGTTCCACGCCGCCGACATAAAGATCGACGCCGCCACATTTGGCTTGGCCTTCATTGCCGTGGTATTCCATCCAGTAGGTTTCGATTTTCGGGTCGATCAAAGCAGCATTATTCTTCGGGTCACAATAGCGCAGGTAGTACCAGCATGAACCGGCCCACTGTGGCATGGTGTTGAACTCTCGTACCCACTTCTGCCCATCAAGCTCAATATACTTCCACTCATCCGGCGCATTGCCCAGCGGCGGTCGTGGTGGTGCATCGGGATCGTCGGATGCAACCGGCTTGAAGTCTTCCATGTGCGGATGCTCCACCGGCAGCATGTCTTCTGGCACCGTGCGGATCATCCCCTTATTGGCTTCTTCTGCGCCGTGAAGGATCGGGAACGGTTCGCCCCAGTACCGTTGTCGTGAAAACAGCCAGTCACGCAGCTTGTAGTTGATGGTGCCCGTGCCGAGGCCGCGCTGCTCAAGCCAACCGATAATCGTGTGTTTTGCTTCAGCAACTTCAAGGCCATTAAGTGAGATTTCTTCATTCTCACTGTTCATGCCTACGCCATTGCCAATCCATGCGGCCTCTTGAATGTCGTGATCCTTTGGCGAGGCGATCACTTCGATGATTGGCAAGTCAAACTTTTTCGCAAATTCATAATCGCGTTCATCGTGAGCTGGCACCGCCATGATCGCACCCGTGCCATAACCCATCATCACATAGTCCGCGATCCAGATTGGGATCTTGGCGTCGTTTACTGGGTTAAGTGCATATGACCCTGTAAACACACCTGTTTTTTCTTTGGTATCGTTTTGCCGATCAATGTCGGTTTTTGCTTCTGCTTCTGCTTTGTATGTTTTGACCGCAGTCTTCTGGTCGTTGGTTGTAAGGCGATCTACCAGCGGATGTTCCGGTGCGAGGACCATGTAGGTTGCGCCGAACAAGGTGTCCGGGCGGGTGGTGAAGACGGTGATGTTCTCTTCCGCATCTTCTGCCGTACCGAATGCAAGAGGAAAGTGAACTTCAGCGCCTTCGGATTTACCGATCCAGTTACGCTGCAAAAGTTTGACGGGTTCGGGCCAGTCGACCATGTCGAGGTCGTCGATCAAACGCTCACCGAACTTGGTGATGCGGAACATCCATTGTTTGAGTGGGCGTTTGTAGACGGGATGGTTGCCGCGTTCAGATTTGCCTTCGTTGGTGACTTCCTCGTTGGCGAGGACGGTCCCGAGGGCAGGGCACCAGTTCACGGGTACTTCGGCCAGATAAACCAAACGATATTCAGCGAGCAGATTTTGTTGTTGCTCTGGATCAAGTTCATGCCATTTGCGTGTGCCAATGGGGTCGCCGCCAATCGGCCCCATGCCGCCTTGCGCAGCAACGGGGATCAGTTCGCCGTCGAAGGTGACTTCTAGTTCACCGGATTCGAGCTTGCCGATGAGTTCACTGATGGGTTTGGCTTTGCCATCAGCTTCGTCGAAGTAGGCGTTGTAGAGTTGGATGAAGATCCATTGTGTCCAGCGGTAGTATTCGGTGTCGGTGGTGGCGACGGTGCGATCGGTGTCGTGGCCGAGCCCGAGCAGGCGGAGTTGCCGGGTCATGTTTTCGATGTTGGCTTCGGTGGTGGTGCGTGGGTGGACGCCGGTTTCAACGGCATACTGCTCGGCTGGCAATCCAAAAGCGTCATACCCCATCGTGTGCAACACATTGTGTCCGGTCGAGCGTTTGTACCGAGCGTAGATATCTGTAGCGATGTAGCCGAGCGGGTGACCGACATGAAGCCCCACACCTGAGGGATATGGGAACATGTCCAAGGCGTAGAACTTTGGCTTAGCGGGGTCAAAACCATCGTCACCCGGATTGGGGGTGGCATAGGTTTTCTGATCGGCCCAGTAAGCCTGCCAGCGCGATTCAATCTCGGCGAAGTTGTATTTCATGATCTGAGTCTGCGGGTTTGGGGTGACTAATTTCAGCCGGTCTTCGCATCTGAAACAGATGCATTTGAAGCTCCCAAGAGCGGTACCGGAGCAGTGATAGGATATCAGGTTTTGATCCCATCGGCCTATTGCTAAGCATATTAAATCGGCCTACAAAGCTCCGAATGCCGGTTCCCATCCACAAAAAAACCGCAAGGCAATTCTTGCGGTCAGATCGTTCAATCTCATTTACTTACCCTAAAAATTCAGCATCGCACCCAGATACAACTGAGCTGCATCCAAACCGTCATTGATGTCAGAGGTGTTTGCGTTGGAGATATGGATATAGCGTGCGCCAGCCATGAGTCGGAGGTTTTCTGTATTCGGGATCTTTGCGGTTAGGCCAAACCCAACCAGCAGGCGAAAGTCATGATGTGAATCCGATGGGAAATCCACATCCGAAAGCTCGAAGCCCGCTCCGCCATCCATGTAGATTGAGAATGTCTCGTTCTGATCGATGCCCCAGAAGTGCCAGCGGAAGAGCAGGTCAAACCCACCGACAATCCCATGTCCGCCGAAACCTTCAAAGTTTGCTTGAACATAGCCCACCAGTGGCTCGAAGTTGATCGAAAGTCCATCAACAAAATAGTAGCCAAACCCAAAATGCGCGGTGGTAATTGTGCCGTGATCCGGGTCGCCTACGGTTGTGGACGCATAGGATTGGAATGTCCATGAGCCTTCGCCAAATGGGTCGCCTGATTTTATCGGTGTGTCTTGAGCGGCCATGTTTAAATCATAAGTTGCTCTCTGGCTTACCGCTTGGGTAGCCGGATTGCTCAGCTTTAGGTTCTGTAGGTCCAGTGAGATTAGTGAATTTGAGTTGGAATCCGCATGGGCCACGCCAGCGCCGAGGATCAAAATAGCGGCCATCGTGGCAGTAACCAATCGGTATGGGAAGGAAAAAATGTCCATAGTGTCGTGTCTCCGTGACTAAATCGGGGCTGCATCCTGCAATGAATAAAGCTAGTCATTCTGGCATACAAAATATTCCATCGGCTAAACGGGTAGTATTTGGAATGTTTTTGTTCTACGCCGATACTGTTTGCGAATGATAAACAGAGGCATTTGTATGAAATTATGAGTCAGCTTGATCAATCGTGCAATAGCTAAGCGGGACCGATTTGCCGAATGGGTAAAAGCCGTGCAAAATGGGGAGCCATTTGGTAAATCAAGATGCTGCCTGTGCCAAAAAACAATAAAGTCTGGAGATGAGGACTTATTGCAGGCAAGTCATCTTGTCGGTGCGATAAGTTATGGTCCTACGATATACTGTGGGTTAAAGCAGTTTTGAAGATTAAAGGAACAAGTAGATGGCAGATAAGTTGGATCAGTCCCACACGTCCAAAAAAGTAAACCTGATCGATACTTCCATGCGTGATGGCCACCAGAGTTTGCTCGCTACACGGATGAGCACAGAGCAAGTTATGCGCGTGCTGCCGCTTGTCGCTGATCGTGGTTACAGTATCCTTGAACTTTGGGGTGGTGCAACGCTTGACTCTGCTCTCCGCTTCACTGGCGACGACCCATTCGATCGTCTTGATCGCATGCGGGAACACTGCGATGCTGTGGAGGAAAAAACCGGACAGCACATCCAAATCCGATCACTCTGCCGTGGACAGAACCTCTTCGGTTACAACCCATACCCCGATAACGTTGTTTGCGAATTTCTCAAAGAAGCTGTTCGTTCTGGCTCTGATCGTATGCGGTGTTTCGATGCACTTAATGACCATCGCAACCTCATCACCGCCATCATGGCCACCAAAACTTTCGATGGCCATGCCGAAGCCGCGATGTCCTACACTGTCTCTCCCGTCCACGACAACGAACACTTCATCAACTTTGCCCGCCGCTGCATGGATGTCGGCGCCGACTCGCTCGCCATCAAAGATATGGCTGGCCTCCTTCATCCCACAGATGCATTCGCTCTTGTTGAAGGTTTGAAGAAAGAATTCCCCAACACCGAACTTTCGCTGCACTCGCACTGCACCTGTGGCCTCGCCATTGCTTCCTATGTCGCAGCCATGATCGCAGGCGTTGACAACCTTGATACCGCCTACGGCCCCATGGCTGGCGGCACCTCACAGCCACCTGCCGAACTCATCGGCTACTTCGCCAAAGCACTCGGCATTGAATTGAATGTTGATCTCTCCAATGCCGCGGAGATTGATGCGGAACTCCGCAAGATCCGACACGAACTGCAAAGCGTCGACAAAGACCCCGAGCACTTCGGTAACCCTTGGCCGGCTGAACCCACGGACGAAATGAAGAAGCAGATTGAGCAAGCCATCGAATTGCTTCGCAAGAAGGATAAAGCCTCCTGCGACAAGGCACTTGATGTCATCGAAGAAATCATGATCAACCAGGGCTACGCCGCTTCCGACCGCAAACAACTCGAATCGCAAATCCCCGGTGGCATGTACTCAAACCTCTACAATCAGCTTAAAGAACAGAACAAGCTCGACCTGCTTCCGCAGATCCTTGATGAAGTACCTAAGGTCCGTAAAGCTGCCGGCTACCTCCCGTTGGTCACGCCGACTTCACAAATCGTCGGTACGCAGGCTACTTTCAATATCATGCAGGGCAAGCCATACGCTTTTGTCTCAGAGCCATTCCGTGACGTGATGATGGGCAAATATGGCAAGCTCCCCGGCCCGGTTGATCCCGACGTCCTTGCTGCTGTCTCTCGTGGTGAAACACCCCAGACCGGTCGTCCCGCTGACTTTGTTGATGACATTGATCTCGAAAAGGTTTACGCCGAAAACGGTGATCTCATCAAATCACAGCGCGATCTTCTCTTGATCATCCTCTTCGGTATGCCGGCCAAGCAGTTCCTCGAAAAACGTGAGCAACCCGTTAGCTAATCGCGCACATGGCATAGCCAATCATCGCCGGACCCCTCATCTGCGGGTCCGGTTTTTTGTTGGATGATCCGGGCACTGAATCCTGATACCATGACGTAGCTGCCAAATGCGGCCATGATCCCTGAAAAAGAACGAGGATTACCCCTTGAGCGAACGAGACGCATTTGTTGAACCGACCCTTTCCGAGGTCGAAAGTCTGCTGAAAAATTGCCTGGATAAGCGCATCGCGGTTGTCGGTGACGCCATGCTTGATGCTTACATCATGGGCACCATCGGTCGGATCTCCCCGGAAGCGCCTGTCCCTGTCCTCGATGTCAAAAAAGAGGAATGGATGCTCGGTGGCGCCGCGAACGTAGCTAAATGCTTGGTCGCGCTTGGTGCGTATGTTCGCATGTGTAGCGTGGTCGGGGATGATGCGGACGGCCGCCTTTTCGCGGATGAGCTGGCCAATATGGGGATCGATGGTTCAGCTGTTGTTATCGACAAGCATCGTCCCACTACCCGCAAAACTCGTATCATCGCCAAGCAGCAACAGGTGGTGCGCCTTGATCAAGAAGCCCGCCATCCGATTGATGGCGCGGTGCTCAAAAAGCTTGCCAGCAAAGTGAAGGCAGCTGCGAAGTGGGCCGACGTGATCATCCTTTCGGATTACGCCAAAGGCGTGTTGACTGAAGATGTTTGTCAGGCCGCCGTCGAAGGCGCGAAAGACAAAGGCAAGCCTGTATTGGTCGATCCCAAAGGTGTGAAGTGGCACAAGTACCGCGGCGTGACGATGGTGAAGCCGAACCGAAAAGAAGCCGAGCTTGTCACTGGCGACGAGGTCACTGACGACATTACCGCGCAGGCAGTAGCAGACAAGATCGCAAAATCTGTGAAGTGTCAGCAGGTACTCATCACGCGCGGGTCGGCCGGCATGTCATTGATCACCGGTAAAGGCAAAGCCAAGAAAACGCTACACGTTCACGCGCAACAGCATGAGGTGTTCGATGTGACTGGTGCGGGGGATGTAGTGATCAGTGTGATCGCACTGGCGATGGCGGGTGGGGCCGAAGTGCAACGTGCGGTGTGGCTGGCCAACGTGGCAGCAGGTGTGAAGGTGACCAAATTCGGTGCGGCAACTGTCACTGGGCAAGAGATGCTCGAAGCGATTGGAGGCGGCGAGCCGGACTATCAACGCAAGGTGATGACCTGCGAGCAGGCGTCTGGTTTTGCTAAAAAGCTGCGGAAAAATGGCAAGAAGATTGTTTTCACCAACGGCTGTTTCGACATTCTGCATCTTGGCCATGTGAGTTATCTGGAGCGATCGCGGCGCTGTGGTGATGCGCTGATTGTTGGTATCAACACAGATGAATCGGTGACAAGATTGAAAGGGCCGGGTCGTCCGGTACAGAAGGAACACGATCGGGCGCACATTATCGCGTCGCAGGCTTGTGTGGATGGAGTCGTATTGTTCGGGGAAGATACACCGCTTGAATTGATCAAAGCAGTACAGCCGGATGTTTTAACCAAGGGTGCGGATTATAAACGTAAGCAGGATGTGGTCGGCTGGGATGTGGTTGAAAAACGCGGCGGAAAAGTCATGCGGATTGAATTGGTTGATGGTCGATCTACGACGAATCTGATTGAGAAGTCGAAGAAATAACTGCGTCGATCTAATCATCAAATAGACATAAAAAAAGACGCTGCCTCAAACAGCGTCTTTTTGTTTGATTGTATTGCCATTTTAGTTGGCGGGTGTGCCTTCGAGTTCTGAGCGGTACCAGTTCACAGTGGGGACGAGGCCGTCGTCAAACGTGATCTGCGGCTCGTAGTCAATGAGGTCTTTGGTTTTGGTGAGATCCGCGAGGGAGTGCTTCACATCGCCGGCGCGTTCTTCAAGATGCTCTGGGGTGAGCTGGTTTTTACCGTAAATTTCAGCCATTTTTGCGGCCAGTTGGTTCACGGTGATGCGGTCACCGCACGCGATGTTGATCACGTTGCCGTTCAGTTTTTTATCTGAGCGTGCTGCGAGCAGGTTGGCGTGGACGACGTTGTCAATGAACGTGAAGTCACGGGACTGCTCACCATCACCGAAGATTTGCGGGTGTTTGTCGGCGGAGAGCGCTTTGGCAAACGCAGCGATAACGGCGGCGTATGCGGAGTTCGCGTTTTGACGTGGGCCGAAGATATTGAAATAGCGGAGCGAGGCGGTGTCGATATCGTAGCATTTTGCGTAGGCGCTCATGAGCGCTTCGCAGGCGATTTTGTTGGCAGCATACGGTGACATCGCGTTCACCGGCATGTTTTCGATTTTGGGAAGTGTTTCCGAATCACCGTAGGCAGAGGATGATGCGGCGAACATGACGCGGGTGACGCCGGCTTCAGTTGCGGCTGCAAGTACGTTTTGCGTACCGGTGGTATTGACCTGGTTGTAGAGCACAGGTTGTTCGACGGAACGTGGGACCGAGCCAAGCGCGGCTTGGTGGAAGACATAATCTACGCCGGTGAACGCATCTTTAAGCATGTCGGTATTCAGAATGGTGTCTTGGATGAAGGTAAGACGATCGTCTGCTTTGTCTTTGAAGCATTCAAAGTTGATCGTTTCGCCACCAGAGAGGTCGTCGATGATGACAACTGTGGCACCGAGATCGATGAGTGCTTCCGCGATGTGTGAGCCGATGAACCCTGCACCACCGGTGACGACAGCTTTTTTGCCTTGAAAGAAGTCGCCGTGTTTTTCTACCCAATTCAAAAGTGCCATGATATCTCCTGAGCAATAATTGCCGCCAAGGATGTTGAAGTATATGTGTGGCTTGCCGATGCTTTTTGCCGCATGCGTGGTTTGCTTCCCGGCCAAACGAATGGCTGGAAAACAAAGTGTAAGACAGCGATTATCTGAGGTTCACGCTGAAACCGCAATTTGTGCGGGGTTTTGTGGGATAAGGCTGTTCATGGGCAGGTATTGCCGATTTTGTGAGCAGATTGTTTGGAGTTTCGCTGTAGCGCGATTGATGCCGCGGTAGGTTCGGATGCGTGAAAGTCGGGGTAGGGGGAGACGGGGTAGGTCTGTATCGAACTCCCAAGGGTGGAAGTAGAGGACAGCAGGGCGATTCTGCGCGGCGGCCTGTTCGAGACCAAGTCGCATGAGTTTGAGTGGAAATTGGCGGAAGTATCCGCCACCTGCGACGGGGAGATTCTTGCCCGCGAATTGCCAGACGAGAGGAGGGATTTCTAGAATTTCGCGATCAGCTGGTGTTGTGCGGTGGTTTGGAATGATGGGCGCATCGGGGATGCCATACTGCGGATGGCGGGTCGGGAAGATGGAAGAGTCATAGGCAAAGCCGAGGTCGAGGAGGATGTCGAGGGCCCAAAGGGTATCTTGCGTGATGGACCATGTCGGGGCGCGGTAGCCGAGGACAGGTGAGCCAACGAGGTCCTCGAGTCGAGCTTTGGAGGACTGGACGTCCTTGCGAAATTGTTCGGGGGTGAGGTGATGAATGCGATGATGGTTGGAGCCGTGCGAGGCGATCTCATGCCCTGCAGCAGCGCAGCGCTTGATGAGATCGGGATGATGTTTGGCCACGTATCCGAGAATGAAGAGGGTGGCCGTGATGTTGTGTTGTGCGAAGAAGTCGAGCAAATGGTCCATCTGGCATTCAATGCGGTTGGGCCATCGGTGCCAATCATCGGCGGCAATTGTTTTGCGCGCGGCTTCGATGTGGAAGTATTCCTCGACATCAATGCTGATGCAGCAAGGCGCGGTGTGCGCGTGCGGAGATGGTTTGGGTGAGGTCGTCACAGAAGGTTTATCGACGGTGTGGCGGGGAGGCTGGTTATGGGGCTTGGCGGTGAGAATGGTTATAGGACGAGAAATATACAAGTCTGCGGTTAGGCTAAAAAAACAACCCTCAGCGTAATGCAGAGGGTTGTAAGATTGATTAGTTATTTTCGTTTTCTGCGAAGCCCAAGCACACCGAGAAGCCCGAGGCCGGCAAGTGCAGCAGATGGCGATGGAATGCTTGGAGGTGGTGGGGGAGGCGGTGGTGGAGGAGGGTTGTTAGGGTCATCTGGATTGCTGGTTGGGGTACCAACGATGTTGGTGAGGACGACAAGGTTTTCGATGTTTTGTGAAGGTGCGGATTGTTGTGAGGTTGCTGAGCCGGAGCCGAAGGAAGACTCGACTGCGTTGACGGGTGCTGATTGCTGAAGATAGATGGCACTGAGTGGTTTGGCCAATGAGAAAGTGACGTTGTCGATCGCACTAGCATCGGCGCTCATGTGCATTTCAACACGTGTGAATTCAGTAGTACCCATATCGTCTGCAGTGATGGGCTTGATGCGATTTGCGGTGGTGCTGCCAAATTCAACGGTAGGGTCATAAAGGTTATGGATCGGATCGATCAGGTCGGAAAGCATAAGCTTGCCGACAACTTCATCGCCGTTGTAGAAGCGGAGGTATGAACCATCGGAGGCGTCTTTGATGTTGATGAGGTCAAGGCCGAAAGAATCAACGGGTTGTGAGAATTCAAAGTTGATGTCGGCGCCGTCTTGGCTCTTGTCGTGGAAGCCTGCGAGAACATTACCGAGGACAATGTCGTTTTTGAGATTGCCTCCAGCCCATTTGCCATCAATACCATTTGGACCGAGCAAGCCGGGATGCTTGGCGCTTTCCACAGTGCTGTCATGAATGCTTGCAGGCGAATCCGGATTCATACTTGCGATCGAGACGCCGAGTACTGGCTGGTCGATCACTTGCCCATGCTTCATGGTTTCAAAGTGAATGGTTTGAAAGTCTGCATTTTGCGCATAGGCGGTAGAGGCAATTATGCCTGCCGACAATGCTGAAATTGTGGCGAACTTGTGCTTCATGTGACAAGACGTTCCTTCGTATCCCGTGGAGATGTACTAACACCACTTTAATTGTAGCTGATTCAGCGGTTTAATCCAAAAAAAATGATGGGTGCTTGCGCGGTTTGGACGTGAGGGGTTGGCTGTGTAGGTCGTGGACCGGGTGGGTGAAACGGGTGGGTTGGGTAAGCCGGGTAAGTTGCTACATTTATGAGGATGAGGGTAAGGAGGCTTGGTGACGGCAGAACCGCAATGATGCATAGCTAGGGTTGTGCGTATTTTGCTAGGAGAATCAGCGGCTCAAGGTTCGAAAGCGGATTTCCTGACAGGAAATTATTTTTTGCGAGGGTCGAAATACGCATGAAACAGGCCTCGTATGGAGGCCTGTTTGCTGTTGTTGGGATGATTGTCAGGTTGCGATGTGATCAATCCGACAGCTTTTCCGCGAGGAAGCTTTCGACCTGATCGATTGGGATGCGGGTCTGTTCTTGTGAGTCGCGGTCGCGGACAGTGACGGTGTTGTCGTTGAGTGTGTCGCCATCAATGGTGAAGCAGTAGGGCGTGCCGGCTTCGTCCATACGGGCATAACGCTTGCCGATGGATTGTTTGACATCGTACTGGCAGGTGAATTTTTCGCGGAGCTGCATGTAGAGCTTTTGCGCGATTTCGGGCATGCCGTCTTTGTTGACGAGTGGGAAGATGCCGGCCTTGATGGGTGCGAACTTCGGCTTGAACTTCATGTACACCTTGGAAGGACGTGATTCGTCCGGTGTGAAGGCTTCGCAGAGTAGCACCAGCACCGCACGGGTCAAGCCGCTTGCGGGTTCGATAACATTTGGCACATAGCGGGTGCGCTTCTTGATCTCGTCTTTGTCGACGCCTTCTTTTTGGAGTTTGACTTGTAAGTCTTGATCGAAGTATTCGAGTTTGGTCTTGGCGTGTGTTTGGTGTTGGGTGAGGTCGAAGCATCCGCGGTGTGCGACGCCTTCGAGTTCGCCGTACCCGGGAGCGGTGAAGGGGTATTTGTATTCGACATCGACGCATGCGTTGGAGTAGTGAGCGAGTTCATCATCATCGTGATCACGGAAGATGAGGTTGTCGGTATTGATGCCGAGCGATTCCCACCACTTCATGCGCTCGTTCTTCCAGAACTCATACCACTTGAGCGAGTCTTCGGGTGAGCAGAACCATTCCATTTCCATCTGCTCGAACTCGCGGGAGCGGAAGATGAAGTTACGCGGGGTGACTTCGTTGCGGAAGGATTTGCCGATTTGTGCAATGCCGAAGGGCATTTTGACGCGCATGGTGTCGAGGACGTTTTTGTAGTTCAGGAAGATGCCTTGCGCGGTTTCGGGCCGGAGGTATGCTTTGGCAGAGTCGTCACGAATCGCGCCGACGTAGGTCTCGAACATGAGGTTGAATTCGCGGGGCTCGGTGAGTGTGCCGGGTTGGGTGGCATCTGGCCCGAGGACGAGGAGTTGTTGTTCACGAGGGAGTGTGTGGAATTCTGCGAAGTCATCATGTGTGACGGGAAGGACTTCGCCGCCGCCGGTTTTTTTGCAGAGTTTTGAGGCGCGTTTTTCAAAGTCGGCTGGTGCTTGATCACCATCAAGCACAGCGAGGAAGCCGAGTTCACGAACTTCGCCGTTCTTTTCTGCCTTGGCTGTTGCGCAAAGAACATGGTCAGCACGGTAGCGTTTTTTTGATTCGGTGCAGTCGACCATGGGGTCGGAGAACCCGCCGACGTGACCGGAGGCTTCCCATGTTTTGGGGTTTTGGATGATGGAGGAATCGAGTCCGACGATGGAGACGGGTTCGCCGTCGGGTCCGATGGGCGGGCAGTCGACCATGTGTTTCCACCAGTGATCGCGGATGTTGTTTTTGAGTGCGATGCCGAGTGGGCCGTAGTCCCAGAAACCGTTGATGCCGCCGTAGATTTCAGAGGCGGGGTAGACGAATCCGCGTCGCTTGCAGAGCGAGACGAGTTCTTCCATGGATTTCTGTTCAGGGGCGAGTGTGCTAGTGTCAGACATGTGATGTCCTTTGGCGTATGGGAGAACTTGCAGGCAGTGGCGTGTGTCCACGTGCTCTCCGGTGGATAAACATTGCCCGTTGGTGTCCGTGAGAAGCTTCCGGTGGTAGAAGCATTTCAGGTCGGATGACTTCCGGGGGTAGCCCGGGATTTTATCAGGATTCAGGAGGCGGGGCATATCCTAGCTCAATTCACATATCCGGTTGTGTGCGAGCGAGATATGATCATGTCATGGGCAGCTGGCGAGGTGACTTTTGTGGTGGTGCTGGGGAATAAGTCGATAGGAGTGTGGGTTTACAAGGCATGGGAAACACAGAAGTTATGACACAAACGGTACATCTTCCGATTTCAGAGCAGCCGAATTTGTTCGGGGCAAGATTAGCGGCAGACGGGCAGCAATTGTTAAGAGATCAGTTGACGACCTTGCAGATCAATGTGGGGAAGATGTGCAATTTGGCCTGCCATCACTGCCATGTGGAGGCGGGACCGAGTCGGACGGAGATCATGACCCGCCAGACGATGCAGCGAATTTTGGATTGGTACGATGCGATTCCCTCACTTGAAACTTCGGGTAACGGATCGTGTATTGATAAAGGTATTGCGACGGTGGATCTGACCGGTGGTGCGCCGGAGATGAATCCCGATTTCAAGTGGTTTGTCACTGAGATCAAAAAACGCGGTCTGCATGTGATCGATCGTTGCAACCTAACGATTTTGCTCGAGCCGGGCTATGAAGGGATGGCTGAATTTTTGGCGGAGCATGAGGTGGAAATCAGCGCGTCGCTGCCGTGCTATTTGCAGGACAACGTTGATAAGCAGCGGGGCAAGGGTGTGTTTGATGGGTCAATCCATGCGCTGCAGAAACTGAACGAACTTGGATATGGCAAAGCATCGTCTAACTTACGCTTAGACTTGGTTTACAATCCTGTGGGATATGGGTTGCCATCAGGGCAGATGGATTTAGAAAAGGCATACAAGCAGCGATTGCATGGTGATTGGGGGATTGAATTTAATCAGCTGTGGACGATTACGAACATGCCGATCAAACGGTTTGAGCATGCACTGCGGCGAGATGGTGAGTTTGATGGATACATGGAGAAGCTTCAGGCAGCGCATAGCGCGTGCAATGTCAGTGGGGTGATGTGCAGGTCACTCGTGAGCGTGGGCTGGCAGGGCAGTGTATATGATTGTGATTTCAATCAGATGTTGCAGATGCCACTTGAAGGTGTGTATGGAGAGGAACATGTTGTTGAATCGCAAAGCAAAAAGTTGTGGCAGTATACGGTGGATGAACTGATAGGGCGACATATCAAGACGGGATCGCATTGCTTTGGTTGTACGGCTGGCGCGGGATCGTCATGTACCGGTGCTCTGAGTTGACGTGAGTAGATCTAAGCGATGATTAGTGTTTCATGCCGATGAAGAGAGACCAAGGGGCATCTTCGTCGTGGTTGTCGTTAACGATGGGGTAGTCTTCATCAAGTGACGTGAAGCGACCGATTTCGGCAGAGAAACCAGCATTTTTAAGTTGCTGCATCCATGTTTGGTTGGAGAAGAGCCCGCAGGCATGGATGTCGTGTTCGATGTTTGATTCAGCGTTTTTAAGATCGGTGATGTGGTACTCAAGGTGCATTTCGAATTGATGGTCGGTAGGGTCAGGGTCGATCAGCGTGGTGGTGTAAGTGAGGTCGTAACGTTCGGATGATTGGCGATCGGTGGCGGCATCTGCAGTGTCGAAGGTTTCACTGGTATAGGTGGGGGCGAGCAGGAGCACTCCGCCGGACGTGAGGTTTTGATAGGCCGCGGCGAGGGTGTGGGCGATATCGTTTTCAGTAAGGAGGTAGTCGATGGCATCATGTATAAGGATGATGTGTTGTTTTTCGTCAAGGGTAAAATTACGCATATCATCGCATATGGTTTTGACGTTGGGATTCAGGTGCTTGCAGTTTTCTAGCATGTCGGGGGCAAGGTCGACTGCGGTGCAATTGAAGTAGTCTTGGAGATGGTAGAGGGTGTGTCCGCCACCGGCACCAAGTTCGGTAAGATTGAGTTGCGTGCCTTCCACTTCTGCATCAGCGAGAAGGTCGGCAAGCTTATCTTCGATGATGCTTTGAATGATAGATGCTTCGGCGATGTAATGATCGGGTGGCGAGAGGATCGGCCAGAGGAAGGCGAGGTCGTGATAAAGGCGATTGTGAGTGGGTTGGGTCATAAAAGAATTTTAGTCATTCTGGTGAGAGAGGTGAAACGGACGGCTTGCAGGAACGTCAATGAAGGTATAGAAGCAGTATATATGCGATTTGTGCGCAACGGCGTCAATGTAATCCATAAAAAGTGTATGGGGTAAAATAATGTCTAATCATATACATACAAATTTTGTGATGACGGTTTTTGTAGTGATGTTAATTTTTTGGGTGCTTACGACAGTAGCCGGATTACTTTCGTTGTTGATTGGATTGATTTTTTCAGATCGCCGTCATTCGGAGCAGGGTTGCGGGAAGTGCGGATATCTGGTGAAGGGATTGAGCGGTTTGAATTGTCCGGAGTGTGGGGCTGATTTAAGAGAGGTGGGTATTGGCAAGCCGGGGCGAAGTCGGCGGGGATTCGTCGTTTTGGGCTCGGTGATGATTGGTTTGTCTTTTCTTTTTTTGATCTTTATTTTCATATTGCTTGCGGCGAATGCGTAGCGTGGCTAATGTAACAAGCGATTTGTTGAGATCGAACAACGATCGTTTTAAAAGTGATGAATATGGCAGATTTCTTCGAATCCTTGATTGCGATGTTGTTATCGATCCCATATGTCTTTTATTTGTGGTTTGCGGGATGGGTACTTGTGGGCGTTGTGTTGGTGTGTTGGGGGTATGCAAAGCAAAAGAAGGATAGCCATGTCACGAGTGGTCGGTGTGGTGGATGCGGTTACATCACGCAGGGGTTAAGCCGGTTTGATTGTCCTGAGTGTGGGGCAGATCTTAGGGAGGTGGGGATCGTCAAGCAGGGGCAGCCTAACCATATATTGATTGCGATGGGGCTGAAGGCGATTGCACTTGCGTTGCTGTTTTTGATGCTTGTGATTTTGTTGCAAACCATCAGAGCTGGTGGCGTGCTTTAGTGAGTGAAGGGTGCGAGGAGAGTGTGGTAAATGAGTAGGGATGAGAAGGAGGAGGTGGGGCCGAGGTTAGTGTCGTAGTTGGGGATGTTCAGGCGGGCATCGCCGACGAAACCAAACTTGTCAATAAGGATATCGGTTGGCTCAAGTTCGTGGGGATAGGTGTTGTAGGCTTCGAGTGCCCAGATGATCGGGACATGAGTCTGATGCAGGCGGGTAAGTTCGTCGTAGTCGCCGAAAGCTTCAGACCAAGCAGGTTGATGATCGGCAAGTACCATGATCAGATCATTGGGATGCGGGTTTTTGTTGAGCCAAGGTTGGATGTTAGGTGTTGTGGAAGTGAGGTTGTTGGATGCGAGGATGATGTTGTTTTGGTGAATGTTATTGTGTGGGATAAAGTGTGGGAGGAGCGGGCCGGCAGTTTTGAGATGGATGGTGGCGTTTCGATGAACAGCATCGTCTATCTGATAGATAGATTGTTGGATGTCGTTCATAGAGGCAGTTTGAAGGTCGCGGGTAAGGGATTTTAATTGATTGATGTAAGCTTTGCCCAGTTTATGAGGGGGGATGGGATCAAGCCAACGATCGTGATGGAAAGATTGGTTCTGGTAGCGGTAAAAGCGTTTTTGACGAGTATCAATTTCGAAGGATTGGCGGGCGACAGGGAGCTTGCCATGGCGGGTGCAAGCCGCAAAAAGTTCCGTGTTGTAGGTCCAGAGTGCAGCGGTGGTCAATGGGAGGAGGTGAGTAGAGGTGGCACGTGGTAGTGCATCAGGGGCCTGCATGGTGGGGACGGGATTGTTTAGTGTGAGGTCGATGATGTCGGAGGAGTTTGCGATGACAGAGAGGTCGAGTTCGAGGCCGTCTAACCATGCAATAGAGGTAAAGGTGATAACCGAAGAACCAGCAGCTGTGAGGGTACGAGCTGTTTCGATTCGAGCGGTGAAGGTTTTACGGAGTTGATCGAGATCAGCTGTATTGTTAACGGGTTGGGTGGGAATGAGAATGAGTAGAGCGATGTCGTTTCGCGATGGGCTCTCTGGGATTTGGGTGGCGATTTTGTGGGGGAAGATGGCGCCGGGGCGGGTTTGTAGTTCGTGGTCGAAGCCGGGCGGAGCGAGGATGATGATGCGGGATTTGGGGTGGAGAAGTTTTCCTGCGGCGGTTTCTGCGGCGGAAGTGATGGTGGGGAGATTGGATTGAAGTTGGGTGAGGTTTTGTTGGACTTGATTGAGGTAAACTTCGGCGGCTTGAACGGGGTCGGTGCGCAGTGATGATTGAGCCGCAAGATCACGTGGTGTGAGGATGCTAATGATGGATAACGTGACGATGGAGAGAATTGTTACAAACGGTGCGCGCATGGGTTCCCGTGGATCAAAATGGTTGTTGATTTGAGCGATAAAGCCTTCCAGTGGAAGTATACATGCGCTTTTGGATAGGGCGAGATAGAGTTTGTGGAATGGCCTATAAAAACAGGCTGCTTATAAAAAGCAGCCTGCGCGTGTTACCTGTTTTATCTATTTTGAAGCAGCATTTGTTGTGTGTGACTTCACTTGCGGAGTAAGTGGGCTTGCGGTTGGAAGTTGTCAGACTTCCGAGGTGGAAGCAGATTAGTCTTTAACGCGTGACATGTATTCGCCGGTGACGGTGGAGACACGGATCATTTCGCCTTGATTGATAAAGTCCGGCACACGGGTTTTGAGGCCTGTTTCGCAGGTGGCTTCTTTCATGACGTTGGTGACGGTGGCATTCTTGACGCCGGGTGGTGTGTCGGTAATTTCGAGATCGACTGCGGCGGGTAGTTCAACCGACATGACGTTGCCATTATAGACAAGGCCGGTGATTTGCTGATTGGGTTTAGTGTAGAGGAGAGCGTCGCCGAGGACATCTGCGGGGACGGTGGACTGTTCGTAGGATTCCATATCCATGAAGACCGCTCCGGTGTTGTCGGAGTAGAGGTATTCGATGTCGCGGCGATCGAGGTTGACGCCATCAACATCTTCGGCGGAGCGGAAGCGTTTTTCGTTGTTGGCACCAGTTTGGAGGTTTTTGAGTTTGGTTTGGATGAATGCAGGGCCTTTGCCGGGCTTGACGTGATCGATCTTGACGACGAGCCAGATATTGCCTTCGATGTTCAGGGCCATGCCGGGGCGGATTTCGTTAGCTTTCATGATTAACTCCTGCGTGAACAGATGGGCGAGGCCCGTGTATTGGTTTTTGTGTTGAATAGGTTCTCGCGGACTGGCGAGTGGGGTATTGTCGCAGGAAAAGGGCGATTGATCAATGGGGCGGGATTGTGAGTTGTTCGTGTTTTGTGTGGGAAACGCTATGAGCTCTAATAAAGGTGTTCGTGGGATGTGAAGGATTGCGTTTGATATCATTTGTATATGAGCGAAATCAATCATGAAAAAGTTTTAGCAAGTCCAGCAAGTCACACAAAAGATGAAGTGCGGAATGCAGTGCGGAAAGTGCGTGGGGCGTTGGACGAGGATGTGTGGGCGGTAGCGAGCGAGAAAATTTGCGAGACAGTGCTTGAACTTGAAGCAGTAAAGCGGGCAGAGACGGTGTTTATATACGTGGGGTATGGGAAAGAGGTAGCGACGTTAGGACTGATTGAGAAATTACTTGAGGGGGGAAAGCGGGTATGTGTGCCGCGGATCGGGAATGCGAAGGGTGTGGTGAAGAAGGGTGGGGAGATGAAGGTGATTGAGCTATTGGGGTTGGATGTTTTGAAGGAAAATTCAATTGGCGTATTGGAGCCGCGGAAGGGGAAGGCTTTTTTGGGGAACCCTGATGTGACGGTGACACCCTGCGTTGCTGCAACGAAATATGGGGCAAGACTAGGGCAGGGTGGTGGATATTATGATCGGTATTTTGAGAAGGTGGCGCTGACGGTACGGATGTGCTTGGCGTTTGAGTGTCAGGTGTTAGGTGAGTTGCCGGCGAGTGAACACGACGCGGTGATGGATTTGGTGGTGACGGAGGAAGCGGTGTATCAACGGGATGAAGTGGCGATCGATGAGGATGGGCTTTGGGAAGAGACTTGAATTGTTCTGCGAAAAAACTGTTGCTGATTAATTGTGCGGCGTTTAAACTTTTTGATGAAGGCTGACATTGTTTATTAGCCGCAGGGGCAATCACTATTTCGGAGGCAATTATGAAGCGCTGTTGTATCGTTGTGTTGTTGTTAATAATTGGCTTATCGCAGTTTAGTTGTGCATCTTATGTAGCGCCGATGCAGGGTGTGTCGCTAGGATCAATCACGAATACAGAGATCAAGGACGCTTTTGCGAGTAAACCTGCGGCTGCGTTTCCAGCATCTATCGTGGCGATGGAGGTGAAGAAAGAAGGTCATTGGAATCGCTACAATAGATACTCGGTAAAGGGTACGCAGTACCGTCTTGCTGATTCGTTGGGGGAAACGGATACATTTGAATCGCTGAGGACGTTGCCGATGATCCGGCAGCTTGGTCCGTTGAATCCGCTACTTGCGCCTGAGGCATTTACGACGGTTGACGATTTACGTCAAGCGGCTGCGCCGATGAAGGCGGATATGTTGTTGCTTTACACGTTTGATACCAAATCACGTGTACACGATCATGATGTTGGCCCGCTTGGGTTGCTGACGCTTGGGTTCTTGCCGAATCAGGAATCGAAAGCGAATGTTGTGGCGTCGTTGGTGTTGATGGATGTGCGAACGGGATTTATTTATGGCACGACGCAGGCGAAGAGCGATGCGAAGCGGGTTTCCAATTCGTGGCTCAAGGATCAAGCGCGGATGGATGCTGAACGGGAGGCGGAGAAGAAAGCGTTTGAAAAAATGGTTGTGCGGTTTGAAGAATTATGGGCAGGTGTGGTGGAAGAGCAGTATCGACGGGTTGGTGGTTCGTCCGAGGTGGATTAAGACGATTGATCGGGTTTCATGATTTCATCGAGGATGTTTGTGGCATAGGCGCCGCGGGGGAGATCGAAGGCGAGGCGGATGTATGGGCCGTGCTCATCTTCACCGCCTTCAATGTCGGGGTTATCCATTTTGATACGTAAGGGGCGGCGGGCACCTTCTGCGTAGTCGTGGCGATCAGATTCTAACTCATGAATAGACAGGTCGAGATTGGCGAGAGCTTGCTGTTCAAGTTGGTCGATTTTTCCGGAGGTGCGTGGCATGTCTCTGCCCCACATGGGGCCGGAAGGCGAGATTTCGAAGGAGGGGATGCGGCCGGTAGGCGCGTTTTCGATTTCTGCGGTTTGATCATCGACGGCGAAGACGGCGCGGTTGTGGTGGATGATGGCTAGGTCGCCAGGGAGAAGGGTGCTGAAGGTATTGTCTTTGATACGTTGAGTAAGAACTTCATTAAAGGCGGCGGACTGGGTGGAGGAGATCATGAGTCGGCGTTGTGCGACGTCGATGCGGGAAACAGCTTGCTCAGCAGTTTTGCCTTGACGGAGTTCATCAAGTGCTTGGCGATCATAGCGGAGGGCACGCGGCCAAATTTCGAGGGCTTGTTGGTAGTCGCCTTTGCGGTAGTGTTCTCGGCCTTCCTGAAGGAGAGGCGCGTCTTGTGGGTAGGTGTGTCCGAGCATCTCATCGAGTAAGTCTTGGTGATTTTTCTTAAGCAGGTGGTAGCCCATGATGTGTGAGTTCATGCGGTATCCAAAGCGTTGATCGCCTATACGGTTGGGGACGCCTTTCGTTTCGAGGAGATCTAATACGCGCTTAGCTCTTAGGACGTCGTGGACTTGGATGTCACGGATGCGGATGACGAAGCGGTTGCCGCCGTGATGACCGCGTCTGAGTTTGTTGGCGTGGCGGTCGTGCCAGAGGAGAGTCATGTTGTCGTGTAGTTCGAGATTTTTGAGGCCTTCTTCTTCGAAATCACGCTTGGGGAGGTAGACAGAAAAGTGTTGACGGGTGATGGCGTGTTTGTCTTTGAGGCCGGCGTAACCGACGTCTGATTTTTTGATGTGAAAGGCGCGGGCAATACGGCGGGAGACGTCGAGGGTGGTCATGCCGCGTTTTTCGATGAAGAGGTAGAGATGTTCGCCTTCGCCGGTGGGCTGGTAGAGGGGCTGTTCTTCAACGAGGAAGTCTTCGTGTCGTTGTTTGATAGACCCGCCGGTGCCGGGGATGTCGGCAGAGAGGTAGGTCGTTTTGAAGGGGGATTGAGGGAACGAATGATTCATGTTTGTATTTTAGCGTGAATGAGGATGACAAGTGTGGGATCAAAAGAAACCCACCCGCAAAGCGAGTGGGCTTGTAATTGTTTATGAGTTATTTGCTGAGTTTAGTCTTCAGGTGCGTTTTCGGCGACGAGTGCATGGAATGCTGTAATAAGATCAGTGGTGACCGAGCCGGGGGTGCCTGTACCAATTTCACGACCGTCGACTTTGGTTACAGGAATCGCTTCTGCGGCAGTACCTGTGAGGAACATCTCATCCGCAGTGTAGAGATCATGTTTGGTGAGGTTTTCCTCGAGGACGGTGATACCTTTAGCACGTGCGAGTTTGATGATTTCGTTGCGGGTTACACCTTCGAGGATACCTGCGGAAATAGGTGGGGTGATGAGGACTTGCTTGTCGAGGTAATTACGGACGATGAAGAGATTGTCGCCGGTGCATTCTGCGACGAAGCCTTCATGGTTGAGCATGACAGCTTCGAGAACGCCAGCGTCGATGGCCTCGATCTTGGCAAGGACATTGTTGAGATAGTTCATGGATTTGATGCGTGGGGAGAGTGCAGCGGGGTGGTTACGCATGGTGGAGGCGGTAATGACTTCGAGGCCGGTCTCGTAGAGTTCTACTGGGTAGAGGCTGATACCGTCAGCGATGATGAAGGTGTTGGGGGTGCAACCACGGAAGGGGTGGATGCCGAGCGTGCCAGGGCCGCGTGTGACGCAGAGTCGGATGTAGCCGTTGGTTTGGTTGTTGGTGGCGGCGGTTTGTTTGGTAGCTTCGTGGAGTTGTTCAATGGTATAAGGAATTTCGAGACGGATAGATTTGGCAGACTCGAAGAGGCGCTTGAGGTGTGTGAGTGATTTGAAGATGCGACCGTTGTAGATACGAATGCCTTCAAAGACGCCGTCGCCGTAGAGGAGTCCGTGATCATAGACGGAGACGGTGGCGTCTTGTGCGGGGACGAGGTTGCCGTTTAACCAGATTTGTTTGTCCACGTTGGTTTTCCCAGCTTGTTGGTCGGCAGCATGGCTGCTCGTTGCCTGACTCATGATAAATACCTGTTCTTTCTCAACATCCACGTTGTGATCCAGCAATCCCATCGCGCGAAGACAATGCTTCGCGACAACAAAAGCGATTGGTGGCTGGTTCGTATCCATCGGCAAAATGCTGCTTTGAGCGGCAGTATGGCTGATATGGCACGATTTTACGGGCCCACACCCGTCGGATCATTATAACCGGGGGTTGGGGTGGAAGTCTAAAAGTGGGAAGCGGTGTGATGATGCACGCAATCGAAATATCCTTGATGAATTTGCGGGACATGCGTTCTTCAGAGGCAGGTGCTGTGATGGGGTTCAGGTTTTTATCTTTTGCGTTTCTGTTGTGGTTGGTGAGGCTGGTGGGCGGCTGAGTTTTCTGACCCATTGGTGTGAAGGCAACTCAACGAAGCGATAAAGGAATTCGGTGGCGATGAAGGCGATGATGATGCCGGCGATGATGGTGAGTAGCCAAAGGAAAGATCCGGGGGCGTCCTCGATCTTGAGGTTAAAGAGGCGGATGCCGACCTGTCCCATGAAGGCGATGACGGTAACGTGGATGAGGTAGAGGCTGTAGGAACGGTCGCTGACGAAGATGATGATTTTGGTGAGTGGGTTGCGCGGCTTGTGCGGCAGGTTGGCGGCTTGCTTGCGCTGCATTGTGCGGCCTTCAAGTGTGATCATGTAGAGCATGAGCAGGAAAGTGGCGGCAGTCAGCGGGAGGTTGAACGAGTCGCGATATTCAAAGCGAAGATCGTTGTACTGCTTGAAGATGATCACGCTGAGAAAGATGGCGATGCTGATGATGAGGGTGAGCGGCAGGGAGAGCTTGAGTTTGGTGCGGAGTTGTTCGTGCTGTTTGTTGTGCCAGCATTCAGCGAGGTAGGCGCCGACGAGCCATTCGCCGATGTTGGCCAGGACGAAGTGGCGGGGTGTGATGCAGGCGTACCATTCCCAGTTTAGTTGGGCGGTGGTGTAGATGTAGAAGACGTGCCAGACGATGCTGAAGGTGAGTGTGGCGAGGCAGACTGCGCCGAGGCCGTGCTTACGGATGAAGGGGTAGAGGAGTGTGAAGACGAGATAAAGCTGGGCGATGAGGGACATGAACCAGAAGACGGAAGAGAACTCGGCAGGTTCTTTGAGGACGGGATAGAAATTGTGGTACCAGAAGATGAGATGGCCGAGGATGTTTTGGAAGGTGAGGTCGGCGCGGTAGAAGAGTATGGTAAAGAGCATGGCGCAGAGCAGCACGCAGAAGTAGGTGGGGTAGAGGCGAAGGATGCGTTTTTTCATGAAGGGGAAGATGGGGATGCGTTCGGGTTTGCGGGCAGCAATGCCGAGGTAGACGCAAAAGCCACTGAGGACGATGAGGATGCGCACGCCTATCCAGCCGTAGTTGCAGGTAAGCGTGGTGATGTAAATCAGGAATTGGCTCACGCTTTCGATGGGCTGGTAGAGGATGTCGGGGAAGACGGCCAACCAAAACGTAATGCTCGAATGTAGTAGTACAATGGCGAGGGAGCTGATGCCTCGGATGATATCAATGCAGTACAGTCGCAGTGTGGTGCCCCTCTTGTATGATGTCGTGTTGGGTGGCTGTTATGTTTAGATGGACAAAACACTTATACAAAAAAAGCACCCATTGAGCAATGAGTGCTTTTGATTGAATGTTTAGGTTGTGTCAAGCAAGGCTTAGCCGCCAATTTGGTAGCGGACGAAAGCTTTGATCGAGGTGCCAGCGGGGAGCAGGTCTTTGATCTGCTTCTTGTCGTCTTTGACGAACTTCTGGCGGAGCAGCACGACTTCGTCGAGGTACTTGCGGATCTTGCCGTCGACCATTTTTTCAGCGATCTCTTCGGGCTTGCCAGACTCGATGGCTTGCGCCTTGGCGATCTGGCGTTCCTTGGCAATGGCGTCTTCGGGGACTTCTTCTTCGGTCACGCCGAGCGGGGCAGGGCTGATCGCGGAGACGTGCATGCAGAGGTCTTTAAGCAGTTCTTCGGAAGCTTCACCTTCGAGTTCGATGAGCACGCCGACCTTGCCGGTGAAGTGTACGTATGAACCGATGATGGAATTGCCGCCGCCGAGGACGACGCCCTTGCTGAACTGCGCGTTCTCCTTGGTGGTCACGCGGATGTCGTCGATGAGGCCTTGGATGGCATCGTTGACGGTGATTTCGCCGGGGTCATTGTTGAGTGCTTCAACGGCAACACCTTGGGTCTTCTCGATGAACATGTCGTTGTTAGCGGTGAAGTCGGTTTCGGTGTTGACGAGAACGATGACGCCTTTCTTGTTGTCATCAGAGATGGCGATGGCGACTTTGCCTTCCGCGGATTCGCGGTCGGTGCGGCCGTCCATTTTTGCGAGGCCTTTGGTGCGAAGGAGATCCTTCGCAGCGTCCATGTTGCCATCGGTTTCTTGCAAAGCTTTTTTGGCTTCCATCATGCCGAGGCCGGTTGCTTTGCGGAGTTCCATTACGTCCTTGGCGGTAATCGTCGCCATGGTCTTGCTCCAGTCGAGATCAAGGGGTGAATTTGATTTAGATTATGGTGATCAGGTGAGCAAACAGTTTGAAGACGTATAAGAATCCGTTATTTCGCGGCACGGAAACCGTTGTCATCAACCTGTTTTGCTCACCGTGATTTTCAAAATTGTTGGCGTGAGCGGATGCCTTTGCCGGGTATGGCCGTGTGGGTTAGAGCGATGTCATTTTAGGCACCGTTTTCTGCGGGAGCAGGTGCGGCGGCAGGTGCTTCAGCGGCGGGGGCTGCTGGTGCTTCTGCGGCAGGAGCTTCAGCTTTGGGTGCTTCGTCAGCAGAAGCGGAGAACTGAGAACGGTTGCTGCGGCGACGCGGTTGTGGAGCACCGTCTTTGTCTTTGCCTTCATTTTTGGCGACGCGTGAGTGCTTGCCTTCAGCGATGGCGGCACAGAGTGAACCGATGACCACGTCGATGGCGCGCATGGCGTCGTCGTTGCCGGGGATCGGGATGTCTGCGAAGTCTGGATCGGAATCGGTATCGATCAAGCAGATCGTTGGGATGCCGAGCTTGCGTGCTTCTTTGACAGCGTTGTGTTCGGTTGAGGGGTCCACGACGACCATGGCGCCGGGGAGTTTGTTCATTTTTCGGATGCCTTCGAGGTTGCGAAGGATCTTGTTCTTTTCGCGGCGAAGGGTGGACTCCATTTTCTTGGAGTAGTTGGCGATTTCGCCGGACTCTTCGATGCGTTCGAGTTCTTCGAGACGTTTGAGGCGTTCGCGGATGGTGCGGAAGTTGGTGAGTGTGCCGCCGAGCCAGCGTTCGGTGACCCAGTGCATTTCGACTTCAGTGGCCTGTTTTTGGATCGAAGCGCGTGCTTGACGCTTGGTGCCGACGAAGAGGATGTCTTTGCCTTCGGAAACAGTTTTGGTGATGTACTTGCGAGCAAGCAGGAGACCCTTGATGGTTTCCTTGACATCGATGATGTGGATTTTATTGCGTTTGCCGTAGATGTACGGCGCCATTTTGGGGTTCCAGTGGGTGGCGCGGTGTCCGAAGTGGACGCCTGCTTCGACTAGATCCTTGACGAGTGATGCCATCGATAAACTCCTGGGCAGTGGTGTGTTTTTTGAGGCTTGCTTTATTGAGCCTTTGAACCAACTACCAGATTAAAGGGGGGTTATAAAAGTGAATGATCGCAAGTGGTTGTAAAACCCGGCGGATGGCATCATGCACGTCCTGCTAATCGGGTCCAAAAGAACCGCTGCGATCGTCCGTAACTGTTTTGGGCTGGGCTTGCTGGCCGTCCTTGAGGCGCAAGCCTAAATAAGAGCGAGAGGCGTACTCAAACTCTCGAGTAATTGTAGCAACACACCTAGCGGCTGCAACTTATGGCAAGCCGTGAGGCGAGTGTGGCTTTATCCCACTCCGATGTCACAGGGCAGTTTTGTTACCGCCGTGCCGATGTATGGTAACTGATCGGCTTGGTGGGGGGTAAGGTGTGGAAGAATTTTACGTAGAGCTTTTTTAGCCATAGTGGGAGGAAGGTGGTGTCATAAATGGCGTCCAATTAAGGGATTGTGACTAGGTGCCGTTTTCGCCTTTGAGCCGCTTGGCTGAATCGTCGTGGTAGGGGTGTTGAAGGCGGCGTTCAAAATGGGAACGAGTTGAGGTAGAGAGCAGCTCTAAGGCAGATAGTTGTGAGAGAAGCTCCGGCGGAGTGGAACGATCATAGAGCAGTTCGTGAACGCGACGGGTAGGCCAGTTTGGGTGTGGGCGATCAGTAAGAGTGAGAGTATCGCCAACTTGGACTGTGCCGGGCTGGAGGACTCGGAGATAGAAGCCGTTGTAGCCGAGACGTTGGACTTCACGGACAAAAGATTTGATCTGCCAACGGCGGGAGAGTTTCCAACATGGTTGGCGGGGTTGCGAGATTTGAACTGTGGCGGATCCGACGATGAAGGTGTCGCCGATGCAGGCTTGGGTTTCGTCGAGGTTTGAGAGAGTCCAGTTTTCGCCGCACCAGCCGTAGGTGCTGGGTGTGTCAGGGAATTGTTGTTGCCAATAGGTGTAGTGGTTGGCGGGATAGGCGAGGAGTGCTTTGTCCGGTCCGCCGTGGAATTTGGTTTCTTGCACGCCATCGCCGTGATGGCCAAGGGTGTCGAGATGGATGGGTTCTGTGGTGGATTCTTTGAAAATGGCAGAGCGCCACGGTTTGTTGTGCCAGTCTGTACCGCTGGGGGTGCCGAGATCTTTGGGCTTGCCAATGAAGAGCGAGAGGATGATCGGCGAGGTAGTGATGTCTGGGTGGGAAGGCATGATCGTCCCTTCGGAGATGAAGTCATTCGTTGGCTGTTTATTGTACAACCGCTTGGCGGCAGGTTTTTATTCTCTAGAATGATACGGTCCACCTTTCATGAGCGCGATGGAGTGAAGTATGTCCAGTTCACAACCTGAAGATGTTCCCAACTCTGCTGAGGGTGCGGGGCGCGATCGCTATAGCCGTATGACAGGGGAGACGTGTCCGCAATGCTTGGGCAAAACTGCGATGCACACGAAGAAACAATACAACAAGAATCATCCGTTGGGGGTGCGAGAGTGTTCAGGGTGCGGCTTAATCTGGGCGCCGCGACTGAATTGCCTTGGCAAAATGTGGATAGCGATCGGTGTCAGCTTGTTACTGTTCGTTGTGCTGATGATTGTAGATAGCAGTTGGTTTTATACGACGCTTAGTGTGACGTATTTATTATCGTTGCCGTTTGTAGTGGTGGCATTATTGGTACTTTGGTGGTTGAATCCAGATCCGGTGGAATCAGATCCTGCATGGATAGAGAAGTGCAGATCAAAGATTCGTGATTGATTGTTGAGGATAATAGACATTAAAACAAGCCCGCGAAGTATTCATTACTCCACGGGCCTGTTTGATCTATCCACACAGCAGGTTGAAGTAGCCTTCTCTTTTTCCCATCGCTGGTGCGTCCCATTTGGGATCGCAGGAGAGGTGGCCGACTGCACCTATGCGCGCTTCTTGGAAGATGCGGCCGGTATGTGGCTGCGAGCCTGCTGGAATTTCAAAGTTGCCGACCTTTGGTGAGGGAGTTCCTAAAGGCAGCAATTTCACCACTTAACTATATGCAAGGGTTGTGCCAGAATTTGAATGTGTGCCATCCACGATCAATATGCAGGGTTTGGCGCGTACCAAAACCCTGTATAGGGGGAAATGTCATTCAAAGTGTCGTGGTTAGTGACTCAGTTTGAGATGAATAGCCTGCGGATCGCGTGACTATTGTGGCGAGTCTTTAAGATTCGATGTTGTTGGCAGTAGCTCCGGCGAGCACTGGTTGTTCGTTATCCGCAGTAACTTTTTCTTCTTCTTTGCGGATCTTGTCGAGTAGGGCGAGTTTGTGACCGTACTTGTATGAACCAACAAGAATGAAGGCATAGATAACGCATGCGACGATAAGCATGAAGCGAAGTGACCATTCAAGGTAGACCATGCCGCAGCCAATGACAGCGAACATGATGGCGATGCAGTACATGGCAAGCACGGATTTTTTTACGCTAAGTCCGGAGCGGCGGAACAGGTGATGCATGTGTTCATTGTCGGGTGACATGATGGGTTTGCCGCGCATCTTTCGGCGGAAGATTGCAAGAGAGGTGTCCGTAATAGGAAGTGCAAAAATGATGAGGGATGCGGTGACGAGCTTGAGTGCGTTCCCGCCGGTTTGTGAGAAGAGGAGGATGGTGGAAATGCAGAGGAACCCGAGTAGTAAGGAGCCTGCATCACCCATGAAGATGGAGGCGGGATTGAAGTTGTAGGGAAGGTATCCGAGGACTGCGCCTAAGATGGCGAGACACATAACGATGCGTAATGCGTCAGAACGTTGCGTTGGTTCAATCCATGTGGGAAGCTGATCGATCGAGCCAGCTTGGAGGGCTTGATTGGCGATGGTGGTCGCTTCGACAGCTTCGGAGGCGATGATACCTGCAAGAATGAGGAAGCCGATGGCTGCGATTGCTGTGACGCCACCCGCGAGGCCGTCGAGGCCGTCGATGAGGTTAAGTGAGTTGCAGCCGCCGACAACAAAGAATGCGATAGCAGCAGTGCCAAGGATATAGATGATTGTATCTGAGCCGGGGAAGGTGGGGAGACCTGTGAGTCCGTAAGCATTATGGACGAGCTCGACGCCGAAGTTTTGAGTGGCGAGTGCTGCTGCTGCGAAGAGTTGTCCACCAAGTTTGACGCGGGGAGAGAAACCATAGACGTCGTCGAAGAGACCGGTGAGTGTGATGGCAAGTGCGCCGATGACGATGCTCATAAGCATACCAAGGTGGAGTGAATGCTCGCCGGTTGGGTTGAGCATGTAGCAGAGGCCCGCGCCTGCAAGCCAACCAAGAAAAATACCAACGCCGCCAAGGTATGCGATGGGTTCAATGTGGTTTTTACGGTGAAGGTCCGGCCAGTCAACGATGCCATTTTTAAGAGCGAGCATCCGCATGAGAGGTGTGGTGATGAGCGCGACAAAGAAAGCAGCAAAAAACACGCCGACATATGGGCGTATGGCATTCATGATGCTGTAGGTTTCAGCATCATTGAGCAAGTCAGCCATTCTTTGTGCTAGTGTCACGGTCAGCACGGTGTGATAGATCCTTTAGTGATTATGAATTGGTTATTTGTTTAGATTGTGCAAGCTCGACAATGGTGTCTTCGAGAGTAAACTCGGGTTCAAAGCCAATTGCATTTTTGATTTTGGTTACGTCTGGCTTGCGATGCTGAGGGTCTTCAAAGTTTTTGCCATAGATAGCTTCATATGCAACCCGCTCAATACCGGCAGTGTTTTGTGTGACTTTATTCACTAACTCTGCAAGCTCGTTGATGGTAACGACTGTGTCTGAGCCAAGATTGTAAACTTCGCCGAAACAAGATTCGTTATTCATCAACAATGTCATGGCCCGGACAATGTCGCGAGCATCGCAGAAAGCGCGCGTTTGATTGCCATCGCCGTAAACGGTGATCGGTTGGTCCGCAAGTGCTTTTTCGATGAATCGCGGTACGACCATGCCATACTCGCCGATCTGACGTGGACCGATGGTATTGAAAAGACGGACAATGACGGGTTTGACCTTACCTTTGTTATAGAGATCAATGGCAAGGTGTTCGTCGATAGCTTTACTTAAACCATAGGACCATCGTGACGCTGTTGTAGGCCCATAGACCAAGTCCATGTCTTCCTTCAAAGGTGGAGCAGGGCACTTGCCATAGACTTCACTTGAGGAAGTGATGAGTACTGGGATATCATGTTTGGCGGCAGCTTCGAGTACGATGGTTGTGTCGTAGATATTGCACTTGATCATGCCTGTGGGGTCGTCAATGACTCGTTTCACACCGACTGAAGCAGCAAGGTGATAGATAGCGGAGACGTCAGTAAATAATAAAGGATCTTGAAATGCATCAATGACATCCGCTTCGAGCAGTTGACAGCGATCGCCAATGAGGTGGTCGACATTGTGTTTTCTACCGGTGGAAAGATTATCTACGAGAATCAATTGGTGGCCTGAGGAGAGAAGTCTCTCGCTAAGGTGTGAGCCAATGAAACCTGCGCCGCCGGTGATGATGATTTTTTGCGTGGTCAAATTAAATCCTTAAAACGCAACAGGATACATTTAGCACAGCTTTAGTTACTGGCCTACACTTAATGGTTGTGATCCGTCATAGAGGCAACTGCCTCTGCCTTTTCTGTGTTCGTCTGTTGGCTGTTCGCTTCGTTGCTGTATTTGTAGAAAGCTTGGTAGTTCTTCTTGAAGTAACCACCGGCGCTGGCACTGACTTCGTTGAGAATAATGCCAAGTACATCTGCATGGTTGCCCTTGAGTTTGCCTTGAAGCCGTTGGACCACACCACGTTGATCTTTGTTGGCATTAACCACGATCGTAACGGCATCAATAATCTTGGTCAGCACTTGGCCTTCAGAGGTTAAAAGCAGAGGCGGCGCATCAATCAGGATATAGTCGAATTGTTCTTTGAGCGTATCGATCATCTGCTTGAAGTCTTGAGACTCAAAAAGCTCAGGCCGAATTTGACCATTGCCTACGCAGAGGATTGAAGGTTCACCCGGTTTGCCAGCATGGATGACTTGCATGAGTGCGGCGTTATTCCCAATGGCATTGGTCCAGCCCTTGTTGGTGATATCTGCAATTTCATGGGCTTTGGGGCGACGGATATTTGCATCGAGAATGAGTACATTGCGTCCATTTGCGGCCATGCTGCTCGCAATGTTTTGAACTGTGGTTGTTGCGCCGCTGCCAGGTTGCGTTGCAACGACCATGAGGGTTTTATAGCCCTTCTTCTCCATCTTATTTAGGATGGAAGTGCGTGCTTGGCGATAGCTTTCAGCGAGTAAGCTTGTCGGATAATTACGCACAACTTCTTCAATTGGTGCATGACTGGTTTTATCGTCATTGATACTGGGGATAACGCTGAGCAGTGATGAGTCAGGGATAAGTTTAATGTCACTTGGGCTCTTTACGCGTTGATCAAGTACTTCGCGAAGGAAGATAAGACCAGTTGTCAGTCCGACTAGTACAAACATGACACCGGGAACGACAAGGAGAGGTTTTGGAAATGTTTTTACCGGTAGCGTTGCGCCACCAATACGCTTGATACGTTCTTTGTCAGGTCGTTTTTGGTAAACACGAGAATTGGCAAGTGCTTGTTCCGCGGCATTCTTAAGTTCTTTGGTTTGCTCTAGATCAATAAGCATTTGATTGTACTGCTCAATTTGTGCGTTTAGATCTGTTAGCCGTTTCTCGGCCGGAGCGAGTCGAGCGTTAAGTTCTTCTAATTGACTGGTGAGGCTGTCGATCGTTTGTTGAGCATTTTTGAGACGAAAGGCTTCCATTTCTCGTAGCTTGCGTTCGGTGCTTAGGCGGAGTTGCTCACGATATGACTCGACACGACTTTTGCTTTGTCGCGAGATTTGATGTTTTTCTGAGTACATTGTTAGGAGCCCTTTGTATGAGGCTTCCTCGTCATTGATTCGTTGCTGAAGAGAGAGAATTTCCGGCATTTGTTGTACAGCCTGAAGATCTTCAGCATTTGGTTCTACTTCAGGGGAATTGGCTTGTGCAAGTAGCATCTGCTGTTGCTTGATGGCACCATCCAGTTGAGCTTCAAAGATGACCTTTTGCTCGGTGTATTGCTCAACTTCGAGTTGGGCTCGCGCCCCGGCAGAGGTTACAATTTGGTGATCTTTTGCAAAGGCTTGGATTTCTCTATTTAAACTTTTGATCCGATTACTACTATGGTTGACTTCAGCTAAAAATGAGCGGTCGAGTTCACGGAATTCAGAATTGGCATCTGCGTTAAGGCTTTTGATATATGTGTCAGCGATAGCTTCCAAGATACGGTTAGAATCTTGCTCGTAAGATGTTGAAACAGATAAAATAATAGCGGTCGAATCACGTGGGCTGTACGATTTTACCACGCCATCCTCAAGTGCTTTACGCGCTTTGACTTTGTCATTATCAAACTTTTGATACCAAGTAGTATTCTGGATCAAAGGAGAGTCCAACGCTTTATCTAGAATTTGTTCAGACTGTATGCGTAATGTTTGTGTGGCAATATATGCTTCAATCAGTTGCATTTGACCTGTATTCAGTTGTGTTCCACCTGATGGATCGTATGCATTGTTTGAACCCGGAGAAACTTGAAACATTTGCTGGCTTGTCCACTTGGGCATGATTTTATCTAGGCCAAACCATACGCCGCCACCAATTACAGGGCTAATCAGTGAGACCGTAATCAAGATCCAAAGATGTTCACGCAGAACGCGCATTGGATCAATCGGCTTGAACTTGCCTGATGCGGGTGCTCCCGCTTGCGGCATCATGTTGGGGTTAGTCATTTTTTGTGGAGCATTCATACCCATAAACCCTTCTACTTCATTCAATATAAGATTGCGGTCTTTCTGCCGAATAGTTATTGTTCTAACGTGTTTAAACGATCGGCGGCTTCTGCGAGTACATCTTTATCTGAAGCAAGTTTTGCCGCCTCAATAGCACGTTCATACATATCTTTTGCACCGAGGTTTAGGTCCAACTTCTCGTAAACCATGCCTAAGTGCAGCATGCCTGGTGCGATCGGTTGGATTTGGATGCACTCCTCAAGGATGTCTTTTGCATGGTCGTACTCACCTGTGAGGTAGAGAATCCAGCCGTAGGTATCCATCACTTGTGGGTTCTTTGGAGCGAGTTCAAGAGCTCGTTTGGCAAGTGGAACTGCAGGAGTGGGGTCGTTCAGCTTAGCTGCAAGGAGGTAGGCGAGGTTATTCAGTGTACCAAGATCATTAGGACGAAGCTCGATCAACTGATAGTAAACTTCCTTGGATGCTGTGAAGTCTTTAGCACCATAAAGTGCGTTGGAAAGCAGTTGTAGGCCGCGGACTTTCATATCGTCTTTGAGATCAGCTTCGACAAGCCTAACAAAGTCGATTGTGGCTTGATAGTCGCGACTTCGGAGTGCTGATTCTGCGAGCAGAAGATTTGCCCATGTTACTTGCTCTGCGTTGGTCAGCGATCCAAGCATCGTGCGGAATGTATCGATTCCAAGTGCGAGTCTGATTTGGGCACCAATCGCGGACATCTGTACATAGTCGTTAGATTCATTAAGAGCTTCAGATAGAAGATGGCTGCCATCTTCTGTTTCGTCTGTTTTGATAAGTGCGTGACCCTTAATGGCTTTAATGACTGGTGTGACGGCCAAGCTTGGATGCTTGTCAATTATCTCTAATGCTTGGGCCGGTTGATCGTTGAGTACATACTGCTGGGCCAGAGCATTGAGCGTTGGGGCATTTGGCTGAAGCTCCAGCACTTTCAAATATGATGCGATAGCGCTGTCACGATTGCCATTTCTAAGAGCGAGTTCAGCTTTTAGGTTGGGCCAACGTGCGTCTTCAGGAAATGTTTGTTCACTGTCATCAAGTAGCACTTTAAGTGCGGTGATTTCTTGTTTTTGTGAGTAAAGCCGCACCAGTTCGAGTCGCGCTGGGATGTATTCAGGGTGCTTGCCAACAAGATTGTTTAGTTCGCGAATAGCATCGTCGCGGTTGCCCATTTGTAGATTGAGGATGGCAATATCACGTCGTGCAATAAGCATGTTGGGATCAAGCTCGATGGCACGATTGAGATCTTTGAAAGCGTCATTCAAGCTGTTTGGGTTTATGCGAAGTACGCGAGCTCGCTGGTAGTAGAGTTTCGCATTGTTGCGATCTGCACGAATTGCTTTATTGATAAGTTGGAGTGCTTCGGTAGTGTTTTTATTGTTCTCCGCAATCAATGCGCGGAGGACAAGGCTCTCAGCAACGCGTTTATCGGTTGGATCGAGTTTGGAAAGAACAGTGCTCGCCTTATCAAACTCGCTAATGTTGATATAGGTTTCAGACAAACGCAGACCAACGCGGGTGTCGGCGTTGCTCTTGTCAAAGATGCTTTGATAGATTGCAGCAGCTTCCGCATACAGTCTGCGGCTGAAGTACAGGTCAGCTAGCTCGCGGCTGGCGGGCATAGCTTCAGTATCTTCAAGTTCAATAGCATTGCTATATGCATTTTCAATATCTGTACGTGATTGATCATGTCGGATGAGATACCTACCGAACATAAGGTAATCTTCGGCCGCGACTGTATCGATCAGGCCGACTAGATACTGTTCAATCAATGTTCTACCTGCAGTAACATCGCCACTGACCGCATGGATCTGAGCCAGCGCGTTGATGTTAGTGCGAGAATCACCTTCGTCTTTTGTCACTTGCTTCATCAGCTTGATCGCCTCGTCATACTTGCCATCTTCAGCATAGATAAGTGCGAGCATTCGCTTGTTGCCGTAGTTTTGAGGGAGGCGATTGGCCAGGTTTTCTCGGATTTCGATGACTCGTTCACGTGAGCCATACTTTTGCTCAAGTGTTAGGTATTGGTTGAGTAGGATTAGATCGTTTGGTGCATAGCTACGTGCTTTGGTGATATAACCTAAAGCTTCTTCGCCTTGTCCGAGTTGAATCAGTACTTGAGAGAGACCTTGCATCGCACGGATGTGGTCTGGACGTTGGCTAAGCGCTTTTAGAAAAGCTTGTTTTGACTCGTCGAATTTCAAATCTCTAAGCAGAACTTGTCCGAGTTCAAACCAGCCATCGGAATTAATTTCGACGGCACTTAATGCACGTCTATATGAGACGGCCGCTAGTTCATTCTTTCCTTGAGCGGCAGCGAGACGCGCTCGATAAAGTTCGCCTTGTGCTTTATCGATATTTTTTTCAGCAGCAAAAGCGACGATGGTTTCTGCTTTTGTCCAATCGCGTTCACTTATGGGTAGCTTGGATTGCTCATCAACTTCAAGATTAAATTGTAATCGAACAACGTCCGGATTTTCCGGTTGAAGCTTTGCGGCTTCTGCAATAGCGGTGGCGAGATTCTCTCTGTCACCGGCTTGTGCATATAGGCGTACTCTGGCGAGTTGCTTAGTAAAAGGATCTTCAATCTTATCGCTCATTTGTGCGATGAGTTCATCTGCATTAATGTTGATTTCTTCGCCACGGACACGTTTGGATAGCACATCAAGCGTGCTTGCATCAGCACCCGATTCTTTCGCAATTGCGATCAAACTCTCTTGCTCTTGTTGATCTTTGGTAAACCCGAGCACCATCTGTAATGCACGGATATTGGTTGGGTCGGTTTCAAAATACTGGATAGCGTGCTCTTTAGCTTTTTCTTGCTCGCCTTTAGCCATGTAAAGCCCAGCGAGTGTTTGATGGATCTGTGGAAATGCATTGACGTCCATATTCTCAAAGATCTCTAGTGCTTCGTCGGTTTTCTTGTCTGCCGCAAGAATGATGCCTTCGAGTGCTTTGGTGCCGTTGTTATCTGGGATGAGGCGTTTAAGCTCATCAACATGCGTGCGAGCTTGTTCGATTTGCTTGTGTTTGAGGTAAAGCTGAGCGAGTTTTAGACGTTGGCGAGCATCATTAGGTGAACGTTTAAGATATTCTTCGAGCATGCTGGCAGCAGCACCCCATTCACCTTTCTTCAGGCGGGACTCAACTGCGAGAAGTTGAAGGGAAGGATCAATATTGCCTAAGCCAGCAATTGCACTTTCGATTGAGGCTTCGGCATCTCTAAAGTTGCCTTGACTTACTAAAAGCTTGCTGCGGAGTGCATCAATAACCGCCGCATTAATATTATCCTTCTCCATGCGGGCAAGAATCTTTTCGATCTCTGCATGCTTTTCGGCTTTTTGCTCAACATCTTTTGATGCGTTGGCTTGTTGCACGAGGATATTCCCCGCGTGCATACCCGCTTGAACTTGCAGGTTTCTATTTCTTAGTAGACGGATCGGTGTGTCCGCACCGGTAACATCCATCGTTTGGCGGAAGAGCTTGAGTGCATCATCTACATCATTTGACTGTAAATGGTTGCTGCCTAGATAGAACATGAAGAAAGCGTTAGTTGGATCCTTTTTAAGACCGTGCTTGAAGAGTGCTTTGGCACGTTCAATGCCGACAGTCGTTTGGGTGCTATCCTCACGTTTGACGATCTCACGATTGGCATATTGGACAAATCCTGCAACCGTTCTGAGATCATCATCATCAACATTCGATTTGGTGAGCACTTTCTCTTCAAGTGCGATGATGATGGGCTTGGCGATTTCAAGACGTGCATTAGCGGCATCTTTTACGGCTTGGACTTGCTCTTCGCTTGCTGTTACAGGCAGGTTCGCATTCATGCTGCTGTCGAGCAAGATCGATACAGTGTTGATTTGATTTTTTATGGTTTGTGTTGGGCTTGCGATCAGATCTTCTGCGATAGAAAGCACATGATTGCGGTGCTCGATGGCCAGTTCACGATCCCCACTGGGGCGATCCAAAAGATTTGCTTCGGCAAGGTGGTAACGGGCAAGATAGAACTTAGCTTCCAGATCGTCTGGATTTTCTTCGGCGACTAGAAGGAGGTCATGATAACCCATCGCTCGATCTTCAGGAGACATATTGTTGTTCATCATCAGAATACGAGCTAAACCGCGGTTCTTTAGCAAATTCAAATCCGAGGGATACGATAGCAGCAAGTTATCTGCATGCTCCGCAATCTTGTCGGCAAAAGATGCATAGCCAAGTTTCTTCCGGTATTCCAAAAGCGTTGTATAATATGTTTCACGGTAGGTGAGGTCAGTTGGCACAAGGTCTGCGGCTTTTTTCTGCCACGATATTTTTTGCCCAATGTATTGTTGTGCTTCAACCGCATCTTCAGCTTTAAGTTCAACAAGTGCACTTAGATACTTATCAATATAATTAAGGTTATTTGCTTCGCTTTGAACGGCACCTGCGTATTTCTTGATAGCGATATAGGGGTTACCTTCCGCCATCAGTGCGTCGCCTTGGCGCACCAATTGTTCAGGGCTGTTGCGTACGAAGACGTACCATAATCCAGCCAGCGTTGCTACCAAAAAAATGATTACTGAACTGAGTACAAAAACGAATTTTGTGTTTACGCGTCCGGCCATTTGTACCGTACTCCTATTGCGAGATCTGCATTGTGTATCACAAGCGATCGAATGTATCCCAATGTTGCTCAGTTACTGTCTAAGTTATTGGTTAACTGTTCTGCCTCTACTCCGCGGGGGTAACGCCCTTCGGTGACGTCTATCCAATCGGGGAGGCATGCCATGACTTCTGGCAGATAAGCGCTTAAGAAATCTTCAATGCGAGCTTTTGCCTGCTCCGCATCTTCAATATCTGTACGCACTTCAATTTTGCAGTAATAGGCATAGAGATCCTCTTTGCTCGTGCCAAAGAAACGAACATCATTTGGCGAGGCAAGGAACTTGCCGTTAGCGGCAAAGAAATAGGCAACATTTGATGTCGCTTTTTTCTGTCCGATTTTGTCGCCACCCATGACGAACTGGATGAATGTGGCGGGAATGTCTTTGGTTTGAGGGATACGGACTTCGCCGTTGTGTAAGCGGCTGTAAGCCAAGGTGCCGTCTTCGTCGGTGAAGTACTCTGGGCCTTTAACCGTCAACTTTGTGCTGCCTTGGGTCACGATGTTTGCACCACCAGCAACATAACAGCGGTCCGGTACGTGCGGTACGGTGTCGGGCGTACCGGTGTAGTAAGCGGAATGTAACCGAATATATCGGCCGGGTTCATCCTTTGGCCAGCGTTCATCAACATATGTGCGGCTGACGTAGTTGTTCGTGCCAAGCGCATCGAGAATTTCTTTGGTCATCGGAGGGTCTTCGCGGTACAGCTTCCAGTCGCCAACCTGGTTGGGTAGGGCGTACATCTGGTGGCGGGGATTGATCGCCTTTTTGAAGATTACTGTTTGTGTGCTGTTGAGTACAACTGCTTGGCTAGAGAAAGCTGTTATCAAAAGTGTCATCGTGAAAATAGCGGCACATGAATGCTTCGCTTGAAGTGGCAGGTGATTCCAACGGTTAAGCAGTTTGATACTGGCCAAGCAAACAATGAAGCCAAGGAGAGTAGGGGGCGTTAGGATACACATCATTTTGAATACGATGTTGATGATAGCGCTATTTGCAATTCTGATGCCGCTAAATTGGACGGTATAGGTGTATAGATAGAAAGCTCCGACCATGGTTATTGCGGCAATAATGAACGAAATCACATAGTTTGAAATAGGAATACTAAATTTTTGACTTCGTTGATCGGGTTCAATGTTGTTATTAGCTTTTGCCTCATTGTCAGAGGTTGCGGTTACTTTGCTTTTGTCACTGATGAAAAGTTTGTCCATGATCCAGCCCATTAGCAGGAACATTCCAGCTGCTGGAATCAGCATGACCATACCGACGAAGGTATGGAAGTCGCCGCCGACCATCTCTTTGTTTACCAGTGATAAAAGGCCAAGCGATGTGACGCGGCCGACGTTAACAGTGATCGCAATTGGGACTGTCATTAGCACCATAACGACGCGTTGCCACTTCGGCCTCTTCCAAAGAAAAGCCATGGCGACACCCAAAGCAAGAAAGGCCATCAGCATGCGTAAACCCGCACATGCTTCAGCAACATTAAGGCTTTCTGTGACAGGCTTCATTTGTATGATGCCATCGATCATGACTTGCTTGTTGGTAATGATGTCGATGGTGGAGCCGCGGTTGTCAACTTCGAAGTCCAAGAAGATTGAGCAAAATTTTAGAACGACGGTTGAACTATAAGCCGCGATAAATTGAAGTTTGACGGCAATGGCTTCCCAGAGCAGTGGTGAGACTTTAACGCCGAACCCGAGATAGATGATGGGGAACCAAAGCACGCGCATCATTTTTGAACCGAGCAAGAACCAGATCATGCCAAAGAGTGAGATGATCATGGCGTAGCCTTGTGCCATGTCGTTGCGGCCGGGCGTGATGCCCCATACATAAGCGAATAGGCCAAAGAATACGAGTGGAAGTCCGAACCAGCTGATAGAGGGTTTGATTTGCTTGAGTGTTTCGCGTTGCTGGTAGATGAAGTAGATTGAAATCAGCGGAACAATCATGGCGTGCGACCAGTTTGGGTCGTTCCATGCAATGCGGCCCATGCGATACAAATACGCCCAGTGCATTCCGCAAAATCCGATGGCCAATGCGATGACCCATGGGATACGCTCGGATGGAATCAAATCCTTCTCAGGAAGGACTGAGGACGCTAGCGTCTTGGGTTGTTCTAGTGTTGCCGTTTCGTTCATCCTATTCTCGTGTCGCTCAGTCCCAACTTCCTGACTGACTCTCACCCTCCCATATCCTTCTAACACTCAGGCTCAAACCAAGAGGCTCGACCATGAATAGTCATACGCACTGGGCAGCATACAGGTTCAATAACAACGCCGGCTGTAGCGTATGGCTACAGCACGCGGATCCATCCTTGGGTTGTTCTGGTGGTGCGGCTAAGAATCGCGTCCTGCCCCGCACTGGGCGGTCCTTGCCCAACATCCTGCCTGTTCTACCGAGTCAATTTCATCACCAGACAGATTGCCAGAGTTTACTAAAGTTACGGCAAGGCCGTTAAGCCGTGCCGCAATGAATATTCTTTTTCATGCGTTTATGACGTGGTTCTCATTGAAAAGCCACGATCAAACGCGGTGTTCTTACTGTATCGGTCCAAAGACATCAGAACCAAAGTTACGGTCAAGCACAAAACCAAAACCATAGGTCATACGGAAGCCGTTTCGGAAGATCGCAAGCGGCGTGGCAATGAAGTTTGTGCCGACATTGATCAGGTCGTTTGGCTTGAGGTAGAGGTCAGGCTCGGTGCCTTCGAAGATGGCTCGCACATTGATGCGGAGTGTTGCTTCTTGAGCATCAGCTACACGGCGAGTCAGGTCAACACGTTCTGGAATGGCGAGCTGTGAAAGGCCACCCGCCGACGCGATCAATTGCTTGATCGTCAAGTCGCTTTCGCCCGGTACCTGATACGCACCCGGACGTGCAATCTCGCCCATGATGTACACGAAACCAGCACTCGGGTCTGGAACCTTGATCACATCGCCGGGACGGATCACGATGTTGTATCGCAGGTCGCCTTCGACGAGTCGTTCGTATGGGATTTCAACGATGCGCTGTGTGATCAGGTCACCCAGTGCGGAGGTTTCGTCGAGTTCTGCAGTGGTCACGCCACCAGCAACAGGTTTATCGACCTTGACCCACTTGCCGCCTGCGAAAACCCATTGTGGGCTGTTGCCTACACCGGCATCAAGTCCACCTTCGATGGCGGTTGGTGCAGCAGGCTTTTCTTTCGCGGGTTTCACAACCGGTTCTTCATCGATACCTTCAAGCAATTCATCAATCAGCTTGGAAGGATTCTTCGGAGCTGGTGCAGCAGGCTTGGCTTCTTCGACTTGCGATTCTTCCGTGACTTCACCCGCAACTTCAGCGGTCAGAGCCGTTTGGCGGAACACGCGAAGGCGCTTGGTTCGGCCCGGCACACCACGCGCTAATGCCAACGCATCAAGCAGGCGGAAGTCAGGCTTTGGAATAACGTAGGTGCCGATCGCGGTTCCACCTTGTAGTGGTTCGCCGATGACGCTGAAGGTGTTTTGGCGAGACTCTTGAAGAATCACGCTGACCACCGCGTCAGGCAGAATGTTCTTGCGTTCGAGAACACTTGCGATTTCTGCTTCGAGTTGGCTTGATGTCAGGCCAGCAGCACGAACAGGGCCGATAATGGGCAATCGAATAAGGCCTGTCTCATCGACACGTCGTGTTTGAACTGACTCTTGTCCGAGTGCAACAAGCTCAAAGACCGTGACGGTCAAGAGGTCGCCTGCGCCTACGACATACTCGCGCATGTCAGGGATCAGGTCTTCCGGTCGCACGCCGGTGACGGCAAGTGATTCGGTGTCCTCTCCCTCGATCACATCGAGCCGATCGAGGATCGGCAAGGTGACAGGCGTGTGCTCCCAACGACCCACCACAGACGGGTCGAAGAATGAGTCTGTTTCACATCCGCTCAGCATCAGTAAGGTGGCTGTAATACAAAGGGCCATCCACTGTATGCCTCTCCAATTCCTCAGGTTACCATTCCTGTTCAACGTCGTGCTCCTGAATCAGTAGTTCGTGCTCGCTTCTCCTCGGCGGTTCGTTCACCCCCGCGGGATATGTAACGCCCATCTTAGTAAATAACCCAGATTAACGCACCTGTATCTTGCGACCAACTTAGCCAAAATCCTTTTATTTTTCCTTCCAAGCCATTTGACCCGGAAGTCGCTTTCCTGTCACCCGCCCGAGATAAATTTGGGCGAGGGATTCTCGTTGCTTCCTGCTCTGTCGGCATTTAAATCAGGGAACCTAACTTCCACTTTACATCCGCGCGGTCTACCCCATTTTCTCACGCTGATCCAGATTAACCGGGGGGTGATGAGCCGGATTAACACGAAAAAAATTTTGCTTTAAAGCATTAAAATGCCGTGACTTGGGTTGGTTGTTATGAAGAGAGGGCGAATTTGGCTTTCCAATCGTGGCCTGATGTCAATGATGCTTGATAGCTACGACCACTTGCCAGCGGATCAAACAGTGATGAGAATAGGATTTGATCGGCCATATGCCTGTGCGCCGACTCCATCTATGACTACGGTCATAACCGCCCATGCTTTAACTGCAGGCAGAATAAGGATGAGTATGCCGAAAAATATCTCAATCGTCGGCGATGGCGCCATGGCCACCGTTTCCGCATTGATCCTCGATAGCAAGGATTATCAAGTTACCGTCTGGGGTGCCTTCTCTGATTATGTCGCAGAAATGATTCAGACGCGAGAGAATTCTCGCTATTTGCCCGGTTATAAATTGCCGGACTCGATCAGGTTCACTGCGGACAATAGCGCACTTTTAGAATCAGACGTCATTATCAATGCGGTCCCTACGCAGTATGTGCGGCCAGTTTTCAAGCGACTTATTGATTTCCTCCCACATGATGCGCCTATTGCATCCCTTTCCAAGGGTATTGAGCAAGACACGCATCTTCGCCCCACGCAGGTCGTTGAAGAGGTTTCCCGAACGTCGGCAAAAAGTCACAATGCTAACAGGTCGCTCGCAGCCATCTCTGGCCCATCAGTTGCCTCTGAACTCGCCAAGTGTCTACCCGCCACGGTTTGCGCCGCTTCGGAAGATGAAGCTTTCGCGCAAACTTTGCAAACCATGTTCAATACACATTGGTTCCGTGTCTATACCAACACTGATTTGATCGGCGTTGAGTTGGCTGGTGCGACGAAGAATGTGATCGCGTTGGCGGCAGGCATTCTGGATGGCTTGCAAGCAGGCAACAATGCCAAGTCGGCGTTGCTCTCACGTGGGCTTGCTGAAATTACTCGGCTTGGCTTGGCCATGGGCGCATCACATGAAACGTTCTTCGGCATCGCTGGTGTGGGCGATCTTGCGACCACGTGCTTTAGCCCGTCCGGACGCAACCGTAGTTGTGGCGAATTGCTCGGCCGTGGCAAGAAGTTAGATGATGTTCTTAAGAACATCACTGGCGTGGTGGAGGGTGTGCCAACCACACGATCAGTCGTGCAGCTTGCTAAGAAGTATCAGGTTGAGATGCCAATTACACAGGCGATTTATGCGGTACTATTTGAAGGACTTGATCCGCTTGAAGGTATTTCCAGATTAATGTCTCGCGATCTGAAAGCAGAACGCGTCGGCTGATTGGCGCGATAGTCTTAGCTCGCAATATTTAAGCGTCCGTTATTGATTACTGCGATACACTTGCGTCTAACCATGAGTTAGACGTTTTTTATTGCGTCGTATTTGTCGCGTGTTTAAGACATCAAGTAATCGTTGATTTTTAAAACGTTGCGAAGTCGATTTTTACAGGCAATGTTTATGATGTTGACTTGTTATATACATTGCTTTGGTTGTTGCTTTAAGTACAATCGAATCCGATTGGTTAAGGTGGATCGTGGCGCAGTGTGTTGGTTGGAATTAATTAATTTCAACAAAGTTAAAGCCGATTTGTTTCGATGTTTGTATGGCATCGGCCGGTTGTTGATATTGGTTGTAAGCGGTGGTTGATTCGCCGCGGAGAAAGTCATGATGAGGCGTATGCAGTTTTCTAGCCGCCATTTCTTTTGTGCTTGTTTGAGCGGTGTTATTGGTTTGTTGTTGGGGGGGGCGGCTCAGGCTGCGCCATTCGCAGTTGATGTAGCTATCAACGGCATGACGAAGCAATTTGTTACGATGAAAGATTTGACTGGATCGACGCCGGAAGGTTTTCTTTCCGGTAGTGTGACAGGGCCTGCGAGTTTGGGGGCGGCTTCAGAACATGAAGTGCCACTTGGGCAATATGTCTATATTCGATCAATGTCTGGGCCGACACAATCTATTTATGCAATCTTCGATAAGTTGGGTGTTGTTCAAACTGCGAGACTATTTGGTGTGGATCGCAGCAGTGTTAAAGCAGATTCATTTCCACTTAGGGCACCAGCAACATCTTTTAATGTTCCACGTGTGGCATCGTCTGGTGGCTTGTTTGGGACACCTGCAGAAACACCATCAGTAACGCCTGTAACACCAAATTTTGGACAAATTGATTTCGGAGTTGGTTCTGATCCTGTGCCAGAACCAGCCAGTATTCTTTTATTGTTGCTTGGTCTCAGTGCGTTGGCTGCTAGACCTGAGAGGCATACTTAAGTTTGTTCAGTACCTTTTGTATTTGATCGAGATCATTAGATGTCAGGGAGTTTTGAGATGCGAAGAAACAGTTTGATGAGTCGAATGTTAGTGATGCTCGCAGTAGTTTGCAGTGGTGCTACCTATGCTTCAGCAAATTATTTTACGCTTGACCAGCTAAATAATAATGCAGGTGCAAGTGTTGAAACCATGGATGGGAAACACGTCTATATGAATTTTAATGTGGTTGAAGTAACCGGTGATATTTCAAGCGATCTTTCGGAATACACGGTTGCAGAAGGCTACAACAAGTTTAGTTTGTTACTTGGTACGAATACGACTTCAATGGGGACCATGATCATTGAGTTTGATGTTACGATGCAGGATGGTGTTAGTGAAGAAATCAATGCTTCTATTCTTGAAATGAGTAGTAAGATCTACACTGGCAGCATGAAGATGATGGTGGTGACTGAGATAATCGATGATACGGATCAGATTATCAAGGAAGACAATGGCTCAGATGCGATCAATGTGCTTGAACATTCGCCGGATAATCAGCAGTACTCAGATCGGCAACAATGGGGTGAGGGTAAGGATACCGTTCATGTGCGGATGATCATTCAAACACTGCCTTATAATGGTCCTGATTTTAGTGTTGGGCCTCATACACCAGAGCCAGGAACACTAGCGCTTCTTGGTTTGGGTAGTTTGGCAATTGTTTGTCGAAGAAGATGATTGAGTAGGGCAGTTCAACTACTTTGATATATATGATTAAGCCAAAAATATTTTTATGCAGTGCACGTGATAGTGCACTGTTTTTTTATGAGTGTTTAATTGGTTTGGTGGTTCATTCATAAAGCTGGAGAAAGTGGGGGCGTGTTTGATTGTTAATGGTAAAGATCTTAGGAATATGGTGCTATACGCTTCTAGCTCCGTTTGTCGCAGGTTCTAATAAATGGATAAAATATTTCTGTGTTTCCCATAAAGATTGGGTTGTTGAAGAGAGATTAAAAAAGGTTAAGCATCGTTAACAATAGATAGAGATAAATTGATAACTTAATCGTAGATTTGAAACATTACAAGTACTTGTTGTTGCACTAAGCGCGTGATAGAATGGGTTTGGTGTTAGTTAGCAAGGCAGCAAATGCTTTGCGATTTGTGAAATTTTGTGAACACGGACGTTGCGATCCACTTCATTTCTAAGGGGCAGCAGAAACGTATTTTGAAGTGATCGTGGCGGCGAAGCGCCTTTGCATTTCGCCTGCATCCATCTAGTGTATATGTGTCAGCGGCACCTTGTTTGCCGCATGAATCAATACCATATCTGGATGTTGTGACCAGAAGAATCAGTGATACTGAATAAACTGCGGACGTTGTTCGCGGCTAAGGTATGGTTGAGCTTTTGGCGTGCGACGTATTGAGGCAATGAGAGATGGTCAGGTATACAGTGAAGTTTGGTGTTGTATTTCGTGTGAGTATCGTTGTGGTTATTTTGCAACTTGGGTTGGCGTCTGTTCAAGCGCATCACGGTGGGGTGCATTCGGTTGCTGATACTATAGCCGCAACAAAGATTGATATTAACAATTACGATTCTATGAATTCTGTTTTGAACGACACGTTGCTTGAAGCAGAAGAGTATGCGCGGATCATGCCGCAAAAAAGGAAGCCGCGTACAGTGCCACTGCCGACCGCAACAGGTGCAGGGGCGGTGTTGCTTGTTTCGTTAGCGATGTCTAGGTTGGCAGGGCGGAAACGTCGAGCATCGCGACAGGCTTGATTATGCCTTTGAAATGATTTTTCTTAATCACTTCCCATAATCATGGTGTCGAATCGTTTTTAGGTGAACATATCTTGATGCGCCATTATTTTGCGCGCGGAGTAATGAAAGTCGGTTTGTAGTATCTGTATGGGGTGTACGGCTGGGAACGACCATACCTGCTACAAAAACAGGGTAATTCCCGCCATTGGACAAACCTCGCTTATCCTCGCTCAAGGAGGGGCCGATATCCATCTCAGTGACATGCGCCGATGATGCGCATGGGCTGCTGCTTGTGTTGTTTCGCGGCCGTATCAATCAACCACGCATGTGAGGACCATGATGGATCTCGACAATATCCTCAAAACAGCCTTGGAACATGATGCTTCAGATATCCATATTGTGGCGGGCCATCCGCCGATGGCACGTGTTCACACGGTGATGATGCCAATGGATTATCCGGAAATTTCCAAGGTAGACGCCATGAAGATGCTGGAGCATATGGCAGGTGAAGATCAAATGAAGATCTTCAAGAAAATCAAGGATTCGGATTTTTCATACCAAGTTGAAGGCGTAGGTCGCTTTCGTGTGAATGCACACTCGCAAAGGCAGAGTGTCGGTATTGCGTTGCGTGCGATCAAAACAGATATCCCGCCGCTAGCGAATCTGAACCTTCCGGAAGTGATTCAGCGGCTGACATATTTGCCGCGCGGGTTGGTACTTGTGACAGGTGACACCGGATCGGGTAAATCAACGACATTGGCCGCGATGATTGATGCGATGAATCATCGTTATCGCAAGCACATCATTACACTTGAAGACCCTGTCGAGTATACGCTTGAATCCGACAAGTGCATGATTGAACAACGAGAACTTGGCGCGGACACGCCTTCGTTTGCATCTGGCCTGCGGCATGTTTTGCGTCAGGACCCGGACATCATTCTCGTCGGCGAAATGCGCGACCTTGAAACGACAGCCGCTGCGATTACCGCTGCGGAAACTGGTCACCTCGTGTTCTCGACCTTGCATACGGTTAATGCGTCGCAAACCGTGGAACGTATCATCGATATGTACCCGGCTGATGAGCAGAACCAGATTCGTTCGATGCTAGCCAACACGTTACAGGCGGTGGTGTCGCAGACATTGTTCAAGCGGATTGATACCAAGGGTATGGTGCCTGCAGTTGAGATCATGCTGTGTACACCTGCGGTTCGCAACCTGATCCGTGAGAATCGTGCGTTTGAGATTCCGAACGTGATTGAAACCAATCGTTCGCTCGGTATGAACTCTCTGGATAATGCAATCTCTGAGCTGTTCTTTAACGGGATGATTTCTCGTGAAGACGCGATTGCTCAGGCAGCTTACCCAGAGAAGTTGGAGCGTTCACTTGCCGCATAATAATGCGCTTGTTTGTGCTTGCTAAAGGAATGGTGAGCATAGGGATGAAAGATGTCGCAGGATGCACGTATTAGGGATACCAACGGGAAAGAGCAAGATACATGCCCACGTACCGTTATCAAATGAAAACTTCAGCCGGTGAAACATCGGTTGGTATCATGACGGCCGAGAGCGCGTTGTCTGCGGCGCAGCAATTGCGTAATCAGGGCAACATTGTTCTGCAGCTCACGCCGGTATCAAACAGTCAGACCAAATCGCTTGGTGAGAAGCTTAAAGCGCTGAACTATCAGTCAGGGCCGACGCAGCGCGACATTCTGAATTTTACAACACAGCTTGCAGTCATGATTCGTGCGGGGATTTCGATCCGTGCGGCATTGGAAGGTATTGCGGATCAGACCGAGAACGCAAAGTTCAAGCAGATCTTGCTAGAGATCAAGCAGGATGTGGAATCGGGCAAGCAGTTTTCGGAAGCACTGGCGAAACATCCGAAGTTATTTGGGCCACTCTACATTAACATGGTGCGCGCATCTGAAATGTCGGGTTCGTTCTCACAGATGTTGGAACGGATCGCGTCTTATCTTCAACAACAGATCGAAACTCGCGCGATGGTCATCGGTGCGATGATTTATCCTGCGGTGATTGGTGCGTTGGCGATTGGCGTAACGATTTTCCTGTTGACGTTTGTTTTGCCACGTTTTGCAGGAGTTTTTGAGGGTAAAGAAGCTGCGATGCCGTGGCCGACAGTCTTCCTGATGAGCCTATCTGCGTTTATGGTTGAGTGGTGGTGGGCGGTAGTGATCGGGCTCTTGGGTATGGTCATCGGGTTTGTGTTTTTTACAAAGACTGAGGCGGGCGGTTGGTGGTGGGACGGCGCGAAGTTGCGCATTCCGATTTTCAGCCGCATGTTCCGGGCGCTCTATATTTCTCGTTCACTGCACACGATGGGTGAGTTGGTGAATGCGGGTGTGCCGATGTTGGATACGCTTGCGATTACTGGAGAGATTTCGGGCAATCGCCACTTCAAACGGCTATGGAAATCCGTTTACACGTGTGTGAAGCAAGGTAAGAAGATTGCGAATCCTTTGCAGAAAACGAAGCTGTTGCCAACTGCTGTGGTGCAGATGGTTGGTGCTGGTGAAGAATCCGGTAAGCTTGGCGAGGTGCTTGATGAAGTTTCAAGCTTTTATGCCCGGCAGTTGCGCGAAGTGATCAAAACCGTAACCAGCATGATCGAGCCGATCATGATTATCATCATGGGTTCGGTTGTTGGTTTTATTGCGATGGCGATCATTCTGCCAATCTTCAAGCTGTCGACGCTGGTGAAGTAGCGGATAGCTAGATGTTTGCATGGATGGTTTGTGCGGATCGTGATGGCTGGGCTGATGAAATGATCACAGAATGCCGCAAGGCAAGGCAAGATGTTTGTGATTGAGTCCGGTAAATCTTATCGATTGAGTAGAGAAGTAACATGGGAAGGGTATTGGATAAGGAATAGTGAATTACAAAGAGCATAAGTTGAGAAGCGGCCGCTCGCGACAGTATCGTCGCCAAGGCGGTTTTACGCTGATTGAAGCGGCGCTGACCACGGTCATCATTGGCACAGGTGTGCTTGCCATTGTTGGTGCGCAGCAGGCGTATCATCAAAAGAATGACTGGGCGACACGCACGGGGACAGCCATGCTCTTGGCGAATGAGATTCGTGAAATGACGTTAAATTTGCCATTGAATGATCCTATTACGGGTGCTTCGAACATTGGTGTCGAGAGTAATGAGATGAAGACACTTGATGATGGGAGCAAGGTCCCAGACATTAAGCGTTTGGATGATCTGGATGATTTTGCGGGGACATTGGTTGGTGGAACGACAGAATATTCTGGTATCACGCTCAGTCCGCCGGTGAATGCACTGCGGGAAGAAGTTACTGATATGAAAAACTGGACGCAGGTGGTGACGATTTATGAAGTGCCTGCGGTTTACCTTGCCACAGAAGTGAAGCAACCATTGACGGGTGATTCTGAAGTGATCCGCGTTAATGTTGATGTGTATTACACGGAGCCTAACGAGACAGTGGGCGATCTGGTGACGAATCTGACGTGGGTCGTCACACGATAGATCGAGTGTTGGGTGAGATCGTGCAGTTGTAGCAGCAGGAGGCTGGAGAAAACATGATGAGCTTACATCGGGACAATCCAATCAGGCGACGTGCCCATCGTGAACGCGGTGCTGCAGCGCTATTGGCGATGATGTTTCTCGTGATCTTTGGCTCACTTGCAACCGCAATGGCGATTGTTTCGCAGGGTAATCTTTCGACCGCTGATTCACATCTCAAAATCAATCGTGCTTTGGCGGCAGCTGAAACGGGCATGCATTTTATGGTGTACCGCATCAATGAGGCATCCTCAAAGGTGCGAACGCAAGATGGACTGATCTCACATGGCAATGCACAGGCACTTTGGACGCAGGTACGAGAAGAACTCTATAACTCGCTCAAGGATGACCTGCAATACGATAATAAATCGTTTGGTTTTGGCGATGGTGGTTACATGGCGATTCCAGAAATTCCGGTGGGGCCAAAAGCACCGACTTTTTCTGCGACACTCGCACAACATCCACTGGTCGATGAGAACTATGGATCAGATTATTACAATCGACCACCTTATAGCCAATACACACCCGCGGTTTCGCAGGCCAATCCTCTTGATGCGACTTGGGTTCGTTTGACGGTGACATCACATGTTGGGCCAGAGGGCGCGGGTCGGGTATCTCGTACGATTAAACTTGATTTCAAGATCAGTAAGAAGATCCGCTACGCACTATTGTCCAGTTCACGTGTGATGATTGGTCGAAATGTGATTATTGATGGGCCGGTGGGATCACGTTTTGATGAAACACATATTGAGAATGGGCACCCGATACAAATGGTGTCGGATTTCCGCGGTTTACATGCAAGCTTAGATTCAAAGCTTGATGCACTTGTTGGATCGCTGGTTGGTAATGAAACCAATCATGACACTGATGGCGACAATCGTATTAACGTGAATAATCCAACGGAGCTTGGCGATCTTAATGCTGAAACGTTGGATGTGAACGGCGACGGTTATATTGATGAGTTTGATATGTTTTTGGCTGAGTTTGGCCAGTTTGATTCGGGTGAAAATCTGACGCGTGTTTCGGTCTCGAATCTGACAGCACGGGGTGTTTCAGATGTGGCTGCGGCACAAGTGCTTGAGCTAATCGATACGTTTGGGGATCCGAACCGGGCAGGGTACAACGACGGCTACATTGATTCGGAAGATCGTTATGCCAAAATCCGTGGCGAGGTTTATGTAACCGCTGATCGAGATGGTTGGAATAGTGGCGCAGCGGACCCGAACGAAAACGGTTCTACTGCTTACCAGGATTATTTCCAAGGTGGTATCGCGCCAGATTACAATAACTCGGCCTTGACATTCCAAGCGACGCAGAACGATGCGTATCAATTTCAGCCAGAAGATTTTGATGGTGCGGTGGCCAATTTGGGCGCGAAGGCAACGACAGATCTGATCGCACAGGCAACACCACAAGCGAACAGTAATCCTGATGGCGATCCAGATAAACCAATCTATGATTCAGATGGCGTGTTCGAAGCAGTGCCCTTTGGTGCCGCTCATCCTTATGATTACTACGAGCGTCCGGTTTATGAAAACATGACCTTCACGGATGTGAAGATCCCCAAAGGGACTAACGCACTATTCCGCAATTGCACGTTCCGTGGTGTGACTTACATCGAAACGCAGGTAGAGAATACCGACGAGTATTATAATTACGGCGGTATGCTGGAAAACAATAAGTCTGACAAGTTTCCAGATTACACTAACACGAAAACGATCTCGAATAATCTCCGTTTTGATGGTTGCACGTTTGAAGGCGGGATTGTGACGCAGTCGCCAAAGGAATTTACGCACGTCCGTAACAAGATCGCCTTTACGGGCCAGACGCAATTCAAGATTGAAGATTCGGACTATCTTTCCGATGCAGAAAAAGCACTTTACAAACGATCTACGATTCTTGCGCCTAACTACTCGATCGAGATGGGTACGTTTGATAACCCAGCTGATGCAAATGAAACCATCAATCTTTCCGGCACGATTGTGGCAGGTTTGATCGATATGCGAGGTCAGGTCAAGATCAACGGTTCGGTTATCACCACGTTTCAGCCTAAATCAGGTGAAGGTAATGTGAAGGGCGATACCTCACCGCAGTTTAATACGACGATCGGCTACTTTTCTGAGAGTGAAGGCGACCTTGAAGCCGCGATGCCAACTGGTGGGTATGGTGTGATCCAGATTAAATATGACCCAACGATCCCATTGCCGGATGGCATTATGGGGCCGATTGAAGTGAAAGCCAGTTATGCCACGTATACCGAAGCCGGCGCGTCTTAAGTGAGCGGGGCAAAGTAGCGCGCATGATCCATTGAGTGTGAATATGAAGCAGCAAACACAACAACATCATCGGCAGCGAGGTTTGTCACTCGTTGAAATGCTGATCTCATTGGCGATCACAGCGATGTTACTGACAGCAACCATGGTTGCGACCGATGCTTCATTCAAAGCGTATGCTTCTGCTGCAGAATCTGCTTCTACGCAAACTTCCACGCGGATGGTGATCAATCGTTTGCTGACGATGGTGCGAACTTCGACGGCGCACGGGCCGCTGACGCTTGCCTCTGCTCAGAGTATCGATGCGGGTGCGACGTTGAACGGCAACATTATTACCTGTAATCATATTGAGATGATTGACAGCAAGGGGCGTCTGGTTCGCATTGAGTATGTTGAAGATGAAGAACAATTGTATGTTCGTGTAGATGACAATAAGGACTTCAGTTTTGGAAGTACCGAGACCTATCAGCCGCTATTGGGAGGTGTGACCAAAGCGAAATTCCATGTGCGATACCGTTTTGATAATGAAGGTGTGATTGTATTGGAGCGTGGATCGGTTGAGCTGACGGTTGTGCCGGATGAGGACAACACGTTGGCCATTGAAACTGCGGAGCAGACGCAGATCCAAGTAGTAGCTTCAACGATGCCGCGACGGCTGGACGATTAGCAGCACCTTTTATTCGGAAACAAACAATCACGCTGGCCATTGGGTTGGCGTTTTTTTATGCGCCATAGTCGCATCATGGATAACTGTCTTGATGTCCCGATAATAACCTCTGGGCAAAGCTCAAAACACACTATTTTACCCATCTTAGTCGCTTATCTGGACCCTGAATTGTAGCTTTTAATTAGCCGCTTTCAGGGTATGAATCTGCGGCTTGTTCGTAGATATCAGTGATGTGTTCCCGCGATTGTATGCGGAGGTTTTGAAAGGTTGTCATATGAAATCTTGGATTTGTACCGCTGCGATAGGCTCAACGATGTTGCTGGGCACTTCGCATCTTTCCGCAGACACGATTGAGCTTGCTGGTGTGGTACGCGATTTTAAGAAGAGCCACCCCGACTTTGAAGCGTTTGGACATTGGCAGTATTCAAACTGGTACGTGCGTTCTGGACCGTCGCTTTATGCGTATAAAAAACTGGTGAATAACGAGCTGGGTGAGGACGGGTTGCCGCAGTTGAATATGGATTACTTCAATGATCCATATCGAAAGGTGCCGTTCTCGTCTCCGGAAAATTTTAAGCAATGGTATACGGATGTGCCGGATGTGAATATTACCATACCGATGACAATCACACTGGATAACCATCAGGATGAGCCGGGTGGGGTATATACTTTTGCGATGGAACGGCCAACCTATTTCTTCCCGATTGATGAAAAGGGCTTTGGTAATTCTGGTACTGCAAAAGATGGTAAGCAGCATAACTTCCACTGGACGTTCGAAGTGCGTACCACGTTCCACTACACCGATCCTGCGGACCGTGAGGAAGCAATGGTATTCACGTTCACCGGCGATGATGATGTTTGGGTGTTCATTAATGGCAAGCTTGCCGTTGATCTTGGTGGGGTCCATCCACAAGCGTCGGGATCGATCAATCTTGACCAGCGTGCGAGATGGCTTGGTTTGGAGCCTGGTGAAGAGTACACGTTGGATGTATTTATGGCGGAACGTCACACGAATGAATCAAACTTCCGCATTGATACAACGTTGAAGCTTAAGGCGGTAGATCCTCCGGTGATCAGCCCGTTGTACGATTGATTGGCCATACCTTCATCTCCCAAGGTGGTTACTTGGGAGCCCCGGAGTGGGGTCGTCTGAATGACGTGATCAGTGTGTCATCACATTCAGCGGCCCCTCTCTTCTTAAACATATCTTATGAGATTGCCTGAAACTCCTAGGCAGGATCACGTACGTGTCCGTTTATAACGTCTGGATAAATTGATTATCCGGCAAATCTTCCGGCTCACACTGGTTTATCCAGACGGCGTATTGTACGTTTCAGCAAGATCTAATGAAGGGGTTCAGGGCGCAGGCCTGATGGTCAGGTCAGCGACTTCGGATGAAATTATTTTACCCTGTCGGAGGCACCGAAAGGGTAGGTTCATGAAATCATGGATATGTGGTTTAGCGACCGCGGGGACCGTCCTGGCTGGGTGCTCCCTCGCGACAGCCGACACCATCGAACTTACGGGAACTGTACGCGATTTTAAAGTGTCGCACCCAGACTTTGAAGCATTCACGCACGGCCAATACTCAAATTATTATGTCACATCTGGACCATCACGTTACGCATACCTCGGTCTTGTTGCACCGACATTAGGTGAAGATGGTGTGCCAAAACTTAATCCTGCGATGTTCATAACCAAAACGGTTACGACAGGTGGCGTGACATATGATAAAAAAGGCAAGGTAAAGAAGCCGGGCAGTAAGCCAAAGAAGGGTGATTATACGACACCCGTTGTGACAGAGACGACGGTTGAGCGCAAACAGCCGATGCCATTCTCATCTCATGAATCGTTTGATCAGTGGTACAAAGATGTTCCAGATGTAAACATTGCCATTCCGGTGACTATAACACTCGACAACAATCGTGATGAGCCGGGTGGTGTGTACACATTTGCGATGACCCGACCCACGTATTTCTTCCCGATCGACAACAAGGGTTTTGGCAATTCCGGTTGGGCTGCTGATGGTTACTACCATAATTTCCACTGGACCTTTGATGTTCGTACGAAGTTTACATACACAGATCCCGCTGAACGAGACTATGCGATGGTCTTTACATTCACCGGTGACGATGATGTTTGGGTATTTATCAATGGCAGGCTAGCTGTGGACCTTGGCGGTGTTCACCCACAGGCATCAGGCTCAGTGAATCTTGATGAGAAAGCTTCGCAACTTGGACTTGAACCGGGCGGTGAGTACTCATTGGATGTGTTTATGGCTGAACGTCATACTAATCAATCGAACTTCCGGATTGATACAACGCTGAAACTCAAAGCGGTGGACCCATCCACGATCAGCCCATTGTATGACTAAGAATGATTGACTACCTAACAACCCGCGGTGCGATCTTACAGGATCGCGCCGCGTTTTTTTTTTGCAGGTATAAGTATTACGTGAGGCAAGGGGTTTAGAAACCCCAGAAATACTGGGTCAGCAGTACGGTCATGATCATGAATGTGATGTTCAGTGGGATGCCGAAGCGGAGGTAATCGCCAAATTTGTAACCGCCGGGGCCGTAGACCATAAGGTTAGTTTGGTAACCGATGGGTGTGGCAAAACTTGCACTGGCGGCAAGCATGATCACGATCGCAAACGGGACGAAGTTCACGTCCAGCGAATCAGCCGCCGAGAAAGCGATCGGGAATACCAAGGCTGCGGCAGCGTTGTTGGTGATGACTTCCGTAAACAGCATCGTGACCAGATAAACAGCCCCCAAGACTAGCAGCGGGTTATCACCGGCTAGGCGGATCATGTTGTCCGCAATAATCCCAGCGCCGCCGGTCCGTTCCAGTGCGCCGCCAAGTCCGAGTGCAGCACCAATGAGCAGCAATACCTGCCAATGAATACTCCGTCGCGCTTCACTTCCTGTGCAGCATCGGGTTACGATCATGATGCCGGCTGCGACCATGACCGCGGGGAGCAGCATGGTTTGCGCATTGATTGTGATTGCTGCCACCATGCCTAGTAGTACAAGGATCGCGATCCAAGCACGCTCGTGACGTGTTGGTGTTGATCCCTCAACCGTGCTAACTAAGAAAAAGTCGCGGGAGTTGCGTTGTCGTTCGACGAAGCTTGGCTCACCTTCGAGTAGCAATGTATCGCCGGGCTGGAGTTTGATGTCGCCGATCTTTTGTTTAAGGCGTTCGCCGCTACGGCCAACTGCGATGACAGCTGCGCCGTAGTTTGATCGGAATTGCGCATCACGAATCGTTTTGCCGATCATCGGGCAGGTGTTGGAGACGACGGCCTCCATCAGGCAGCGGCGTGTTTCTTCGCCGCCGAGCTTAAACACCTGTGTGGTTGCGGGGACAAGCCCCCGCATTTTTCGCAAGTCGACCACACTCTCGACGATACCGACAAAGATCAATCGGTCATTGGCTTCTAATACGGTGTTAGACCCGACTGCCTGCATAATTTGGCTGCCGCGATCAATCTCCGCAAGATATAAACCCGGCAAGTGACGCAGCCCCGCTTGTGCGATCGTTCGTCCGACCAGCGCGCCGCCATCTTCCACCAGCATTTCAACGGTGTATTGCCTTGGGTCGTCACTTAAAGATACTGCAGGCACACGTTCTGGCAGCAGCCATTTACTTGCAATCAGAATATAAGCCAACCCGATCAAGGCGCACGGCAGGCCCACCCACGCGAGATCGAACATGTTGATTGTGCCGAGGATTTCAGTTGCACCTGGTTTGGTCGCATACTCGCCCATGAGGCCGATCACGATCAAGTTGGTACTTGTGCCGATGAGGGTGCACACGCCGCCGAAGATGGATGCGTATGACAGCGGGATAAAAAGTTTGGATGGGTTCAGCTTTGCCTTCTTGCACCAGTCATCCACCACGGGCATGAACATGGCCACGATGGGGGTATTGTTTAGAAATGCACTGAGGCCAGCGACCGGAAAGAGCAATCTTGCCTGCGCACTGAACACACTCTTGGGGCGTCCTAGCAGTGGCTGCATCATCCGTGTCATCGCCCCCGTCTGCACCAATCCTTCTACTACTACAAACAAAACCCCCACCGTCACCAATCCTGCATTACCAAAGTTCAACACTGCTTCTGCGCCGGTTGGTAAGAGATCGCTCCCTGTGATCGCACCTACTGCGATCACCAGCGTCAATCCGCCAAGGAAAAGCATTTCTGCTGGCCCCATGTTGCGCATGACCATCACCAACACAGTGACAATCACTCCTAAGACAAACCAGGCTTCCCAAGTCATTGATTCGATCCGTATAAGTGAATGCTCGGATGCTGCGCTTGCTTCAAAATCATGGCGCTACCGAGAAAAATAAAAAAGCAGCCCTTTCAGACTGCTCTCATCATCTTAAGTCAATCCGTCTGCGTCAATCATACCTTTTCAATGATCAGCGTATCGTTCTGCCCACCGAAGCCAAAGCTGTTGGACAAACAGATATCAACCTTCGTGTCTCGCAGCACATTGGGGATGTAATCCAGATCACATTCCGGGTCGGGATCGTTCAGATTGATCGTCGGAGGGAGCTTCTGATCACGCAAGGCAAGCACACAAACGATCGCTTCGCAAACGCCTGCTGCGGCAATTAAATGACCCATCATCGACTTCACGCTGCTGACCGGGGTTTCCGGCGCATCGTCGCCGAAAACGCGCTTGATCGCCTTGGTTTCGATCGAGTCGTTTTCTTTGGTACCTGTACCGTGTGCAGAGATATAATCGACATCAGCAGGAGTCCTGTGAGCGTCGGACAATGCGCCGTTCATAGCTGCTGCGGCGCCGCGGCCTTCCGGATGCATGTCGGTAATCCGGTACGCATCGGCGGTCGAGCCGTAGCCAGTGATCTCTGCCAGTACCTTCGCACCACGAGCTTCAGCGTGTTCCAGTGTTTCGAGGATCATGATCCCCGCACCTTCACCCAGCACAAAACCATCACGGTCAATACTGAACGGCCGACTTGCTGTCTTCATGTCGTCGTTACGATTCGAAAGTGCGGTCAGGCGGTTAAAGCCCGTCACACCCAATGGATGAATCATTGTATGTGCACCGCCGGTCATCATGATATCGGCGTCGCCGCGGCGGAGGATCTCGGTTGCTTCGCCAATCGCTTGCGTCGAAGCGGCACAAGCGGTCAGGCAATTGTAGGTTGGCCCCTGCGCATCAAACTCAAGCGCCAAGTGCGTGAGCGGCATGTGCGGTTCCTGCTCATTCTCGCGCATGACATCCAAAAGCTCTTTGGCTTTCTCAGCCCATTTGACCGCGTCTATCTCACGATTAGACGCATCCCAGCCGTGCAGGTTGCTGCCGACATAATTGTCAAAGTCCAGTGTGCCTTCACCGCTGCCGAGATAGATCCCAAGGCGGTCATGATCCAGTTTTCCGTCACCATCTAACTCATTAAGCCCGGCGCATTCCCAAGCCTGTGCCGCTGCGCCCAGCGCGTAGGATGTGTTCAGGCCGACATGCTCATGAAGCTCGGGGTGTTTCACGAATTGTCGGTAATCATAGTCCCGAACCTGTGCTGCAAACGTGGTGGGGTAGGTCGATGCATCGAAATGCTCGATCTTTTCAATCCCGCACTCACCCGCAAGCAGGTTGGACCAAACCGTCTGGATATCATGGCCAAGCGGTGTGACCCAGCCGATGCCAGTGACCACGACCCGCTTTGACGCGTCTCTTTTACTCACGCCCGATTTTCCTTATATGAACGGATGAGCCCTGCAAGCAGTTTGGCCGCTTCGTCGTAATAATCATTCATGCGTTCGAACTTTTCTTCATCGAGGTATTCAAGTTTGTATGACAGCTCGATGAGGTATCCCACTTCACGAAGCGCGCCGAAGGACACATTCAGAAAGTGCATGTATTCACGCATGGTTGGCCGCGCGCATCCGTTGACAATGTTTGAAGCGACAGCCACCGCAGCGGTGCGCATCTGTTGCACAAGCCCATGGGTTTCGTCTTCAGGTAGGTTGCTGGTTTCTTTGAAGGTCGCGACGACAAGCTCGTCGGCTGCTTGGAATGCCTTCAGTTTGCGATGGTCTCTGCCCAATTTTAGGTTCCTTATCAATGCGTGTGTTAGGAGATAGCCTATGAACACGATCATAGGCCGTGCGTTGTTCTATGCTGTGTATTTCTTTAATAGGATCGCGGTGTTTTGGCCGCCAAAGCCGGTGCTGATGATCAGTGCGTGGCGGATGTCTTTGTCCTGGCTGTCCTGATTGCCGCCGATGCCTTCAAGTGGTGCGTCTCGATTGATGATCGCTGGCACTTTGCCATCTTTAATCGCTTTCGCAGCTACGCAAACATCCAGTCCACCTCCGCCAGAACCGCAGTTACCCGCGAATGCTTTGACCGTGATCACTGGAATGTCCTTCAAGCGATCACCAAAGACTTTGCGATAGGCTGCGACTTCGCCGGCATCCCAGCCTGGCATGCCGCTGCCGTAAGCCACGATCATGTCTATTTCGTCCGGGTTTGCATCTGCTTCGTGGAGTGCGATCTTGATCGCGTTAGCGATGGCGCGCCCTTCTGGATCAGTCTGCCAGTTGCGGCTTTCACGATGTACCGTTTGTGAGGCACCAAATCCAACCACTTCGGCATATGGCTTGTGATTCTCAGGTTTTTCGCGGTTTTCGTAGCTCTCGGTTTCTTCAAGCACGACGATGCCGCCGCCTTCACCGATGACCATTCCGTCCGCGTTTTCATCGAACGGTCGTACACCATCAGCGGTTTCACATTCGCTTAGCCGATCGCTCATTTCCTGGCGTTTGTAGGCCATGACATTCAGTTTGCTCTCGATCCCGCCACAAAGGCCTGCCTCGGCCTTGCCACGCTGGATCACGCGCAGACTTTCGCCGATGCTCAGTCCGCTGGAAGAGTTGCCGCAAGTGATGGTGTTACTTGGGCCTTGAGTGTCGTGAATGATCGCGACGTGGCTGGCGAGCATGTTCGGCAAATACTTCAGCAACCACAACGGAGTGAGATGGTTCATCCCATCCTTGCCCCATTCATGGATATCAAACGAGCCGCTTTTCGCGCTCTCGGCAAGTGCCATCGTCAGTTCTTCAACATCTGCTGCGATCAGGCCTGCACCGATCTGCGCACTGACGCGGCTGGCATCATAAGATCGTGGTCCATCATCGCCTGCGGTGCCGGGTGTTTGTAGTCCCGCATCTTTAGCTGCGTAGTCTGCTGCTGCAACGGCTAACTCAATATCACGTGCCATCACTTTTGTTGCCTTGCGGTAACTTTTGGGTACGAAGTTTTTGACTTTGAATCCCTTGATCTCGCACGCAAGCTGACAGGAGAAGCCGCTCGGATCAAATGTCTCCAGACGTGCGATCCCGCTGCGCCCGGCGCACAATGCGTCCCAAACCTCATCGATCCCCATCCCGATTCCACTCACCGGCCCGAGGCCCGTTATCACGACACGTCTAGTCATATCTGTCCTGTCCAGATCCTGTTCGGTCTTCCTTGTTGATCACTGAAATCCACTCGCCGCCACCCTCGACCTTTGCCCAACGAGCTTCATATAAGTTAAGCATTGTAGCCAATCAGGCCGCTGGGTGTTAAATTCCCCAAGCTTTGCAAACTTCAACATATTGTACAGATAAGCATTGCGCGCACGTCACCCTCAATCACATCATAGCAGCGAACAGATTCATCGTCGTAACTTGTTTCTACTTAATATTTAATATTGATATGAACCGCTGATTTTCTTAGCTGCCTTCCAGGTCATGTTGCCCGCTATCGTCGGTGAAGCAGCCGATGAAAAATAACAGTGCTGCCACTGTTGCCGCTCCGAACATCATCCCGAACGCTACGTTCCATCCATACGCTTTTACAAGTCCGCCGAGCAGTACACCCGAGACGATTGTCGAGAGGTACGCACAGAAGCCGGTTAGCCCGACCGCGGTGCTTGCCGCTCTTCGGGTTGCCAGATTGGCCGCGATGACTGACACCAAGCATTGCGGGCCGTAAATGAAGAACCCCGATGCGATCAGGCAGCTGACTTTCAGTCCCACCATGTTGTCCGGCAATTGCCAGAATAGCCAGAGCGCTACCCCGCACAGTACCATGTATCCCAAACAGGTTCGGGAGGCATGCCCCCTGAAAAACTTGTCGGTGATAAAACCACTGCACAGCACGCCCGCGATCCCCATCACTTCAAAGAGCGCCGTCAAGCCGGCGGCACTTTCAAGTTCAAACCCCGCGCTTTCTTTCAAAAAAGTCGGTCCCCAATCCAAGATCGCATATCGCATTACATACACAAAAAACATCGCGATACTTACCAACCAAACCCACGGGTTCAGGAAAACATGCTTCATGACAAAGGCGTTGTATTCTTTGCCGCTGATCGCTTTGTCCAATGATTCGCTTTGCTGTTCTTCTTCATCGCTTACTTCAGCAATGTCATTGATTTCCCCGCGATGTAGTTTTTCATACACGCCGACCGCTGGCAGGCCCATTGTTTCTGGGATGTCGCGCAACGTCAGCAGCAACATCGCTGCGCCGCCTAACGCGATCACCCCTGGCACATAGAACGCATATCGCCAGCCGTAATAAACCGTCAGCCACCCCGCGAGTGGCACGATGATCGCGGCACCTAGCGAGTGACCTACGTTCCAGATCGAAAACTTGGTCGCTCTTTCTTTTAAGCTAAACCAGTGCGTGAGCATTTTGACGCACGGCGGGAACCCCATGCCTTGAAACCAACCATTTGCCATCCAAAACAGTCCCATCCAGAGTGCTGTTTCGCTCATGCCAAAGCCAAAGTTCATCACCGCACAGAGGATCAATCCTGTTGCCATGAAGATTCGTGGGTTTGCTCGGTCGGCCAAGTAACCGTTACAAAGTTTGGATAAACCATACAGCAGGCCGTGTGCCGTGAGGAACGCACCGAGTTGAAGCTTGGTGATACCTAAATCTTCTTCGATCCCCGGCATGGCGGCGCTGAGGTTTTTGCGCACCATGTAGAAGATCGCATAGCCGACCATACTGGTGTAGAGGATCTCATTACGCCAGAAGCGGTACTGCTTGCGGACCTGATGGGTGTCTTTGATAAGGGGTTTAGTGGGTGCCTCTTTGATCCAGTTGAGTAAGAACATGCTTTCCTTCAGCTACAACACAGGCGCTGGGTGCTTCGATGAGTTGCGGCTTGCATTCCCACTAAATACCACGTGCCGCGAAACGTTGTGTCATCATTCTACATTGCTACAGTTCCCCCAACAGTAGATTTTTTGATTCACGCAACTTGTGTTGTCATGCAGCACCGATGTTGCGGTCTTATAGCTAAAGCGAGAATTCGGCCGGTAGGTGTTCTTTGGTGACATGCAAGAGGTCATACGTGTCGCCATCCACTGACATCGAGGTTGTTAACGGTTGCTTGGACAGATGTAGATCGCGCGCTAAGAGCGGCGATAGTGGGTACGCTCTGGGTTCAAAGCGGAAGATTACTGCGTCTTTATGCAGATTTCCGAACGCATGGTTCAGGAAGAAGTAGGTGAGCTGCCGGGCGAGTTGATGGTGCCAATGCGGCTTGGTCAGGCAGCAAATGAATTCAGTTTCGTTCGAGGAAAAATCAAAATTCAGATGGATCAGTCCCGCGAAGCCGGCAAAAGTGTAGTCTGGCTTACGCAGTGCGGTATAGATTGAATAACCAAATGCGCGGTAATGCCATCGTGCGAGATTGAGTCGTTTGATGGTGCGTGCGCGGTTGATCGGTCCGCCGAAGTATTGCGTCAGCCTTGGGTCCGATTGATATTCGAGCATGTAGTCGACATCGCATTCCATCTGTGGCCGAAGCAGAAAATCTTTCGTATGTAGCGTTGCGGGGTGATCGGTGAACTCATCTTCGAATCGGTCCTGTGCCGACACAGGCATTTGTGTGCGACGTGGGAATGGATGGGGGTGGGCTTTGAGTGCTGCTGCTGCTTTGGATGGTCGCATGATGTTCAGTTCCTGTTTAGTAAGCCGTTAAATCGTGATTATTCCGTGCATGGCTATGCTTCGTGTGCAATTGCTTTTTCGGTGATCTGGTGCAGGGTGCGGTCGATGGCGACTGAAAGGTGTGCGGCTGTCTCGCAGATCTGTAGTGCGAATTGAGCGGTTGGCCTATGAATTAGTGGTAATTTCTCGGCGATGTCATAGACGATGTTTTTGTGGTCGTGTTTGAGATTAATCTCATGGTGTTTGCGATAGGCATAGGCAGCTTCCGGAAGCGAAGATTTTGAGATGATCTCTGCGATCGGATCGGAGGCTGCATAGGATGATCCTTCAAGCAACGAGACGTAGTAGGTGAGGGCGGCTGGTGAGTAGTGGGCGGAGTAGGCGAACAGGCGGATCAGTAATGTAAATGGTTCCAATACAGGAATGGTCGTTGGATCAGGATGCCCGAGTGCGCGGAGTGATCGAAGCATGAGCTTGTCGTGGCCAACTTCTTCCTGGATGAAATGGTTGATTGCTTCGCGCCCTTCTGGGAATGATGTTAGCGCGGGAGTAATTGCATGTAAGAAGTTGGTTGCGACGTACCACGTTTGACGGATGATTAATGTGATGATTTGGAAGAAGCGTGCTTCGTTGAGTTCACGTAGCTTGTCGAGTTTGTTTGGTAGCGATACGCGGTCTTGCTCGGATTCAGTTTCGGTGAGTAGACGGTGTCCAATCAGGAGTGAGATCAGCGAGGTCGGATCGTGTAGATCGGATTTACTGAATCGAGATTGTGCGAGGATATCGTCATGATCCCAAATAAAATATGCAGGCAGAATAGGATCGGTGGTGCATGTGCCTAGTGCAAGTTTGAGGAATTCTGAGGGTGCATCTACACGGCGGTGGAACGGGATCAAAAACGTGCGTTCAATTGGGTGTGTAGCAAGTTTTTCTGGATCAGGTGTACTGTAGGTGATGGGATGATCGTCGAAGAACTCAAGGAACCGTTGTGCAGCGGAGGTGTCATGGTGGTTGTGCGTAATGTCGTCAATAGCTTTGGTGATCCACGGCCGATCTTCAGGTTGTACATCAACATCAATCTCAACCCATGGCAATGATAAACGAAATGCAGATCGATCACTGTTACGCCAGTTGAGCTTGCAACTTTTATGTGGAATTTTTGTGACCATAATGTGTTCTCATTTTGTTTGTATAGCTATGGTCCGAGTTACGTGACAATGATTCGGCAGAAAAAAAGGGATCAGGCCCTATTAGTGGCCTGAACCCTGTCATTGCGATTCGGCTGAAGTTTATGGATACTTGCAGCCATTGGTTGTAATATTCTTAATCGCTGTAATGGTCATAGAAGAACTCCTTTTTACATACCAAGACATTGTTTCGAGCAGCATGCCATGCGGCTATTGGGAGTTGGCTATTCTTTCTACGGGGATGAGGTGTATGGGGTGGGGGATCACTGTAGAAAAGCAGTTGCGTATGGGTGATAAGTCGTGTGAATGATTATGGGAAGGGTGATTATCTCGGAATTGCGTCAGTAACGCGTGTGGCAAAGGTGCCATTGAAAAAAGCCCGCAATAAGCGAGCCATTCTCGTATACCTGTTTAAGGCTGCTGGCGTTTTTTATTGAGATTGATGTTGTTTCTTTCGGCGCATGATTAAGGGGGTTGCCGCAAGTGAGATTAGGGCAAGGGAAGTGGGTTCTGGCACAGGTGTGTAAACGTAGGTGAGGGTGAGGGTGCCGTGCATATTGGCGAGTGTTGAGGAACTGATTTCAAGGTCGTTGAGGTCAGAGCCGAACATGTTGATGTTGCCGTTGACATTGATGTTGAAGTTGGAGCCGGTGGTGAAAGCTGGGTTGGCGATGTTGAGGCTTTGTGAAGCGGTGTTGGTACTTGGTGTGTTGAAGGTGACCGAATCATCGCTGCCGAGGCCGGCGTAATTGAGGGAGACAGTCTGGTTGTTTGTAATGTTGATCGAAGAGGTGTTGGGCACGCCGATGAAGGTGGTGCTGTTCATTGGGAAGTTGAAGAGATTGTTGAAGACGAATGCTTTTCGTTCGAAGGCGACGTTGGGCGAGATGGTGGCGGAAGCAAACAGGTTGATATGTGTGAGTGTACCGAGAGCCGTGTTGAAGGTGTTGAAGGTTGGCGGGGTGGGGTCGGAGCCGTTGCCGATGTGGGAGGAGGGGAGGAAGAGTTGGAAGTTTTGCTGTTGCTGGATGGTTGCGGCGGAAGCACTTTGTATGCTACAGGCGAGTGCGAAGATGAGTGACAGGATAAGTGTGGATTGGGTAAGCAGGCGCATGATTGATCTCCTCGTTGTGTCAGCAGAATTGTGATTGGCTGACGGGCTAATATGAACACGCATGAGTTTGATGGTGTGCGTGTTGGTTGAAGATGATTAGGGGACAGTCCCTCCTCGTCATGTGAGCTTCCATCGTAACATGAACGGGATTGTGAATGGAAGGATATTGCTGGCCTGAGGGGATAGGCAAAGGGCAGAAGAGGATTGGTGGTGTGCCGAAAAGCAGGGTAAAATGGGGGGTTATGCTTACGAATCGAATTATTCCGTGCCTAGATGTCAATGAAGGGCGTGTCGTGAAGGGGGTCAACTTTGTGTCGCTGCGTGACGCGGGCGATCCTGTGGAGATTGCGAAGAAGTACGACGAGCAAGGGGCCGATGAGCTTGTGTTTTTGGATATTACAGCCAGCCATGAAGGGCGGGATATCACGTTGGATATGGTGAAGCGTGTGGCGGAGGAATGTTTTATGCCGTTTACGGTGGGGGGAGGCATCCGCACGATTGATGATGTGACGCGATTGATTCAGGCTGGCGCGGAGAAGGTGAGTATCAATACCGCAGCAGTGCTTGATCCGAAGATTGTGGAGCAGACTGCGAATCGTTTTGGTCGATGCGCGACGGTGGTGAATATTGATCCGAAGCGTGTGCCGATGGAAGAACTGAAAGCACGTTGTACGAACACGGATAACCCGGTGGAAAGCAAAGAGAAGCCGGGCTATGGATTTGAGGTGCACACACATGGCGGAAGGAAGCCAGTGGGTCTTGATCCTGTGGCTTATGCGAAGCTGGTGGTAGAACTCGGCGCGGGCGAGATTATTCTGACGAGCATGGATGGTGATGGAACCAAGGACGGGTATGACATTGAGATTACGAAGCTGATTGCGGAGGCGGTGGATGTGCCGGTGGTTGCTTCAGGTGGATGTGGAAGCCCAGAGCATATGCGTGAGGTCTTGGTGGAAACACGGGCGGATGCGGCGCTGGCGGCTAGCATTTTTCACTATGGCGAGTACACGATTCAAGAGACGAAGGAATACTTGGCCAAGGCAGGTTTGCCAATGCGTTTGGTAGAGATGTGTGAGCAATAACAGCGGTCTTGATTGCCAAGGATTTCGGACTGGTTGTTATGAACCAAAGTTCAAGTGCCCACTGAGCCTCAATTTTCCGCAACATGTGATATTCTGCATCACATGAAGAAACTCTCACGGCAATCTTTCGCAGCAGCTCGGCTGTGGCTAGATAAGAATGGCCGCCCCTTAGAACAAGTGTTATGCGCGATGTTTTTTGATAACGGCCCATCCGATGCGGTGGTCGAGGCGTTATCAATGTTTCAAAATACTGACGGCGGGTATGGGCATTGCTTAGAGCCAGATCATACGAACAACGCATCTACTGTTCTTAATACCTCGGCTGCGCTTGCGATACACTGTCGTATAAATACTCCTAGTACCCATCCACAGATCACGAAGGCCAAATCATATTTAGAGTCATGTTTTGACCGTGATCATAAGGTGTGGCCGATACGTTTTCCGATCGGGCCAGGCACAGAAGGCCCACCTTGGTTTGCTGCTGAAAGCTTGGAAGCTTTGATGGCTAATTTTGGTGGTTGTAGAGTCAATCCGACAGCAGAGATTATTGGGTATCTATATAACTATTCAGATACGGGTGTAGCTGACTGGTTGGACCAAGCGCGAGATCACTTGATGCAGTGGTTGCTAGATCCAAACGTTTCACTAAGCCAACATGAGCTTATGTGCACGGCTCATTTGTTGCAGTCGCCTGCATTGCCGGATGATTTGCATCAGCGCTTATTGGAAAGAATCCAAGCAGCGTTACCGATGGAGATTGAATCGGATATCGGCAAGTGGGGCGGCTATGCGTTTCGTCCCACGATTGTGATTGATGAGCCTGAACATCTCTTGGCGGATTGTATATCTCAAGAACTGTTGTTTGCAGATTTAGATTTTGAGATTGATCGCATATCAGATGACGGCGCTTGGCATCCCTATTGGGATTGGGGTGAGCCGACATCATCAGCTTGGCAAGAAGCGGAATGTGCTTGGTCAAGCATTTTGACCGAACGCACGCTTCGAGTATTGGCAAACTTCGGGAGGATTTGTGATTAAAGTTGATGTTTAGGATTTTTCGATCTGTTGCCTGGTAAACAGCAGAGGAAGGCGTATCTAAACGGAAGTCGGTTTGGAGCGAGGCGATTTTGTATTGCTTGAGATGATGTAATGGGTGATGATGCTTCGGAAAAAGTCGGAGCGTGGTATGGCATGTGGAAAGAGTGCGGGGGTGGTCTTGGAATAGTCATGAATGCGAGGGTTGGGTGCTTGTTGGTGGGGGGAGTGATGTGGGTTTAGGCAAGAAAGAGGAGAAAAGTATCGGAATTTGGTCCGTGAGTTGTTAATATGGCGGACAGCGGCGGTGTAAGGTGCGAGATGGGGCAGGGGCGAGGGTAGAAAAAAGGGGGGATTGCCGACAGTAAGCTAAACAAGGGCGGTGGGTTGTGGTAAGCTGGTGTCGCGCAAAGCACGCCTTAAGCGGGACGGGATTGGGTATTAGCGTAGCAAGTGGGAGTCGGCGGCGGTCAGCTTGTCCGGCGGTATCCACAACTGACAATTGATTCAGAGGCAGGTAAGCAGAAGAGGTGACACCTGTGAGTGAAGTGAAGCACGAAGACGCGGTTCCGATTGATCATGTCGATGATCAGAAGTCGATGGCCGATACTGGTTTTTTCAAGTTTTTTGAAGCGGCGGTTCGTTTTGAATCATCAGACTTGATCATGCGAGCGGGGCAGGTGCCAAAACTTCGGTTGCGTGGTTCCTTGAAGAATCTGGATGTGCCTGCAATTGAAGTTAAAGATTTTGAGCACTGGGTTGAAGAATCTTTGAGCACTGGGTTGAAGAATCTTTGAGCCCGGCGCAGTGGAAATTCTATGCGGAGCATGGCTCGATCGACCTTGGTGTTGACTTTGAGATCCAGAGCGAGATCCACCGTTTCCGAATCAACATTTTCCGCACACGTGGCCGTAGTGGGATTGCCGCTCGCCGTGTGAACAACACGATTCTAAATTTTGAAGAGTTGTATTTGCCACCAGCGATCGGTGAGCTTTGTAAGCTGCATCAAGGCTTGGTGTTGCTCGCAGGTGTGACTGGCTCAGGTAAGAGTACGACGATCGCGGCGATGCTTGACCAGATCAACATGAATCGGGCGTGTCATATTCTGACAATTGAAGACCCGATCGAATATCTGTTTACAGACAAGAAATCGATCATCAATCAGCGTGAAGTGGGCATTGATTTGCCGGACTTCGATACGGGGCTGCGTGCTTTGGTGCGTGAGAATCCGGATGTCGTGCTGATCGGTGAAATGCGTGACAAAGAAACATTTGAGGCGGCGTTGCGTGCGGCAGAAACCGGACACTTGGTGTTCGGGACGATCCACGCATCGAGTGCAGCTCAGGCGTTTGGTCGTATTTATGACTTGTTCCCACCGGAGGAACGTGAAGCGATCCGCAACCTATTGGCGTATCAGATGCAGGGTTTTGTGTATCAGATGCTTTTGCCGACGATTATGGAAGGCGTGCAGCGTGTGCCGGCGGTAGAGATTTTGCTTCAAAGTCCGCCGACACGGAAATACATCATCGAAGGCCGTGAAGACGAGTTACCGTCGGTGATGAAAGAGTTCCGTGAAGATGGGATGCAGACGTTTACGGACAGCTTGATCGACCTCGTCGAGAAAGAATACATTCATCCTCGTGTGGCTCAAGACGTGGCACCGTCTGCTGAAGAAGTGAAGATGCGTCTGCGTGGCATTACATCGAAATAATCGCATATGGATATGGAGCGGGGTTGAAGTGGCCAGCGTAAGCTGAGGTTAACGAGAAACCGAAAGAAGAAGACAGAGCTGATGATAAATACGTTTCTAGAAGTCGAAGCCGTGGTATTGATGAGTTGGTTCAAGCCGCTGATGTTCTTGGTCGTGCTCGGTGGCTGGGCGTGGGTGGTCGGGCATCTGGATAAAGATGCTGCGTACTACTACTTGCCACGGATCTGGACGAACCTGTTCCTGATGGTGACGGGTTTGCTTGGGCTGGCGCTCATGCTGTTGATCCCATTCTTTTTCCTCGGCTTCTTGCTCGGGCTTTGTCCGATCGTCGGCGGCATCGGGGGGTATGCGTACTACCGCAACACAAAGGTGCCGGAGGGTGAGCGTTGGACGCTGAACGCGGAGATGTGGAAAGAGAAGATGGCGAAGAAAGCGCACGCCAAGGCGCAATACAAAGCTACGCTTCAACTTGTTCAGAAAGATGAAGGTCTTATGGAAGTGCCGAGTGGCGATACGCCGCAGGCGCTGGCGCATGAGACATTGGAGAATGTGCTTGATTTTGCGGTGCCACGGCGTGCAACACAGATCGATATTATTGCTGATGCGAAGAAGGCGGCAATGGTTGCTCGGATTGATGGCGTGAAGTATCCGCAGCCAGCGCTTGAGCCGAAGGCCGCACTCGCTTTGATTGATTATGTGAAATCATCCTCCGGTCTTGATGTTGAAGACCGTCGCAAAAAACAGATTGGTGCGCTCAAGTTCCAGATGGAAGAGCACGGCAAGCATGAGATGTCGTTGGTGACGATGGGTTCGACGCGGGGTGTTTCACTGACAATGATTCTTGATGACAGCCGGGCGCACTTGCCGTTTGAAAAGCTTGGCTTGTTGGACGCTCAGCTTGAGCATTTGAAGAAGCTGACGCAGGAAGAAGGCAAAGTCGTGTTGGTGTCGAGCCCGCCGAAGATGGGCAGCACGACGACGTTGTACAGCCTGACTCAGGTCCACGATCCATATATTCAGAGTGTGGTCACGTTGGAAGATCAGGAAGTCTTCGAGATGGAAGGCGTGTCGCACAATGCGTTGCCAGAAGACATGACGGCTGAAGATTTTAACCACAAACTTCGTGGCGTGATCCGCACCGACCCGAACGTAATCATGATCAACCGCTTGCCGGATGCGTCGACGCTTGCAGAGATTACCGATGCATCGAAAGATATTCGTTTCTACATTGGGATGCAGGCGAACGATACGTTTGAATCGTTGAAGCTGTGGATCAAGCAGGTCGGCAATAAGCGTAAGGCGGCCGAGATGATCGGCGGGATCGTGACACAGCGATTGATGCGGCGTTTATGTGAGACGTGTCGTACAGGTTATCAGCCAGACCCGGCGGTCTTGAAGAAGATGAATCTGCCGGCCGACCGTGTGGGTGAGTTGTATCACGCTTCAGGTCAGGTCGTCATTAAAGATAAGCCTCAAACATGTCCGCTTTGTCACGGAATTGGTTACCGTGGCCGGATTGCGGTGTTTGAAGTGATGCCCATTGATATGCAGGCACGCCAACTGATCGCAGCGGGCGATCTAGACAAGCTCAAGAGCTATCTGCGTAAGCAAAAAATGCTTTGGCTGCAGGAGGCGGCGCTTGCGAATGTGGTGAGCGGCAACACGGATATTAAAGAAGTCACACGGGCGTTGAGTGAACGCAGCGGTCAACGCAAGCGATCTTCCAGCTCGTCGGCGAAGAAGCCCGCAGCGGCTCCGAGCCAAGGTTGATGATGTGTGCATCAGGTGGGGGGAACGTGAGTTTGATGGTTAAGACCGATACTCAGACGAAGTGAAAACAGAAACTTAAATTGGTAAGACGAATATGCTGATTTTCTCAAACATACTTTTGATCGTGTTCCTGCTGGCGATGGTTTACATCTGGGGAATACAGGGCTGGTTCTCGGCGCTGATTCACCTTTGCTGCACGATTGCTGCGGGGACGATTGCGTTTGCTATATGGGAGCCGTTGACGTTGAATCTGCTCATAGGATTGAAACCGTCGATCGCGTGGAGCTTAGGTTTGCTTGTGCCGTTCGGTGTACTGCTGATCGTGTTCCGTATGGTGATCGACAAGTTGATCCGTAAGAACATGCAGCTCCAGCAATTCATTGGTTTTGCGGGCGGGGCAGCATGTGGTTTGGCGAGCGGTTTATTGACGGCGGGTATTGTCGTGATTGGCTTGGGATTATTGCCACTGGGTCAGACGATGGGTGGATATCAACCATTTGCACGCAGCGGTGGTGGTGGGGTCATTGAGGGAGAGGGCAAACTGTGGGTGCCGGTGGATAACATTGCGAACAAGTTTTTTGCGACACTGTCTTCGGGTGCGTTTGCCCCGAGTTTCAGTGATGTGAGTTTGAGCTCGCACCGTCCAGACCTTGCGCGGCAGGTTTCGATCAACCGTTTAGCGAAGGACGAGAACGCTTCGACAGTGGCGACTCCAGAGGAGTTGATGGTGTCGAGCGTGTATGAGCGCGAGACACCTGTGTTGGAAGTGCCGCCATCGGTTGGGTTACTTTTGGGCGATGCGTTCAAGAACGAAGGCAACCGTTTGCTGGTGGTGGATACGGTCTGGGAATCGAATGATACGGTGGGTACGTTCGATGGTGATCAGACATTCCGTTGCAGCGGAACGCAGGTCCGCCTGGTGACCAAGAAGAAAAATGGCACGGGTGAAATGGTGAAGCTGACGGCTCCGATTGCTTTCTCGAAGCCTGATGGTGAGATGCGTGTGTTCAAGTCGCTTGATTCGAATCTGGTTCAGGCGTGGGGGTCGGATGTGAGGAACACGGTGGGCTGGGTGTTTGTGGTGCCGGCGGATGAAACACCTGAATTTTTGTTTGTGAAGCAACTGCGGTTGAATCTACCGAAAGCGGCGGCTTACGTGCAGGATGTGAATGAAGTACTGGCGGCGCTTGGTGTGCCGAGCGAAGCGGATCAACAGGCAGCATCAGATGATGCGGCGGAAGGTTCTACGAATGTGGGCGACCGCACCGGGCCTCGCGGGAATGTGACAGGTAAGTTTGCAGAGCAAACCAATAAGCTGCCACGCGTGGTCAGCAAGAACTACGCCTCGGGCTTGGACGTGACCAGTGATGGTGCGATCCGTTCGGGGAGTGCGCGTGTGACCCAGCGTGTGGGCAGCGTGTCCAAACGGATTCGGATTGACCGGTTGTATGTGCCGAGCCATCAGTCGATGATCCGAATTGAAATGGAACGTGATGTGGCTCAGTCGCTCTTGGGCAGGGCGCACGCAAGCGCGGTAGCGCTTGGTGCAGTATATGTTACAGACGATAAAGGCGGCGATGGCATGCCGGCGGTGGGTTATGTGCTGTCGAAGAAGGGCGGCGAGCAGATTATCAATATCAAGCGCATTCGTTCGGCCAAGAACTTGCCTCTGACGGATATGGAACGAGGTGATAAGTTGTATGTTTACTTCAAGGTGAACCGCAACCGTACGATTGAGAAATTGCATATTGGTGGAACCACTGAGCAGGAAATCAATCTGAAGATCAACTGATGATTGTGGCAAGAAGATAGAGATTCGGCGGCGACCATGTGTCGCCGTTTTTTTTATGCCCTAAGAAGTTGACCTGTGGAAATTGTGGGAGATGTGGTGAGCGTGATCGGGTATGCTTGGTGCATGGAGTCGATGGCATTTGATGGTAAGCGTGCGGTGGTGATGGGGCTTGGCCGATTTGGTGGCGGCGTTGGCGCGGCGCGTTGGCTGACGAGTCAAGGTGCGGATGTCTTGGTGACGGACATGCTGGTTGAGGAGGAGCTAACGGATAGCTTGGTGCAGCTTGCGGATGTGGCGGTGCGGTACCGGTTGGGGGGGCATGATGAAAGTGATTTTGAATCAGCGGATGTGGTGGTGGTGAATCCGGCTGTACCGCGGGACGGGAATCATTATGTGCAGGCGGCGCGGCGAGGTGGGGCGGTGGTGACCAGCGAGATTGAGCTATTACTGGAGCGGTTACCTAACCCGGTGAAGGTGATCGGCGTAACGGGGACGCATGGGAAGTCAACAGTATGTGCGATGCTTGGGCGTGTACTTAGTTTGCAGGGGAAATGTTGGGTGGGCGGGAACATTGGCGGTTCATTGTTGGGGGATCTTGAGAATATTGGGGCAGATGATTGGGTGGTGCTGGAGCTGTCGAGTTTTATGTTGGCAGGCATCGCGGAGCGGGCTGTGGACGATCGTTTGGCTGGGTGGATTGGCGTGGGGGCAGTAACGAGCTTTAGTGCGAATCATTTGGATTGGCATAAGAATGAACGTGAATACCGGGAAGCGAAGGCGGAGCTGCTGGAGATGATTATGGATGGTGGGGTAGCAGTATTTGGGCCGGGTATGCAGGCAGCTGGTTTTGCCGTGGGAGATGGTGTGCGGCTTGTTGAGGTGGGGCATGATGATGGGGATGATCTCTCCATGAAATTGGCGGGCCGGTTTAATCGAGAGAATGGTGCGATGGTGCGGGCGATTTGTGGAGCAGCAGGTGGCTGGGATGAGGAGCGGTCTAAGCATGAGATAGAAGCATTTGAAGGGTTGCCGCACCGCATGCAGTTTGTGGGGAGATGGATGGTGAATGACGTTGAGGTGTATGGGCATAATGATTCGAAGTGTACAACTGTTGTGGGTGCGGTAAGCGCGATGCGGTGTTTTGATCCTGCGGCGGAGCGGCTGCATGTGATTCTTGGGGGGTATGACAAGGGTGATGATTATGTGGGCTTGGGCACGGAGGCCGCAAAGTTGTGTCATCGTGTGTATGTGATTGGGGATGTGAGTGAGCGGATTGCGAAAGGGGTGAGTGAAGCTGGTGGAGCGGTGGTGTTATGTGATGATTTGCCAACTGCGGTGCGCGAAGTGTATGCGCATGTGCAGCGGGATGGTGCAGGAAAAAATGTCGCGGTGCTGCTGAGTCCGGGATGCGCGTCTTGGGATCAGTTTAATCATTATGAGGAGCGGGGTGAGGTCTTTATGCGAGAGATGCGGGCGGTATGTGGGGGTTGAGATTTCAGTGTGCGGAATAGACGCTACGGTGCGGAAACCGTGTTTGGTGTTATGTTTGACTAAAAGTTGTAGCGGAGGCCGAGGATGGCGGCGTGTGATGTGGGTGCGGTGTATTCAAAGTTGTTGAAGACGGGGTTGTTAGAAGAAAGGAAGCGATATCCACCGTACATTTCGAGGTGCTGGGTGAGTTTATAAGCGAGGCCAGTTTGAAATTGGTAGGCGAAGACATTGTCTTTGTCATTGACTGTGGCATCGAAGCCGTACGAGGTACCGGATTGGTTGAGTTTGTAACGAGAGATGCCGACCCCGCCGCCGATGTACCAGTCGAGCCGATCGGTGAGGGGGATGTCTAGGTAGAGGTTGGACATGAAGTTGAGTTGTCCGAGGTCGCCTGAGAGATTAAGGGTTGAGGTTTGTTCGTCGAAGCCGAAGTTTTGGTAGCTGACTTCGAATTCAGCGCGGAGGATGCTATAGCGGAGGCCGATCGCGCCGCCACCGCCGAAGGCAGGATCGAGTGGGATTGTGTTTTCAGGGATAGGGAGGTTGAGCGATTCGAGCATTTCCGTGTCGGCAACTTCTGCGAATGAGCCGAAGCCTGAGACGTAAAAGGAGAGCTTTGGGGGCGTTTGTTTAGCGGCTTCTCTGATGATCGATTTATGTGCAGCAATGGGTGAGAAAGGGACTGTGGGCGTTTGAGCAGCAAGGCAGAGCGGTAACAGTAACAGGGAGAGGATACAGCTATAGAAAAACAATATTTTCACAGGGCATGCTCCGGAATGTTGGACCCTGTGGTGTTATCGGGGAGGCAATTGATTTTGCGACAATCTATCGCACGGATAGGGGGAGGTTAGGTGATGTGAGACGTTATTGGGAAGTAAAGGTGAACTCGATGGTGGGGAGGATGGGGGTTAGGTAGAGCGCAATGGTGAGTCCAGCGGCGAGCAGGAGGCAAGAGAGAAGTGCAGAAGTTACAAGACGCGCGTAGTAATGGCGGATGTGAATGGCGAGCAGAGAAGGTTTGTTGATGCGTGGACTTTGTTCTGGGCGATCTTGTTGCTTGGCATAGGGGATGATTGAGGGAGCGTGTGGTGGTGCGACGCGCGTGGGGCAATTGTCAGATGATGTGTGCAGTTTGTGGTGTTGGAGGGTGGTGGGTTTCAGTTTGTGCTCGATGAGCCAGTAGATCATGGGGAAGCCTGCGAGGAAGCCGGCGACTGCGGCAAGCTGCATGACGAACCAGAAGCGAAGTAGCGTGGGGTGATCCGCTTGGGGGAGCAGCTCGAAACAGAGTGAGAGGACGGGGAACATCGCGGCGAGTGTGAAGTTCAAAGAGATCCATTCAGCAGCAAAAATACTGCGGAATGCGTGAGAATAGCTGTCGTAGAGTGGTCGGTGGTAGGTGAGTTGGATGAAGAAGATGGCGAACGCGAAGGCAAAGAGATATTCGAGGATGATTTCAGGGATGGTGGGCAAGCTGAAGATAGCGGCGATAGAAGCGGCAAGGATAATGCCGGTGGCGGCACCGACGACGATATGAACGGTCGAGGCGACGGCCTGGCGGCGGGAGGAAACGCGGAAGCGGCGGTGAGAAGCAATGCTGGGTTTGGTTCTGCGGCAGGTGAGTTCATAGGCGAGCAGGCCAAAGAGGCCGGTGTAGAGGCAGATAAGAATCCATGCAGGCTTCATGAGCCGAAGCGATGGGGATCGATCGGCGAGGTCTTGCCAAACCCAAACCGCGATGCAGATACTGATCAGCAGCCAGAAGATGAGGAAGATGTCGTACGGGAGCATGATGAATCATAGGCGCAAAAGGGTGGTGGGGCTGGATGGGCTAGGTCCGGGAATGTTGAGGGATAGGTTTAATTGAAAGCCTAAGCCGTGATGTAAGAAAACCCACGGCGTAGCAACCGTGGGCTTGGGGTGTTACTTCTTTATTTGTTATCTAATCGCTGATTAGGCCATTTGGCGAAGTTTAGCGACGCGATCAGCAGTTTGAGGGTGGGTGCGGAACATGTTGGCGAGCGCTTTGGTGGGGGAGAGGGGCTGAACAATGAACATATGGTTTTGCGCGGGGGTTTCGCCTTGAAGGGGGACGCGGGCGGCTTGTGCTTCAAGTTTTTGCAGGGCGGAGATCAGTCCGTGTGGGGAGCCGGCAATCTGTGCACCGTCGTGGTCTGCAACGAACTCGCGTGAGCGAGAGATGGCCATCTGGATAATGCCAGCAGCGATAGGTGCGAGGAGCCAAAGGCCGATTTTGATGAGGGGGTGGATGTCGCGTTGCCACATGACCATCCATGCGAGGAAAGAGATCGCGCCAGCGATAGTGGCAGCGATGGTGGAGGTGAGTGTGTCGCGGTTTTTAACGTGGGCGAGTTCGTGGGCCATGACGCCTTCGAGTTCGTCGTAGGTGAGGAGATTGAGGGCGCCTTGCGTGACTGCAACTGCGGCTTTGGAGGGAGAGCGGCCGGTAGCGAAAGCGTTGGGTGCTTGCTGTGGGCATACAAAGACGCGGGGCATGGGGAGGTTGGCGTTTTTGGCAAGTCGTTCGACCATGGTGATGATGTCACCGTGGACGCGCGGGTCGGCTGGTTGGCCGTGCATGGAGGCAATCGCGATCTTGTCAGAGTAGAAAAACGCGCCGAAATTCATGACTAGCGCGATGATGAAAGCGATCGCTAGTCCGGAGTAGCCGCCCACTAGGGCGCCGATGCCCATGATCAGGGCGAACATCGCCCCGAGTAGGATGGCAGTTTTGACGTTGTTGGTAAAAGCGGTCATTTGAATGACTCCCTCAAAATAATGAAGCCGGTTGGCTGTAATTGATCTTGTCTTGTGTAGTCGGGCGGTTGCCGTTGGTTCGGTGTATATCGGCCGGGTAATTATGGAATGATACGCAAGTTACCGGGGGCTGTGTTCGCAGTAAGACATTCTAGGTATCGGTTTTTCGCGGGGCTGAGGATTGCGGGATCTTTGTTCGCAAGATTGAGAGGGGTTATCAAATCTGAGATGGATTAGACGGGGAGGGGCTAGAAGGGGAAGGGAAGCTGGGCAAGTTTGTAGGCGGAAATGGCGATCAGGATGATGAAAATGATGCGGACGAGCTTGATGGGCAGCTTGTAAGTGAGTGAGGCACCAAAGCGGCTGGCGATGAAGGCGGCAGGGATGCAGATGGCGGCGATGACCAAGGATTCGGAGACGTGATAGCCTAAGGTTGAAAGAGATGTGTTTTTATAGGTCGCGCCGAGGGTGGAGGAGAAAACGATGAGGCAAGCGGAGTTGGCGATGCAGTTTTTGAGAGGAAGTTTAAGCAACACCTGCTGGAGGGGGACCGCAATCGCGCCGCCGCCGATGCCCATGAGACCGGCAGAGAAGCCATGGCAGATGCCGACGAAGATGCAGCGGCCGGGGTGGGTGTGCGCGAAGGTATGGTGAGGGTCGGGCTGCTTTTGGGGATTGAACGATGTGGGGGTGACTTTACGAGCGTCCAGAATGGGGTTTAAGAGCCGTTTAACATTGATTATGACGACATAGACCAAGAAAACAGCGAGTATGCGGCCAAGGTAGATCCCGCCATCCGCACCGCGGAAAACAGGGAGGTTGGAGATGTAGACGCCGAGGAAAATCATGACAATGGAAGCAGGAAGCATGAGGAGGATGAGTTTGGGGTTGAGGGATTTGGCTTTGCGGTGTTTGAGTGTGGCAGGAATGGCGATGAAGACGTTAACAATCATGCAGGCGGCTTGGTAAAGCTGTTGGTTGGGCCCGATGATGAAATACAGGCCCGGGATGATGATGATGGAGCCGCCGACGCCAAGCAGGCCGCCTAGAATCCCAGCAAGGGAGGCGATCGCGACAATTGCGAGGATGACGGTTGGGTGAGTGAGCTGTTCGAGCATGGTATGTAGGATAGTTAGGATTGTTATTTTGGTAAAAGAATGTCACGAAGTTCAAAAAGGTTCGTGAAAGTGAGCCGATAACATTTACGGATTGCAGGCGGGGTGTTATGCTTGCCGAAATTGCTCCGGGGTGAGCGGCTTGCTGGTCACGGACTTGTGATGTGGAGAAATGGTGATGGGGAAAATGTGGGGTGTGGAAGCTGCGTGGTTCACACATTTGTTAAAGATGTGGTAAGCTTCGTGGCTGGTTGATGTGTTGTTCCGATGATGTTTTTGGACACATTGGATTTGCAGCTCCATTAGCGCCGTAACCTGGAAGCATTGCAATGGCTGGGCAGGAACTTTGGCCGAACGGGACGAACCTCGACTATGTCGAGCAACTCTATGAGCAGTATCTAAAAGACCCCGAGTCTGTGGATGCTGATTGGCGAGAACGTTTTAACTTGTGGCAGGGTGGGCCGCGTTTGCATGCGCCGGACCGTCTTGGACCGCACTTCAAGCCGCGCACGATTTTCAATCCGGTACCGAATGGCAATGGCCATGGGAACGGGAATGGAAATGGTCACGCTGCAGCCATCAACAATGGTGACGGTAAGCAGGTTGTTGAAAGACCAAGTACAGGCGAGAAGTTTGCGGCGACGGATGTGTCGTCGCTCCAGCACCGTTTGGACCAACTCATCCGCAACTATCGGGTGCGCGGCCATATTGTGGCGAAGATCGACCCACTCGGGATCGTCAACGAAGAGCCAACGGAGTTAGAGCCGCGGTACTACGGTTTCACTGAAGCGGACATGGACTGTCCGATGTTCACGACGAACGTGCCGGGTGAAACGCTGCGTGAGATCATTGGGAACCTGAACGAAACTTACTGCCGTAACATTGGTGTGCAGTTCATGCACATTGATAACTTGCAGGTACGCGAATGGCTCCAGCGAAAAATGGAGAGCACACGCAACCGCAATAAACTCACCCGTAAAGAACAGATCCGCATCCTGACCCGTCTGACCGACGCGGTTATCTTTGAAGAATTCATTCAGCGAAAATTCATCGGTGCTAAGAGCTTCAGCCTTGAAGGTGCGGAAAGTTTGATCCCGCTGTTGGACCTCGCGTTGGAAACCGCGGGTGATCAAGGTGTGCGTGAAGCGGTCATTGGCATGGCGCATCGCGGGCGGCTCAATGTGCTTGCGAACATCATGGGCAAGAGCCCGCAGAAAATTTTCCGCGAGTTTGAAGATGTCGATCCGCGCCGTTCACTTGGCGGCGGCGATGTGAAGTACCACCTCGGCTATTCGAGTGATTGGCGGACACGTCACGGACACAATATCCACTTGTCGCTGTGTTTTAACCCAAGTCACCTTGAGTTTGTAAACACGGTGGCGATGGGCCGCATGCGTGCAAAACAAGACCGTTCAGGATTGGCGACGCGCGGTGAAAAGGGCATGGTCGTGCTTATTCACGGCGATGCGGCGTTTGCCGGCGAGGGGATCATTCAAGAAACACTAAATCTCTCGGCGCTCGAAGGCTATTCAGTTGGCGGAACTTTGCATATTGTCGTGAACAACCAGATTGGTTTTACGACTGGCGCGAAGCAGGCGCGTAGTTGCAGGTATGCAACGGATGTGGCAAAGATGCTACAGATCCCGATTTTCCATGTGAATGGGGAAGAGCCCGAGGCCGTCGCCCAAGCGGTGCAGCTGGCGATGGAATTCCGTATGGAGTTCAAACGCGATGTGGTGATTGATATGTATTGCTACCGCAAGCGTGGTCACAATGAGAGTGATGAGCCGTCATACACGCAGCCATACATGTACAGCAAGATTGCCAAGCGCAAGCCAGTACGTGAGAACTATCTCGATCATCTGCTTAAATTGGGTGGCGTGACACGCGACGATGCGGATCGTATTGCAGAACGCCGAACGGAATTGCTTGAGAAGGATCTGACAGCGGCACGTAGCGATCACTTTAAGCACGAGCAAGGCTGGATGCTTGATGGGAAATGGAGCAGTTATACCGGCGGCCCTGAAGAGATGGCAGACGATGTTCCGACAGGATTGCCACAGGAAGAGCTTGGCGAATTGCTTGTGAAGCTGACGGGTACGCCCGAAGGTTTCAATCGTCATCCGAAAATGTCACGCATGGTGCAGCAACGTGTTGAGATGGCTGAAGCTAAGCGCGAGTTAGACTGGGCTGCGGCTGAGGCGCTCGGTATTGCATCGCTTGCAACAGAAGGGCATCGTGTTCGGATTTCTGGGCAAGACGCGCAGCGTGGCACGTTCAGCCACCGTCATGCGGTCCTGAGTGATTATAAGGATGGTCATGAGTTCTGTATCTTCGATAACCTCGGGGAAGATGCTGCAAAAGTAGATATTTATAACAGCCCCCTTTCCGAAGCGGGTGTGCTTGGATTTGATTACGGCTACAGTCTCGACTATCCGGAAGGATTAACCGTCTGGGAAGCGCAGTTCGGAGACTTTGCGAATGCGGCGCAGGTGATCATCGACCAGTTTATTGCGAGTGCGGAAGATAAATGGCGACGGCTTTCGGGCTTAGTCATGCTTTTGCCGCATGGGTTTGAAGGGCAGGGCCCGGAGCACTCATCAGCAAGACTCGAACGGTTCCTCGCACTGGCAGCACAGGATAACTTCCAAGTGGTGCAGCCGAGTACACCGGCGCAGATGTATCACCTTTTACGCAGACAGGTTTTGCGTAGATGGCGTAAGCCGCTTGTGGTGATGACGCCAAAGAGCTTGCTGCGTAATCCGCGTTGTGTTTCACCGATGAGCGATCTTGTCGATGGCACGTTTAAGCGTGTGATCAAAGATGGGAACGCGGACAAGAAGAGTGTGACGCGCGTGCTGCTTTGTTCGGGCAAGATTTACTATGATCTGACCGAGCGACGTGAGCAGCTTGGGCGAGATGACATTGCGATTGTTCGTATCGAGCAGTTTTATCCCTTCCCGAAGGAAAGTTTGCGGGCAGTACTGATGCGGTATCGTGATGATGTGCCGGTAATTTGGGTACAGGACGAACCGGAGAACATGGGTGCGTGGCCGTTCTTGCGGATGAAGTTTGGCGACAGGATTTATGATCGTCAGCGTTTGTTCGCCGCAACACGAGCTGCGAGTGCGAGTCCGGCGACAGGATCGCGTTCGGCGCACATTATTGAGCAGGAACAATTGATCAGTGAAGCATTTTGTGTTGGGGCACATTGAGTCGGTTGTCCGAAAGATGGGGTTGAGTTAGATGAAAACAGGTCGTGGACCTGAGGTTTGAATAAGTGATGCGACAGCGATCTACAACAGTTGTCGCAACAGATGCAGGAATGCTGAAATGGCTGTTGAACTAATCGTGCCAGAGGTCGGCGAGTCGATCACCGAAGTCCAGATCGGGCAGTGGATCAAGCAAGAGGGGCAGGGCGTCCAGAAAGATGACCCTGTGGTCGAGATTGAAACCGATAAGGTGACACTCGAATTACCTGCGCCTGCATCCGGAACCATTACTAAGATGATCATTCCCGCGGGTGGGGAAGCCAAGGTCGGCGACATCATCGGTTACATGGAAGAGGGTGATTCGCCAGCTGGCGATGCGAGCGGGAGCGATCAAGCCGCCGCCGAAACGCCTGAAAAACAAGAAGAACCTGCTGCAGAGAAGGCAGAAGCTCCTGCGGCTGAAGCGCCCACGTCTGTTGGTATCTCCAAGCAAATCCCGGGGCAGCACGACCCGAAGGTGATGCCGGCTGCACAGCGTTTACTGGATATGTATGGCTTGCAGGCCGCAGATGTTGAAGCGAGCGGGCCAGGCGGACGCATCTTGAAAGAAGATGTGGAACGGCACATTGCATGGCGACGTCCCGCAGAAACAGCCGGTAATGGTGCGGCGCAAGTATTTACACCTCAGCCGTCGGCGGCTCCCGCGATTACCGACATGGTGGTGCGTGAGCTGAGCAAAGAGCCGGGTCGTGAAGAAGAGCTTGTGCCGATGAGTCCGATGCGGAAACGCATTGCTGAGCGATTGGTGCAAGCGCAACAAACCGGCGCGCTACTCACAACATTCAATGAGATCGACATGACCAATGTGATGGCGATCCGTAGCCAGTATAAAGATGATTTTGTCAAACGGTACGACATCAAACTCGGCTTTATGTCCTTCTTCGTGAAGGCTGTAGTGGATGCGCTGAAGTTGACGCCTGCGGTGAATGCGGAGATCGTTGGCACGGACGTGATCTACAAAAACTACTACGACATCGGCATCGCAGTTGGTGGCGGCAAGGGTTTGGTCGTGCCGATCATCCGCAACGCTGAACGTTTGAGCTTCGCGGAGATCGAAAAGACGATTGCTAATTATGGTGAGCAGGCGAAAGCGAACAAGATCAAACTCGAAGATCTGGCTGGTGGGACATTCACCATCACTAACGGCGGAATCTATGGCTCGATGCTTTCGACGCCGATCATCAACCCACCGCAGTCCGGTGTGCTTGGTATGCACAACATCATTCGCCGTCCGATCGCGGTCGGTGAACCCGGTAAGGAAACTGTCGAAGTGCGGCCCATGATGTATATTGCACTGACATACGATCATCGTTTGGTGGACGGCCGTGAGGCAGTGCAGTTCCTCGTTCGTATCAAGGATGCGATCGAAGATCCGGCTCGCATGTTGATGGAAATCTAAGTCATTTCCGTGCCAAGATCGAAGCTTGTGCGTGTACTGTTTGCAAATTTTTGACGCAAGACAGATGCGAACAAGTTTAAATATCAAGACAATCTTAACGCGCTTATGAGCATGAAAAGGTAATGACCTGATTCATGTGGTGCGAGATCAGGAAAGTAGAGCGAAAGTTCAATGGATAAGAAGAAGCATCAGTTAATCGTGATTGGCGCGGGGCCTGGCGGGTATGTTGCGGCAATTCGCGCAGCACAACTCGGTATGGAAGTTGCGGTTGTCGATGAGAACAAAGTGCTAGGCGGAACATGCCTGCGTGTGGGCTGTATTCCATCTAAGGCGCTGCTTGAATCTTCTGAGAAGTATGAAGAAGTCAAAGATCATATCTCGGTGCACGGAATCAATGTAAAAGATGTAGAGCTTGATCTTAAAGGCATGCTCAAACGCAAAGATAAAATTGTTGGCAGCCTGACCAAAGGGATCGAGTCACTCTTCAAAAAAAATAAGATTACGAAGTATTATGGCCGGGCAAAATTGACAGCAGGCAAGACAATCTCTGTCGAATCCGGCGGCGTGAAAACCGAAGAACTCGAAGCGGATCACATTATCATTGCCACCGGCTCAAAAAGCGCGACGATCAAGGGTGTCGATCTTGATGTGGACTGTGTGGATACCTCGACGGAAACACTTGATTATCAAGAAGTGCCTGAGCATCTGGCGGTCATCGGTGGCGGTTACATTGGGATTGAGCTTGGTTCGGTTTGGCGACGCCTCGGTGCGAAGGTAACCGTGGTTGAATACTTAGATCGGATTTTGCCCGGAATGGACAGCGAAGTTGCCAAGGAAGCGCATAAACTGCTTGAAAAGCAGGGTATTTCGTTTGAATTACGCAGCAGGGTGATGGGCGTAAAGAACGAAGGCAAGAAAGTGATTATTGAACGGCGTAATGGTGATCCGGTCGAAGCGGACCGTGTACTGGTAGCGGTTGGTCGGGCTCCGAATACAGCGAATCTTGGATTGGTTGATGCGGGTATCCGTTGCGATGAACGAGGCTGGATCGTGGTTGATGAAGATTACAAGACCAGTGTCGAAGGTGTGTATGCGATTGGCGATGTGATACCTGGTCCAATGCTTGCACACAAAGCTGAAGAGGAAGGTGTTGCTTGCGTCGAGAAAATCGTGACCGGCTATGGTCACGTGAACTACAAAGCGATCCCGGCAGTCGTATACACGCATCCTGAGATCGCGACTGTGGGTAAAACTGAAGATGAACTCAAAGATGAAGCCATTGAGTATCGCAAGGGCAAGTTCCCATTTATGGCGAATGGCCGAGCGAAGGCGATTGAATACGCAGAGGGCTTCGTGAAGGTTTTGGCGCATGCAAAAACGGATCGTGTTTTAGGTGTGCACATCATCGGGCCACATGCCGGTGATTTGATCGCGGAGTGTGCCGCGGCGATGGAGTTTGGTGCGAGCAGCGAAGATATCGCTAGAACTTGCCACGCTCATCCGACATTGAGTGAAGCGGTGAAGGAAGCGGCAATGGCTGCAGAAGATCGTGCCATACACATGTGACTTAGATTGTAAAATCGATGTTTATGAACGGCTATCTAGATGGCCGTATACATAGGGCCTTATGATTGAGGGGCCTAAAAAGAAGCCTTGAAACGTGAGTTCCAAGGCTTCGGTGGTGGGGTGTTGAGTGTTGTGATTTTTCTTTATGCTACGCGTTGTCGGCGGCGAAGGGCTAAGAGACTCACAGTACCGAACAGCATGGCCATGCCGGGCTCGGGAATTGTGCCAGCCCATGCATTGAAGGCATTGATAGCTGTGTTTGGTGCGCCAACTTCGGCAAGACGTGCGCTCATGAGTAGGATGTCGGCGTTATCGATCAGGCCGTTGCCGTCGAAGTCTGCAGCAGCATTGAATTGCATGTTATCTGATTCAAAAACGCTAATGAATGCATTCACGTCGTCGATGTCATAATTGGAATCAAAGTCGGTGTCGCCAAGACCTGCGCCGAGGATGGTCGAGGTGTATTGGCCGGCAAAACGCTGGATGTTGTAGGTGCCCGTTATTTCAAACGTCACGATGGTGATTGCATGGTTGCCGTGCTTGACGCCGTAGAAGTTCTTTTCCCATTGGCCTTGATCGGTGTGATCACTTTGTGAACTGCCGCTGAGTAGTGCGAGGACTTGGGCATCGGTCAGATTGGCGCCGAGGTCCATGAAGACATGCATGTTATTAGCGGTCATGTCGACAGAGTTCATTACGACGCGTCGACTTTCATTGGTGCCTTCTGTGATCGCATTGAATGAAGTCAGCTTCGATTCGGGTGGGAGGCGGTCGACATAGATCGCTTTCTTGAAATCTTCATAGATAGCTGGCCCACCATCGTTTCGATGACGGAAGGCGCGGATGGTGATGTAGTGTTCACCTTCGGCCAACAATGATGCATCGATGTTTTGAGCATAAAGTCCGTTGCCGTTCAATGAACCATAGCCAGCTTGGTTGGTGCCTGTGAATTCTTCAAAGCCGTAGGCCACGGAGTTTGGCGTAACATGATCAACATTGCCATTGCCATTCAGATCCAGCCCGCCATCGAACTTGAAGATAGCTGCGTCGCCGTCTGCATCAGCATCACGTACAGTTGTGCCGTTGAAGTTTAAACTGACTGCTTGGGTTTCGAGTTTAATTTCAAAATTGTCTGATTTGATCACGTGGAGATCGGTCAAACGCTTGGTGGCATTGGCGTATGAACTGCTGTCGGTGTTGCCACCGGTAAGAATCGAATCAACATTGGAAAGCTCGATACCGTCTTCGGATTTAGGTTTGGCAAGACCGTAGATCAGGTAGCCTTGATCTTGGCCATCGTTTCGCAGGAAGCGTGTGGTGACATAGGAATTGCCATCATTACCTTGGAAAACTTGCAGTACTTCAGCGATGTCGCCACTCTTGTTGTGATTGCCTGTTAACTCAACAAGATATGTATTAGGTGCAAAATCAACACGCAGTGTTCGCTCGTCATAGCCGCCATCGGTGCGGTTGTTGAGGAGAACTAGAGCGGCATTTCCACGTTCGTAAGCATGAAGTTCTTTGGATAGCCAACGTTCACGGTAGTCGCCGCGTCCGTGTGTGTTGCGGATGTTGACGAGCGTGGTGATGGTATCACCATAGACGCCGCCGAGAGCATCGCCGCGACCATCTTTGGGGAAGTCACGTCCTTCGCCATGCTCTTTGGAATTGAAGTAGACGATCGAGTTGCCCGCTTGCATGAGGTTGTATGCATGGGCGACGTTGCTGAGGTCTGCGCCAAAGTCATCATGCGAATTGACGAAGGTCACGCCAGCGGATCCGTTCTTCTGGCCGTCGTCATAGACATCCATGCCCGCGTTGACGAGGTTACGCCAGTCGTTCTGGAAGCCGTTGTTTGAAAGGTTTTGCTTGAGTGCAAAGAAGTTGGCAAAGTCGAGTGCATCACGGTTGCCGCCGACATTGCCTGGGTTATTCGGGTCGATGGTTTTCTGCACGAAAGTGTCGAGGTATCCCCGGTCACCTGTGAGCGCTTCGACGTAGCTGAAGACATGTTGGGTCGAGCCATCAAGCAGTTTGCGCGGATTGGTGTCATATACAGCGCGATCGAAATAATCGAGGACCCAGCCTTCATAGTGCTTCGCTGCATCCAAACGGAATCCATCAACACCGATTTCTTCGACAAGCCATTGTGCGTTTCGCATGAGGTAGCCAAGAGCATTTTCTGGAACCGCATCGCCTGCAGTAGGATCACTTGAATTAAATTCGTAACGGGTGAATGTCTGGCCACTCTTGGGATCGTAATAGGTGTGTGCGGTGCCTTGTTGGTCGGTGTAGAAGCGTGCGTTGTTTGGATCGGCAACGTTAGCGAGTTTGCCCCACCAATCTTGTGTGCCGGCTGGGACGTTCTGTGGGTTGCTTGCATCTACCGGGTTGCGAATGAATTGGTGATTGGTTGAGTGATCAATATCGATTAAGCCGGACAAGCGGCCGTTAAGATCGCCGCCTTCAAAAGGTCCGTGGAAGTCGCCGTCGTTGCTGCCTTCGCCTAGCCAGAAGCCGGGGTAGCCGCCGGAGTTGACGAAATCGCTGTTGCTGCGATCAGAGAAACCGTTGTGGTTCCAGACAAGATCGATGTGCAGATTGGTGCCTGTTTTATCGAGTGTGTTTGCGAGTGTTTTTAAGCCGGTCTCTGTACCGTAGAGTGTTTCGTGACCTGCAGAGCCGAGATCAAAGCGGTCGTATTGGTCGTAGCCGACAGATTGATCACCGGATTCTGCGCGGCCGGGGGGCGGAAGCCAGATGTTGCCGTAGCCCGCCATGAAGATGTCAGAGGCACGAGCGTTGATGGTGTTGTAGTTGCCTTCAAAATACTGAAGGGTCACAGGCGCGGATGTATCAACGGCATATGTTGCCGACGCGATGACGTGAAGCGACATGGCAGCACATAGCAGGTTACGTATCGATGTCGTTGAAGCAAAAGCCTTGATCGAAAAACGCATGATCTCACACTCCTGAAAGATTTGATGTAAAAGCAGCGTCAACTGGGGGAGCGGGCTGCGAGGCCGCCGTGGGGGATGGCGGGCTATTAAGTAAAAGTAACCGGCAAATGCCCTCATGCGAGACGGTGTCGTTAAACAACGTGGTTAAAGTGTGAAGCCTGATAAAGACTGCGGTTTCTAGCAGTTGATGGTATGAAAAAACGGGACGCGTCAGACGAGAAGTCGACGCGTCCCGCTATACCGGGGGCTAAGTTAGTTAGCAGCGTCGTATCGCAAGATTATTTGCGACGACGTGCAAGTATTACCAAACCGCCAAGGCCGAGAAGTGCCATGCTGGCTGGTTCTGGAACGATGGCTGTCGCAACGCCGTTTACTGTATCGATGCGGAAAGTAACGGATTGGTTGTCTACCGTAGTTGTGTAGGCAACGTTGTCGGCATTGAAAGATAAGCTGTCAGCACCCAGGGCGGCCCATGAGCCACTGTTAACTGCTTTCCAGCCCCAATCACCAGCGGTTGCAATAACTGCAGTGAATTCATAGATGCCTCCGCCAAGATCGGTCATGACTGTGCCTGCGTCATTGTTGGTCCAGCCGTTGTGATCGCCAGCTGCGACCCATGCGTTGCCAGAGGCAGCGACTTGGTCGGTACCCAAACCCGTGAGGTTGGTGTTGGAGTCAAAGTT